>CANGHW010000009.1 GCA_947453695.1 Opitutia bacterium
AGAAAGTCGTGGCCTGCGACGACGTTGACCTCGTGATTCTGGCCACGCCGCCCGGCTTCCGTCCGGCGCATTTCGCGGCGGCGGTCGCCGCGGGCAAGCATGTCTTCATGGAGAAGCCCGTGGCGGTCGATCCGGTGGGCGTGCGCTCCGTGATCGAGACGGCGAGGCTCGCGAAGGAGAAGAAACTCGCGGTCGTGGCCGGCACCCAGCGCCGCCACCAGCCGAGCTACCTTGAGACAATGAAGCGCATCCATGGCGGCGACATCGGCGAACTCGTCGGGGGCCAGTGCTACTGGAATGGCGACGGCATCTGGTTCCGCGAGAAGAACGACCCGAAGTTTCCCGACCTCGCCAAATTGAGCGACTTTGAGTGGCAGTGCTGGAACTGGTATCACTGGGACTGGTTGAGCGGTGACCAAATCGTCGAGCAGCACCTTCACAATCTTGACGTGATGAACTGGGCGTTTGGCGGGCCGCCGGTGAAATTCTACGGCATGGGCGGCCGGCAGAATCGCGGCAGCATCCCGGGCAATATTTGGGATCACTTTGCAGTGGAGATGGAATATGCCAACGGCGCCCGCGTCATGAGCATGTGCCGGCACACGCCGAAATCGGCGACCCGCGTGGCCGAGCGCGTGGTGGGCACCAAGGGCACCTCGGACTGCACGCACTATATTAAAGGGGAAAAGAGCTATGAATACAAAGGCGAGAACCCGAATCCCTACGTGGTCGAGCACACGGATCTCATCAACAGCATCCGCACCGGCAATCTGCTCAACGAAGGTGAGCAAGTCGCCTTGAGCACGCTCACCGCAATCGGCGGTCGCATGGCCGCGTATACCGGCCGTGAGGTCTCGTGGAAATGGCTCTTGGAAGGATCGAAACTCGACATCTTCCCGAAGAACCCGGCTCCGGGGCCTGGTGTCTTCACGCCCGTGCCAATACCGGGCAGCGTGCCGCTGGTGTAACGCCGCGTCCGATTGCTTTCCGCCGACCGGCGGACCCGAAGGGTGGAAACGCGCCGCTGGCGCGGTCCACCCTTTTTTATGCGGCATCGTCGCCGAAATGGGCGGGGCGCCAGAATATGCTGTCTACATCGGCCAGCAGGCGGCGGCGCGGGGTATCGGCAGGTTGCGCGAGCGTTGGAGTGGGCGTGAGGGTCATTTCCGGCCGGGCGCACAGCACGAGAAACTCGTGCGTCGGCGGTGCGGGAGGGAGCGGGTGGTGGGTTTGCATGGGAGGCCTTTCGGTGATGAAGGCCCCTCGGGAAACCGGCCGGGCAAAAAAAAGCCCCTCCGGTTTGGCACCGGAGGGGCTAAAGTCGTGTGACGTTTTAGAACCCTCGCGGCGCCGAAGTAACGGCGGATACGGAGACAGATACGGATACGACGGAGGCTACGACCACGGAGGAGTGGGCGAGAGCGAGCGAGAGCGTCGTGCCAGCAAGGTTCATGTCTGGGCGAAGACAAAGGAGGGACGCGGGCGGCTGTCAAGGCGCGGCTGGGCGGATGCGAAGTTCGGTCGACAATGCGTTTGACTCACCGTCAGGAGGGAGGGAGGCATGGGGCGTCGGTTTGCCCGCCCCTTGCCCCTACATAACCACGGAGAACTATGATGTTTCGTCGCACCCTCACAATCGGTCTTGCCCTGGCCGCCGGCGTCGCGCTCGCGGTGGGCGCCGCCTCGACCGATCTCACCTCGAAGGGCGCCAAGCCGCGCCGCATCGCTGCGGGGCAGGAAGTGAAGATAACCGATTACCTTGTTCCCGGAAAAATCACGGTATTCGATTTCACGAGCGAGTTTTGTCCTCCTTGTCGCGCCATCGCACCAGCCCTTGAAAAGATGCATGGCAAACGGGCCGATATCGCAGTGGTCGCGGTCGATATCAACCGGCCCGATGTCAAAGGCATCGATTGGAAGTCTCCGGTGGCCCGTCAGTATAACCTCAACTCAATTCCTCACTTCAAGGTCTTCGGCCCGGATGGGAAGCTAATGGCCGAGGACGGCCCGGATGACGCCAAGGCCCGCTCGATGATCGTGAAGTGGTTGGACTGATCCCATGAAGTCCCGTGGCATCAGTCGGCTCGAGGCTGGCATGCGCCGCCGAGAGTTCTTGGGGAATATTTCGCTCGGCGCTGGGGCGCTCGGGCTGGCCGGTGTGCCGGCACAAGCGGCTGCGGCGGCGGTGCCGGCCGCCAAGGTGCCGCCGGTGTTGATGAAGGCGGGCCACCAGCACGATCACTCGGAGCCGACGCTGCGGGCGCTCGCGGCGTTTGGGGTGAAAAATATCTGCAGCGGCCAACTTGGTCGGAAGATGGATGAGTGGAGCGTTGATGCTCTCGGTCGTCTACGGAAGCACGTCGAGTCGTTTGGCATCCAGCTCGATTGCCTGCCCCTGCCGATGAGTTCGCGGGAAATCGCCAAGGCGGAAATGCCCGAGATCCTGCTCGGAAAAGACCCGGAGCGCGACCGCGCGCTGGAAGATATTTGCACGATGATCCGGAACGCCGGCCGGGCAGGCATCCCGATGGTGAAATACAATTTGACGTTTATTGGCGTGGTCCGCACCGAGCGCACTATCGGGCGGGGTGGCGCGAGCCTGAGCACGTTTGACTACGGATCGGTTAAGCAGGAGCCGCCGTTGACGGAAGCGGGGAAGGTGACCGAGGAGATATATTGGGATCGCATCGAGTATTTCCTGAAGCGCGTGGTGCCGGTGGCCGAGGAAGCGAAAGTTAGGGTCGCACTCCACCCGCAGGACCCCTCGATGCCGAAGGGTCGCGGTTGGCGTGGTGTCGAGACGGTTCTGGGGAATGTCGACGGTCTGAAGCGGTTCGTAGCAACCTCGGCTAGCCCCTACCACGGACTAAACTTCTGTCAGGGCACGGTCTGTGAAATGCTCGCGAAGCCCAACGAAGAGATCCACGACGTGATCCGCTACTTCGGCGGGCAAAAGAAGATATTCAACGTGCACTTCCGGAATATCCGGGGCGGCTTCTTGAACTTCGCCGAGACTTTGCCGGACGATGGTGACGTCGACATGCCACGTGCGCTCCGGACTTATCGCGAGGTCGGATTCGACGGATTGATCATGCCGGATCACGTTCCGCAGATCGCGGGCGACACCGGAGGACACAAGGCCTTCGCTTTTTGTTTCGGTTACATCCAGGCGCTTTTGCAGCAACTGCGGGCCGAATCTGCGGCCGGGCCACGGACAGTCTGAGCGGTCGATGGTTGTTGGTCTCCGCCGCGCATCTTTTGGTCGGTTGGTTCGTCAGATACCCGGTCAGTTAACCCAAACCCTATGAAATCCCCTCGCAAGTTCCTCGCAGCATTCTTTGCCGCTTGTCTAATCACCGTCGCAGCGTTCGCCGCCGACGCTTCCCCCACGGGCACGTGGAAGTGGACCCAACAAGGACGTCAAGGTGGCCAAGGCGTTGAGCGCTCCATCAAGCTCGAGCTGAAGGACGGCAAGTTGACCGGCACGCTGGCCGCCTGGCAGATGGGCGACAATACTATCCCGGAAGTCGCGATCGGCGACGGTTCGTTCAAGGGCGGAGTAGTCGCATTTACCGTTACGACGGAATTTAACGGCAACAAGCGCGTCTCAAAATACGAAGGTAAACTCGAGGGCGACAAGATCACCGGGTCGATCGAGAGCCCCGGCCGCGATGGTCAGGCGATGAAGCGCGATTGGGCCGCCACGCGCGCGAAATAGTTTTCTATCCTCCAGGCGATTTGAAATGCATCCCGTGCCGTGATGGCGCGGGATTTTTTTGCCCCGGATCAAGCGTCCGAACTGTCAGGCACGCAGGGTCGTTGCACGGTGGAGGAGGCATCGCAGCGTTTGTTCCACTGTCGCTGCCGGGTTGAATGGGGGCTTGCCCGTTTTGCCGGACTCGTGTCCCTATCCCCTTGTCTTTGCGCTGAAAATTGCCACCTGCTTCATGTCTGCTTCTTCTTCCTCGCGCCTGCCTGCTTCCAATCCCCTCCGTCGCCGCTACGCCATTGTCGGCCTCGGTTCGCGGCATGAATTGTATCAGGACGGCATCGAAAAAGTGCATGCGCCCACCGCCGAATTGGTGGCGTTGTGCGACTCCAACGCGGGACGACTCGAAGTGGCGCGCGGTCGCTCCGTGCGCAACGGAGCGACCGTGCCGGCCGGATATCTGGCGGCCGATTTCGCGCGCATGCTGGCCGAGACGAAGCCGCAGACCGTGATTGTGACGACGGCAGATTCGGCGCACCACGACTACATCGTGCGAGCGATGGAGGCCGGATGCGACGTCATCACGGAAAAGCCGATGACGACGGATGCGGAAAAATGTCGGGCGATCCTCGATGCGCGGAAGCGCACGGGGCGCAGCTGTCGCGTAACGTTCAACTACCGTTATTCACCGCCGCGCTCGCAGGTGAAGGATCTGCTGATGAGCGGAGAGATCGGCGACGTGCTGTCGGTGGATTTCCACTGGCTGCTCAATACGCACCATGGGGCAGACTATTTTCGCCGCTGGCATAGTAACAAAAAGAACTCGGGCGGCTTGTTTGTGCACAAATCGACGCATCACTTCGATCTCGTGAACTGGTGGCTGGGTGCGATGCCGGTGGCGGTGATGGCCATGGGCAAACGCGAATTCTATACGCCGGCAATGGCGAGGCGACTCGGCCTCACAGGCCCGCACGAGCGCTGCCAGACCTGTCCGGAGAAGGCGAAGTGCGGATTCTTCATGGATCTCGCCGCCGCGCCGTCGCTGAAGCAGCTCTATCTCGATCAGGAGCAGCACGACGGTTACTTCCGCGATCGGTGTGTCTTCCGCGATGACATCGACATCGAGGACACGATGAATGCCCTCGTGACCTACGATTCCGGCGCGACGCTCAGTTACTCGCTCAATGCCTTTAACGCATGGGAAGGCTACACGGTGGCATTTAATGGCACGAAGGGTCGCATCGAGCACTCCATCGTCGAGTCGGTTTACGTAAATGGCACTGAGACCGTGCAGGGTGGGATTGCCGACGGTGGTGTGAGCACCCGCGTGATTCCGCTGCGGGGTGAGGCGCGCAATATTGTCCCGTGGTCGGCGGTGGGTGATCACGGTGGCGGTGATCGATTGATGCTGGAGGATATCTTCCTGCCGAATCCCACGCCCGACAAATATCTCAGGGCGGCGGATGAGCGAGCGGGTGCAGCGTCGATTGCCGTTGGCATCGCGGGCAACCGTTCGATGCAAACAGGTGCAGGGGTGCGGGTAGCCGACCTCTTCCCCGATTTAGGGCGCCCGGATTATGCACCGATGCCCTCCCGCACTGCGGCTTTGCCGATGCCCTCGCGTGGATAGCCATCTGACCCGAGAGCGTCTGGTCTGACTGAGGGTTGGACAAGAACGGACATGCGTCCGAGCGTGGGTGCATGACGACGAATATTCCCCGAATTCTGGCAGTGCTTTTCATGGTGCTGGTGACGTCGGCGATCTCGCTACCGGCGGCCGATGTCGCACCGGCCCAGCCGACCATTCCGGATCGCACGTTCAATGTGTGCGATTTTGGCGCGGTGGGAGACGGTATTGCTTCGAACACTGCCGCGTTTATGGCCGCCATCGCAGCGGTGGAGAAAGCTGGTGGGGGAAAACTTGTTGTTCCAGCCGGGCAGTGGTTTACCGGCCCCATCGATTTGTGCAGCGCGATCGATTTTCACCTCGAAGCAGGAGCGAAGATTTTGTTTTCGCCCAAGTTTGAGGACTACGGGAACTCGCCCCGCTATCGGCCTCTGCTCCAGGCGACGAATGCACATGATGTTAAGATTTCCGGGGCGGGAACAATCAACGGCCACGGCGAGGCGTGGTGGACGGCGGCGGAGACGTTCAAGCAGGAGGCCAATGCGAAGAAGGCGCGGAGCAATACGATGCCGCGGCCAAACATGGTCGGCTTCGAACGCTGTGAGCGTATCCGGGTTGAAGGGGTGACGCTCACTGCGTCGCCGAAATTCAATCTGGTGCCGGCGCGCAGTCAGGACGTGACGATCTATGGTATTACGATTCTCAATCCGCACAAAAAATCACCCAACACGGATGGCATTGATCCCTCGCTGTGCCAACGGGTGCTCATCTCCCACTGCGTGATTGATACCGACGATGACAATATTGCGATCAAGTCAGGCGGACCGGCGGGAGAAGGAGTGAGCGACGTATTGATCACGGACTGCACGTTCAAGCATGGGCATGGCTGTTCGTTTGGTAGCGAGACGAGTGGTGGAGTGCGACGCGTCACGGTGCGCAACTGCACCTTTGAAGGCACCGATATTGGGGTGCGTTTTAAGTCGGACCGCACGCGTGGTGGACTGGTTGAGGACGTAGTCTATGAAAACCTGACGATGAAAAACGTCGGTCAGGCGATCGTGATCACCAGTTATTATCCCGACCGCGAGTTGCCGAAACCGGGACAAAAAGTGGAAGCGCAGGCGGTGGGCGCGATGACTCCGAAGTGGACAAAAATCACGGTGCGCAATGTGAAGTCGGTAGGCGGCACGAAGAGCGCGGGGTTAATTATGGGGCTGCCAGAGTCGCCCGCGTCTGGGATTGTGTTGGAGAGCATCAGTCTCGAGGCGCCGACGGGACTACGAATTGGTTATGCGGCGGACCTGACGCTCAAGAATGTCGTAGTGAATGCGGCTAAAGGAGAGGCTCTGTTGGTAGAAGATTCCGTAGCGGGGTTGAAGTGCGTGGAATAAACCGAGCAGGCCGTTAGAACAGCCTGAGTCGCTACTTTTTCTCTTCCGGAGTTTTGGCCTTGTCGGGGGCGTCGGGCACGATGACTGCGGTGCCGACTTCGACTTTTCCTTCCTTGGCGATCGGCTTGGCGACGGATTCAGGGCGCTTGGTCTCGCGGCCGAAATGCGGGCCGCCGGCAGCAATCATAGAGCCGATGACCTCGGCCAAAGAGACGCGGTTGGACGGCGTGCTCATCTTGGCCTGCCACAGGAGCTTTTTCTTTTTCTCTTTGGCTGCGGCGAAATCGTAGGCGGAGAGGACGGCGAAATAGCGGTCGTCCTTTGCAGCTTGGAGGATGTCTTCGCGATCGAAACTAAAGGCGCCGAGGTTGCCGAGGGTGTTGCCGGCGACGAGGGCGAGCATCTCTTTCTGATTCCAGAAAATCGTCTGGGGATTGTCCGGATCACCCGTGTCGTCGATCTTGGGATTCATGTAGCCCCAGTGAAACACGAGTATGATCGTGGGAGCGCCGGTTTTGGGGCCGACAACGTAATAGTTTTGGGCGGCGAGGGCCTTGGCGAAGAGCTTGGCGACCGCGGTCGGGGGCGGGCTCTTTTCACCGGCGACGAGGGCGCCTTCCTCGCGGTAGCCGGCGAGGACGGGAAAATAGAACGTCGGCTTTTCCTTGGTGGGGGGCGCGAGTTTGCGGCCTTCCTCGGTCATATCGACGACGACGTTGACATCGACGTCGTTGCGCACGCCCAGGATCGCATCGAGGATCGGGCCGGCGGAGAGACCGACGGGACTGACGAGTGCCGCCAGCGTGAGGAGAACGAGGAGGCGGCGGCGCGGGGTCATGGTCGGAACGACGCTGGTGGGGCGCGGAAGTTTCGCCGCGCCCTGGCAGCGTGGCTTAGAAGTCGAACTGGTCGATGTTGCCCTTGTTAAAGATGAAGGGCTTGCCGAGGAGGATGTTGTCGCCGGCGATTTGGAAGGTGCCGAGCGAGCCGGCTTTGACGGTCTTGGCGCCCTTCTTGAGTTCGCCTTTGGCGAGGGCGGCACCGGCGTAGACGGTGAGGTAGCCGAGGTCGCCGGTGTTCCAGAGGATGACGCTGTCGGTGACGCCTTCCTTCACGTAGCGGCGGTTTTCGTTGGGGAGGCCGAGGCCCATGACCTTAACCTTGCCGGCCTTCCCTGCTTGTTTGACGGCTTCGGCGGTGCCGGGGACGCCTGGAGAGCAGATAGCCATGATGAGCTTGAGATTGGAGTTGGCGCTGAGCATCGCGGTGGCTTCGGACTGGGCCTTGTCCTTGAGGTCGTCGCACGGGCGGACGACGACGAGTTTCATCTTGGGGTATTTTTCCTTCAGGCGGGCCTCGACGTGTTTCTGCCATTCGCGCTGGTTGGCGGCGGTGAGGGAGCCGACGATCATGGCGAACTCGCCTTCGCCACCGGTGAGGCGCGCGGCTTCGTCCATGAGACTCTGGCCGATACCCTCGGGCGTGGCTTGATTGACGAAGAAGGCGCGGGCGTCGGGGAGCGCGTCGGCGTCGTAGGTGATGACGTTGATGCCCTGCTTCTGGGCTTTGCGGAGGGCGGTGGAGATGCCCTCTTTATTTTCCGCGGCGACGGCGATGACGTCGACGCCGAGGGTGATCCAGTTTTCGACGATTTCGTTTTGCTTGGCGGCGTTGGAGTCGGTGGGGCCGTCGAAGAGGAGCTGGACGCCGAGTTCCTTGGCGGCTTTGTCGGCGCCGGCTTTGCAGGAGATGAAGTAGGCGTTGCCCTTGGACTTCGGCAGCATCGCGACGACGAGTTTGGAGTCGGCGGCGACGGCTGTGGCGAGGGAGGCGAGCAACACGGCGCCAGCGGCGCAGAGGCGGAGGAGGGAGTTTTTCATGGGGGAACGAAAGTGGGGAGAACTGAAGGCTAAACGGCGGGAGCGTGGCGGCGCGGGCGGAGTTTAGACAACATTTTTGGCAAGACGCCGGCGGTGAGGGCGAGGAGGAGGAGGGCGCCGGTGAGAAGGCCGGACATCTCCTCAGCGGCGTTCATGCGCATGACGACCGGGAGGCAGGCGAGGCCGTTCTTCAGGACGGCGATGGCAGCGACACCAAGGAGCGTGCCGTGGACGGAGCCGGTGCCGCCGAATATGCTCGTGCCGCCGAGGACGACGGCGGTGATGGCGAAGAGTTCGTAGCCGGTGCCGGCGTCGGCCTTGGCTTGGCCGAGGCGGGCGGTGTAGATGATCGCGGCGAGGGCGGCGATGAGACCGGCGAGCACGTAGACGAGGGCGACGCGGCGCCCGACGGGAAGGCCGGCGTAGCGGGCGCCCTCGGGCGCGAGGCCGATCGCGCGGAAGGAGCGGCCGAATGTGGTGCGGTGCATGAGCAGCCAGACTGCGGCGGCGACGGCGAAAAAGATCCAGGCCTGCGTCGGCAGGCCGAGCCAGCGCTCCTGGCCGAAGAAAAGGAAGCTCTCGGGGAAATCGGTGTAGGTGACCGAGCCGCGTGTGATGGCTTCGGCGAGTCCGCGGAAGAGGGAATACGTGCCAAGCGTGACGATCAGTGGCGGCAGGCGGAGCGTCGTGATGAGGAGGGCGTTGAGCCCGCCGGCGAGCGCGCCGAGCACGAGGGTGAAGGCGATGGCGAGGGGGATCGGGAGACCGGCGTCGTGCCAGAGTTGGCCGAAGAGAATGGCGCTGAGGCCGAGGAGGGAGCCGACAGAGAGGTCGATGCCGGCGGTGATGATGACAGGCGTGAGTGCGAGGGCGAGGAGGCCGATTTCGCAAGAGTGGCGGAGAATGTCGAACTGACGGTCCCAAGTGCCGAAGCCGACGACGACCCCGCGGCGATTGGTCGTAGTGCCCGCAAAGTAGAAGAAGAGCCACTCGGCGAGCAGCACGTAGAGCAGCAGCATCTCGTGGGACAGCAGGCGGGCTTTCCAGGGGCGGGAGTTGCCAGGAGCGGGTGTTACGTGGGACATGGCTCAGTTTCCCGCCTTTCGGCTGCGCAGACCGTCGGCGACAACGGCGAGGAGGATGATGGCGCCTTGGATGGCTTTTTCCCAGTAAGCTTCGATGTGAAGATGCGTGAGCGCGGGCGAGACGCAGGCAAGGAGGAGGAGGCCGGCGAAGGCGCCCCAGAGGTTGCCGCGTCCACCGGAGATCGCGACGCCGCCAACGACGACGGCGGCGATGACTTTGAGTTCAAGGCCGGCGCCGGAGAGGGGCTGCACTTGGGGGGACTGCACGATGTTCATCATCGCGGCGAGGCCGGTGAGGGCGCCGATGAAGACGAAGACGAGGAACGTGACGAGTTGCGGGCGGATACCGGCGAGGCGGGAGGCCTCGGCATCGGTGCCGACAGCGTAGACGAAACGACCGGCGGCGAGGTGACGCATCGCGAGCGCAAGGGCGATGAGCAGCGCGACGGAGAGGGCGACGAGGACGAGTTGGCCGGTGGCTTGGGGGAGACCGAACCACTGGATGGCGTCGGGCATGTTTACGAATTCGCCCTGCCGCACGAGGTTCAGGCCCTGACGGAGCGTGACCATCGTCGCGAGCGTGACGACGATGGAGGGGAGACGGAGGCCAGCGACGAGGGCGCCATTGATCGCCCCGAGGAGGGCGCCCATGGTAATAGAGGCAGGGAGCACGAGGGCTAGGGGCCAGCCGCGGGCGGCGAGAAGGCCGGCGCATACGCTGCAGACAGAGAATTGGGAGCCGACGGAGATATCGATCTGGCGCGAGATGATCACGAGTGCCATGCCGCAGGCGACCACAAGGGTTGGGGCTTCGCGCGTGACCAGCGAGAGGAGCGGCTGCGGAGAAAAAAAGGCCGGCGCGAAAATCGCGAGGCCGAGCAATAGAGCGGCGAGCGCGCCGACCACGGAGAGTTCGCGGAAGTAGCGGCTCATGCGGCGCCTTTTTCCGCCTGCCCGAGAGCGGCGGCCATGACGGTGTGGGCGTCGGTGCCAGCGGGGAAAATCGCGGTTAAGGTGCCGCCGCGCATGACGCCGAGGCGGTCGCTCATGCCGAGGACTTCGGGCAGGTCGCTGGAGATGAGGAGCACGGCGAGGCCGTCTTTGGCGAGACCGCGGATGATCTTGTGGATCTCGCTCTTGGCGCCGACGTCTACGCCTTGAGTGGGTTCGTCGAGAATGAGGACGCGGGGCTTCGTTGCGAGCCAGCGGGCGAGGGAAACTTTTTGCTGGTTGCCGCCGGAGAGGCTGCCGCCGGGGGCGTCGGGGCTGGAGCACTTCACGGCGAGGTCGCGGATGTAGTCGAGGGCGAGAGAGCGTTCGGCGCCGAAGCGGAGCCAGGTCGTCGGGAAGAGGCGGCGATGGATAGCCATCGTCATGTTGTGCGCGATGGGCAGGTCGAGCACGACGCCGTGTCGGCGACGATCTTCGGGGACATAGGCGATGCCGTGGGCGATGGCATCCTGCGGCGAGCGCAGGGCGACCGGTTGGCCGCGGAGAAGAACCTCGCCGGTGTCGGCGGGGGTGAGTCCGAAGAGGACGCGGGCGAGTTCGGTGCGGCCGGCGCCGACCAGGCCGGCCAGGCCGAAGATTTCGCCGGCGCGGACTTCGAGGGAAATGTCGCGCACGCCGGACGAGGCGCAGCCGACGGCGCGGAGCGCGAGGGCGACTTCACCGGGGGCGGACTCGGCCGGAGGGTAGATCTGCGCGACCTCGCGGCCGACCATGTAGCGGATGAGCGCGCCCTCGCTCATGTCGGCTACGGGATGCGTGCCGACGCTCTCGCCGTCGCGGAGCACAGTGACGCGATCGGCGAGGGCAAAAATTTCCTCGAGGCGGTGGGAAATGTAGATGACGCCGACGCCGTTTTTGCGGAGGTCGCGGACGACGGAAAAGAGGAGGTGCTGTTCCTTCTGGGTGAGCGAGGCAGTAGGCTCGTCCATGATGACGATGCGCGCGCCGGCCCCGAGGGCGCAGGCGATTTCCACGAGCTGCTGCTCCGGCATGGAGAGCGAGCGGACCTCGGCGTCGGGCGAGATCGTGGCGCCGACGCGGGCGAGGAGTTCGGCGGCGCGGGTGCGACGGGCGGACCAGCGCACGCGGCCGAGAGCCCCCAGCGACTCAAGGCGGAGCGCAATGTTTTCAGCGACGGTGAGATCGGGGAAGAGCGCGGGCTGTTGGTAAATACACGCAATGCCGAGCGCTTGGGCGGAGGCGGGCGTGAGCTCGGAGACAGGCTGGCCGGCGACGGTGATTTCGCCAGTGTCGGGCTGGTGGGCACCGGTGATGACTTTGATGAGCGTGCTTTTGCCTGCGCCATTTTCACCGAGGAGGGCGTGGACCTCGCCGGCGTGGAGTTCAAAGTCGACGCCCCGGAGCGCACGCACACCGGCGAACGATTTCGCGATGCGGCGGAGTGCGAGGAGCGGGGCGGCGGACATGCGGGCGTGGGGAAAAGGGGCGATGGCGACGGAGGGGTTTCGCGCTGTCAAACGGGGGGCTCGGTTGACAGTCCGTCCGCGGGTGCGTCGCGCAGGGGCGCGAGGTCGGGATCGGTGCCGGCGAGGGCGCGAAACGAGGCGTCGAGCGCAATGGCGCGGTCGACGCGGAGACGGGCGTCGTCGAGCCGGCCAAGTTGGCAGGCGTAGCAGCCAAGGTTGAACTGGATGGTGGGTTCGGCGGGGTGTTTCGTTTCGGCGACGAGCAGGACCTCCTCAGCGGCAGCGAGTGAGTCAGCGCGGCGCGTGGCGTAGGCGAGCGTGATCCACCACGCGGCTTCGTTGGGGGCGCGCCGGGCGAGTTCAGCGGAGGCGTCGCGGAGGGCGGGCCAGTTTTGGCGCTCTTGGAAAATGGCGACGCGGAGGGCGAGGACGTCGAGCGGATCGACCACCGTGGCGGGAAGGTGGTCCAGTTCCGCGGCGGCCTCTGCGACCATGCCAAGGCCCAGGTAGCCGCGGGCATGGGAGACGCGCCATTTAGGTTTCATCGCGTGGGGAGTGAAACCGGCCCCAGCTTTGTGGTCAACGGGCGCGTGGCGAACTGTGATCAGGCCGGTGGCGGACTGCCGTAGTGGGCGCGGTGGGCGGCGTAGGCGGCGGTGTCGGCGAGCATGGCTTCTATCGTGGCGACCAGAGGCTCGAGGCGGACGAGACCCGAGAAGACGGCCTTGTCGCCGATGGCGTCGGTGAGGACGAACGCGGGGCGCTGGGAGATCTGGTGCGCGAAGAACTCGGCGGTGCTGGAGTCAACGCGGGCGCGGACAGAAGCCGACTCGGCGGCGGCGCGAAGTTTCTTAGCGGGGAGTTTCTTGCCGCCGGCTTGAGCGGCGACGGCTACGGCAGTGGCGAGATCGCCGATTTTTTGGCCTTCGCGGACGCCGGCGTGCGCGAGAGCGAGACGGATTTTGTCGCCATTGAAGCCGAAATCGCGGGCGGCCTCGGCCACGAGGTTGGGGGCTTCGTAGTGGCCGGCGCGTTCGGCTTCGAACCAGCCGGAGTTGAGCTTGAACGGCGAACGCATGACGGTGCCGCCGCTGCGCTGGTAGAACCAATCGCATTGGGCGCGGGAGGCGGGAAAGTCGGACGGGTTCATGAGTGCGATGCGCCATTCGAACTCGGCGCGACCGGCATAGCGGGATTTCAGTTCGGCCCACGTGGGCTCGGCCCACGTGCACCAGGACGAGATAACTTCAAGATAGTAGGTGATTTTCATGCGGGAAGAGGGGAGGGCTGGGAGCCGAGAGCGTCAACGGATGAGGTGGTGCGGGGGAGCACAGTGATCAGGTGAAATCGACTGGGAGTGGAGTCGGAAGATTTTCAGGCGGGACGCTTGCGGCGGAGCGAGTCGGGAGGTAACTCCTCGGTTCATCCCCGTTTTCGTTTTCCCCCATGCGCCTAATTGCTTCTTTCGTCGTGCTGACTGTGGTCTCGCGTTTCGCTGTCGCGGCTGCCGGGGCGACGGAGGTTAACTACAGTCGCGACATCAAACCGATCCTGTCAGAACACTGTTTCTCGTGCCATGGTTTCGACGAGAAGGCACGCAAGGGAAAGCTGCGTCTCGACGTCGCGGAGTCGGCTTATGCGGTGCGCAATGGCCTCACGCGCATCAAGCCTGGTGATCTCGCAAACAGCGAAGTGTGGTTGCGGATTACGACCACGGAGAAAGAGGAAATGATGCCGCCGCCGAAGGACCACGCACCACTGACCGCCGGGCAGAAGGAGAAAATCAAGGCGTGGATCGAGGCCGGCGCGAAATACTCGGAGCATTGGTCGTTTGTGGCACCGAAGAAAATACCGCTGCCGGTGGCTGCGACGAGTGGAGGTGTGGTAAGTCCAATCGACGCCTGGGTGCGGGAGCAGTTGGCCAAGGAGGGATTGCACCCCGCAGCCGAGGCCGACCGCCGCACACTGATCCGGCGGTTGGCGCTGGACCTAACCGGGCTACCGCCGTCCGCAACCGAGGCCGAGGCTTTTGCGGCGGACCGCGACCCGATGGCCTACGAAAAACTCGTGACGCGGTTGCTCGCGAGCCCGCATTTCGGCGAACGAATGGCGCTCGATTGGCTCGATGCGGCGCGCTACGCGGACACAAACGGATTCTCCATCGACGGAGGCCGCCACATGTGGCTCTGGCGAGATTGGGTGATTCAGGCGTTCAATGACAACAAACCCTACGACCGTTTTCTCGTGGAGCAGCTGGCGGGAGATCTGCTGCCGAACCGCACGGATGCGGATCTCATCGCCTCAGGCTTTCAGCGCAACAACATGGTGACTCACGAAGGCGGCACGATCCCCGAGGAGAATCTCACCAACTACAATGCCGACCGGGTAAAGACCATGGGTGAGGCGGTGCTGGGGCTCACACTCGGTTGCGCGCAGTGCCACGATCACAAATTCGACCCGATAACTCAGCGGGACTACTTTCGGACCTTCGCTTTCTTCAATACGCTCGGCGACAAAGGGCTCGACGGCAACGCGGGGGTGAATCCTGGACCAAGCGTGCGCGCTCGGACTGTGCTAAAGACAGGTGAGGAGGCGGCATTACAGAGGGAAATTGCCGGGCTGGAGGCCAAACTGGCCGGGCGTGATGACGCGGTGCTAGCGGCGTGGGAGGCACGGGAACAGGTCCGCCTGGGCGGCCGCGGGCGCGGCCTCGAGGTGCATCCCGTGAAGGTGATGAAAATATCGACACCCAACCGCGGGGCGGGCTTCGAAGTGGAGGGCGAACATCGCGTGCGTATTCGCAAGGCAGGTGATCTTGCGGCGTTCGATATTTTGGCGGAATTGCCCAAGACAGGCGCGCCCATCACCGGGTTGAGATTTACGATGTTCCCGGTGGAAGAAGCGGCGTTGGGCGGTTGGGGTAGTGGACCAACCAAACCTGCCGCACCTCGAGCTGCGAAGAAGAAATCGGCTACTCCTGCCGCGCCCGAGGAACCGGAGCAGAAGGGGACGTTCAAGCTCACGGCCTTGGCGGCATCAGTGGATGCCGTTCCAGGCGATCAGGTTAATCTACATAAGCTCGAGGCATTTTCCCGTGTGACCGCCAGCTCGTGGGAATCGCAGAATCCGCCGGCAGGAGTGCTCGATCCGCGCAATGACTCCGGTTGGTCGCCCGACCTGCAGACCGAAGGCCCCGTGCACCTTACGGCGACTTTGGTTCGGCCCATCGACGGAAGGGCGACGCCGTTTCTGACGGCTCAACTCAACTTCGGTGCGGGCAAGGCCATGATCGCGGGATTGATTGAGGTAGCGGTAGTCACCGGCACCGATGACGGCACTGATTTGCCTGCCGAGGTGGTGGCGGTGCTAGGCAAGCCGGTGGCGCAGCGCACGCCCGTGGAAGTGGCCCGGCTGTGGACGCACTGTGCGGCTCACGCCAGTGAACTTCACTGTGACCGCGTAGCCCTCGAAAATCTCCGCGAACGCCTCGCGACGCTGACCGAGCCGTTTACGACCATGGTGATGGAGATTGCGGACAAGCCGCGGGACACGTTCATCCTCAACCGCGGTGACTATGCGCAGCCTGGGGAGAAGGTTACGGCGGGCACTCCCGCAGTGCTTCCTCCGATGCCTGCGGGCGCGCCGGCCAATCGGCTGGGCTTGGCCCAATGGATCGTGATGAAAGAGAATCCGCTCACCGCGCGCGTGGCGGTGAACCGGATTTGGAAGTTACTATTCGGCACGGGATTGGTCGCGACGCCGGCCGATTTTGGTGCGCAGGGCGAGTGGCCGAGCCACCCTGAGTTGCTCGACTGGCTGGCGGTGGATTTCGTTGAACACGGCTGGAATGTGAAACGTCTCGTGGCGCAGATCGTGATTAGCGCGACCTATCGACAGACGTCAGCGGCCACACCTGCGCTCTTGGAACGTGATCCGCAGAACCGCCTGCTCGCGCGCGGTCCGCGCTTTCGGCTACCGGCTGAAATGGTGCGCGACCAAGCGCTCGCGGTGAGCGGTCTCCTCGTGCCGCGCCTCGGCGGTCCGAGCGTAAATCCCTACACGCCGGGCGATTTGTGGCGAGAGGTCAGCCACTACGGCAGCTCACCCGCAACGGCTCAGACCTTTGTGCAGGACCACGGCGAAAAACTCTACCGCCGCTCGCTCTATACCTATTGGAAACGCACGGCGCCGCCGCCCAGCATGATGGCTTTTGATGCGCCGAATCGCGAGGTCTGCACGGTCGCGCGTGGCAATACCACAACGCCGCTGCAGGCGCTCGTGACGCTGAATGATCCGCAGTTTGTCGAGGCGGCGCGGGTATTTGCCGAGCGGATCATTGCACAGCGCGGAAGCGATGCGTCGCGCCTGCGGTGGGCGTTTGCCGAGTGCCTCGCCCGACCGCCGCAGAATCGGGAACTAGCGGTGATCTCGGCTGCGCTGCAGCGCGAGCGTTCCCGCTATGCGAAGGATGAGCGGTCGGCCAAAGCACTCGTCGAAGTGGGTGAGGCTCCACGCAACGAAAACCTGCCGGTTGTCGAACATGCAGCGTGGGCGCAGATCGCGGCCACGTTGCTCAATCTCAGTGAAACCATCACGCGCAACTGACCATGCAACCTGCCCACGATTATCTCCGGCATCTCACCCGACGCACTTTTATTGGCCAAGCGGCGCGCGGCATCGGCGGCGTCGCGCTGGGATCGTTGTTATCCTCAAGCATAGCGCAGGCAGTCGAGGTGAACGGAAAAGGCAAGGGCCTCGCCGGTCTGCCGCATTTTGCTCCGAAGGCGAAGCGGGTGCTTTGCCTCTTCCAGAGCGGAGGGCTCTCCCATGTCGATCTATTCGACAATAAGGCGATGTTACAAAAATACGCGGGCCAGGAAATCCCTGCCTCGGTGAAAGGCACGCAGCGCCTCACGGGCATGACGAGTGGCCAGAGCGCCTATCCGGTCGTGCCGCCGCTGAAGCCCGGCAAGCTTTGTGGCAAACACGGCACTTGGATCAGTGATTTGCTGCCTCACATTCAGACGATCGCGGACGACATTTGCATCATCAAGAGTCTGCACACGGAGGCGATCAACCATGACCCGGCGATCACCTACATGAACACGGGCAACCAGCTACCGGGCTATGCGAGCATGGGAGCCTGGGCGAGCTACGGCCTCGGCACGGAGAACGCGAATCTGCCGGCCTTTATCGCGATGGTTTCCCAGGGCACGGGGAAGAATCCGGGACAGCCGGTGTTTTCGCGCCTTTGGGGTAGCGGTTTCCTGCCGGCATCGCACCAAGGTGTGGGTCTGCGCCCGGGAGCAAACCCGGTGCTGTATTTGAACAATCCGCCCGGGGTTGACCGCGACCAGCGGCGTGCTCAGCTCGACGATCTGGCCAAGTTGAATCACTTCCGCGCAGCTGAGCTCGGTGACCCCGAGACGATTGCCCGCATTGACGCCTACGAGATGGCATTTCGGATGCAGACTTCTGTTCCGGAGCTGACCGATATCAGTAAGGAGTCGGCGGAAACGTTGGCGGCTTACGGCCCGGAGGTGCGCAAGCCCGGTAGCTATGCGGCGAACTGCCTGCTCGCGCGTCGACTGCTGGAGCGTGACGTGCGGTTTGTGCAACTCTTCCACCGCGGATGGGATCAGCATATCGCGATCGCTCGTCAGCTCCCGAACCAGTGCGGCGACATTGACCAACCGACGGCGGCGTTGGTGAAAGATTTGAAGCAACGAGGCCTGCTAGAGGACACGCTGGTGGTGTTCGCGACAGAGTTCGGCCGCACGGTATTCAGTCAGGGCAAGCTAGGTGATCCGGGGATGGGGCGCGATCATCACGGGCGGGCGTTTACGGTTTGGCTCGCAGGTGGTGGCATCAAGGGCGGCATCGAATACGGCGCCACTGACGACTTCTGCTACAACATTACCGAAAACCCGGTGCACTTGCGCGACCTGCATGCGACGATCTTGCACTGCCTTGGGATCGACCATGCGCGGTTCACGCACAAATTTCGCGGTCTCAACGTGCGCCTCACGGGCGTCGAAGAGGCGCACGTGGTGAAGGCGATTTTGGCTTAGGGGCGAGAAGCCGTGATGCGGGGTGGGGTAGCGATCAAACGCGCCGTAATCGTCGCGCCTACGCCCATTTTCACGCGGGCACTGGCAGGGTAGCCGCACCGGTTACGGTGCGGCAGGGATATACGCTCGCCCGCTTACTTCTTCCCGCCAAAGAGATTCTTGATCGCTTCGCCCGTCTTCTTGACTCCCTCGACCGTGGCCGCGCCGCTGGTCGAGCCGATTTGACCGGCGGCTTTCACGGTGGCGCTCACCACACTGCTGGTAACGCTCTTCATGACGGCGAAGACGAGTTGATCGGGCGTAATTCCACCTTCTTTGGTGCCGAGGTCCGTGAGTTCGATATCTGGCATCGGGAGGGTCATGCCGGCGCCAGCTACGCCAAGGCGGACCTTGCCACTCGCGAGGCGGAATTTCTTCACCTCGAATTTGATGGGCTTACCGCTCTTCGTAGTGGCCTGGGGCGCGGCGTCTTTGCCGCCTCCCATGGCGGCTTCAATGTTTTTGAGGAGATCGTTGACGTTGCTGGCGATGATCTTCGTCTCGTAGTTGAACTCGGGTGCCTCGATGGAGATTTCGTTCACGATGATGTGGTCGCCCAGAAGGGAGAACGGTGCGACGTCGACGTGGATCTTGCCCAGCGAACAGATGTTGCCGTCGCTCCAGCCCTTGGGATTGCCGACGACGAGGCCCTTCAAAGTGCCTCGGCCGCTAAGGGGAGAGATCGTGGCGCCATCGAGGACGACCTTGGTTTGGGTGAGCTTGGGGGCGAAGTTGTTGACGCCGGCGGTGATGACGGAACCGAGAAAAAATTCGAGGGCGACGAAGGCGATGAGCGCAAGCACGACCAGACCGCCGCCGATGAAGAGGAGTTTTTTCATGGTCGTTAGCAAGGCACGGTGCCGGGGGCGCGTCCAGATTGCACTTGTCAGGCCGGGATTCCGTCACTCCCTCACAGCTTCATCCATCATGGCCCAAGCTTACACCGAAGCATCGATCAAAACCCTGTCCTCGCTCGAGCACATCCGCCTGCGCCCCGGCATGTATATCGGACGCCTTGGCAACGGCACTCACGCTGAGGATGGCATCTACGTGCTACTCAAAGAGACGATCGATAACTGCATCGACGAATTCACCATGGGCCACGGCAAGAAGGTTGAAGTTGAGCTGAATGAGCGGACCTTGCGCGTGCGCGACTACGGTCGCGGCATCCCGCTCGGTAAACTTATCGACTGCGTCTCGATCATCAACACGGGCGCGAAATACGACAGCGAGACCTTCCAGAAATCCGTCGGCCTGAACGGCGTCGGCCAGAAAGCGGTGAACGCGCTCGCTTTCGAGTATCGTGCCCAGGCGTTTCGCGAAGGGCAGACGAAGCTCGTGGAATTCTCCCAGGGTAGGCTCAAGAAAGAGCATAAGATCGTGAAGAGCGACGAGCGGCAGGGCACGCTGATCGAGTTTACGCCGGACGAGGCGCTCTTCGGGAAAGACTTCAAGTTCCGCTTGGAGTTCATCGAGGACATGCTCTGGAACTACGCGTTCTTGAATCGCGGGCTGACGCTCACGCTTAACGGAAAGTCGTTTCGGTCGGAAAATGGACTGAAGGACCTGCTCCAAAAAAACCTCAGCGGCGAGCCGCTCTACCCGATCATCCACCTCGAAGGGGAGGACATCGAGGTGGCGTTCACGCACGGTGCCCACTACGGCGAGGAGTATTACTCGTTCGTCAACGGCCAGCACACGACGATGGGGGGGACGCATCTCGCGGCGTTTCGCGAAGCGCTCACCGACACGCTGCGCAATTTCTTCAAGAAGGATTACGACGCGGCGGATATCCGCCAGTCGATTGACGCGGCCGTGGCGGTGCGCGTGATGGAGCCGGTCTTCGAGTCGCAGACGAAGACGAAGCTTGGTTCCACCAACGTTGGCCCCGGTGGTCCGACGTTGAAGGAGTTTGTGGGCAAATTCATCCAGCAGTCCCTCGACGTTTATCTCCACAAGAACAAGGAGACGGCGGAGGCGTTGAAGCGGAAGATCGAGGAAAGCGAACTCGAGCGCAAAGAACTCGCCGGCATCCGCGGTCTGGCCCGCGACCGCGCGAAGAAGGCCTCACTGCACAACAAGAAACTCCGCGACTGCCGCCTCCACCTGGGAGACAAGAATCCACGCGCCGAAGAGAGCACGATCTTCATCGTCGAAGGTGACTCGGCGGCGGGATCCCTGACCGCGACACGTGACGTGCAGACGCAGGCGGTCTTCGCACTGAAAGGCAAACCGCTCAACACCTATGGGCTTTCGAAGAAAGTGATCTACGAGAACGAGGAGTTTCATCTCCTGCAGTCGGCGCTCAACGTCGAGGAGGGCATGGATGGTCTACGCTATAACAAGATCGTGATCGCGACCGATGCTGACGTGGACGGGATGCACATCCGCCTGCTGCTGATCTCGTTTTTTCTGCAATTCTTTCCGGACCTGATCCGCAACGGCCATGTGTTCATCCTCGAGACGCCGCTCTTCCGCGTGCGCAACAAGAAGAAAACCATTTATTGCTACAACGAGACCGAAAAGCAGACGGCGATTGTCGAGCTCGGTGCGAGCCACGAGATCACGCGATTCAAGGGACTCGGCGAAATATCGGCGGGCGAGTTCAAGGACTTCATCGGCGAAAACATCCGCCTGGAGCCCGTGAGCCTGAACCACCTCCACAATAGCGACGAGCTTCTGAGCTTCTTCATGGGGAAGAACACCCCGGAGCGGCAGGATTTCATCATCTGGAATCTGAAGATTGAGAAGGACCTAGTGGAGGTCGGCGACTGACCTGCGGACGGGATACTCATTTTCCGTGGGTGATGCGTTGCGGCGGAAGCATCGCTCTGGAGATCCCCTGCCGCGTGACTTCTAAAGAGCGCGTGCAGGCCGGCCGGCCGACGGGTTTCTCTGCGTCGATCAGCGATCGTCCAGGCAGACTCGCGCGTTTGTGCCGAGTGTTTTCCGATTTAGGCGTGAGCATCAAGGACATCGCTCACGACCGCACCTTCAGCGGTCCCGATGTGAGCGCGGTGCCCGCCCTCTCCAAGGTGGAAGCGAACGACTAGCGGCACATCGCGGACCGTAACTGGGCGTTCAAGTTGAGGACTTTTCGCCGAACGCCTATTGAGTGACCAGCGACCGCGTTTAGGGCGGGTGTGTTCTTCTTTGATGGACGGAAGAATTGGCCCGGTCGCCCTTGAGGATGACAGTGATCTATGATTTGTTGCTAAGAAGAGCATGGTTTTCTCATGACCGACATTAATTCCGTCCCGTCAGAGCCGCCTTTGCTGATCACAGAAGGCTACCCTCCAGGGGAAAGGCGAAGTGGGCCGCCCTGGGTGAGAATCGGTGTGATTATGGCAGTCTACTTCTGCGCCGCTACAATGTCACTCTGGCTCACCGAGGACCGCGATCTGGAGGCGAGCTACTGGCTGCCGGGCGGGCTTGTCCTCGGGTTGTTGTTGATCACACCGCCACGGGAATGGTGGACGGTGATGGTGGGCATGTTTGTCGGAGATCTTCTCTACAATCTGGCCGGTGCGGCGTGGCCGTTCGGATATTGGTTCATCGTCACAGTGGGTAATGCTCTAACGGCTTTGCTGGGTGCATGGCTGGTGCGGCGCCTCGTCACGCCGCGTCCGGAGATTCGCACCGTGGGTGAACTTGCCGGGATCGTCGGGTTGGGGGCAGTCAGCCTTGTCGTGACCGCGACGATCGGGGCTTGGACGATCCGGCAATTGGGCGGCCAAACGTCTTTTTCTGGGATTTGGACCTCGTGGTTTAGTAGTGATCTCTTGGGGATCATTTTGGTCGCACCGCTGATTTTGGTGTGGCGCGGAGCATCGGGCCGGCGTTTTTTTTTGCGATGGTCTAAGCGTCATCTGGAAGCCGGGATTTTGGCGGCCGCGCTGATAGGGAGTGTAATCGCCGTTGTGCGCATAGAATCGCTGCAGGCGCTGCCGCTGCGCTATGCGGTGGTGCCATTCGTAATCTGGGCGGCGGTTCGCTTCGGCCCCCGCGGAGTCACGTTGGTCAGTCTGGTGGCGGCCATTCTGGTAGGTTGGTTTGCGATGAACGGCCACGGCAGTTTGCTCTTCAGCCTGCCGACGACGCATGAGCGTAATGCTCAGATGCAGCTGGCACTTGGCTTCATCGGTTTTTTTGGGCTCGTCCCGGCGATCGTGATCGAAACGCTGCGGCGCACGGAGGCCGAACTGCGGGAGCAGAGGAATGTTCTGAAGGCCGTTTTCGACAGCGACCTGGAGTTCGTGAAAGTAATCGGTCCCGACGGCAAGCTGGTGCAGATGAATGGGGCCGGTTTGGCTATGCTCGAGGTAGAAAACGTCGAGGAGGCCCGGGCTCACGGAGTTTTAAGTTTCGTGCAGGCGGAGTTCCGAGAACGCTTTGTGGACCTTACGTTGAGGGCGCTGGCGGGTGAACCCGGTTCGCTGATCTTTCCCATTAAGGGCCGCAAGGGCACCGTGCGATGGCTGGAGACACACGCGAGCGGTTTGCGCGATGGTGCCGGGAGGGTGATCTCGGTGTTGGGCGTGACCCGCGATGTGAGCGCGCGGCGTCAGGCAGAAGAAGCGTTGCAGCGCGCGCGTTTCACCGTGGACCGCGCCACAATCGCGATATTCTGGGTGCGGCGGGACGCTTCCATTGCCGATGCCAATGTCGCCGCATGCGGAATGCTGGGATTTTCCCACGATGAAATTACTCGGCTACGGGTGCCGGACTTCGATCCGGAATTTCGCGAGGAGCGTTGGCCGCAACACTGGGAGAATTTGAAAGCGCGACAGTCCATCAGTTTTGCGAGCCGGCTGCGGCGGAAGGATGGCATGTCAATCGATGTCATCATCAGCGACCACCGCCTCAGTTTTGGCGGCGAAGAGTTGAATTGCGCGTTCGTGCAGGATGTCTCCGAACGCCGGCAGGCCGAACTTCGGATCGAGAATCTCAACCAAAGGCTGGCGATGGCGGTGCAAGGGGCGGGTTACGGGGTGTGGGAGTTTGGCGTCGATACGGGCAAGCTCATCTGGGACGAGCGCATGTATGCCGTTTATGGTCACACGCGAGCGACCTTCGACGGCTCGGTGGATGCTTGGCTAGCGTGCCTTCATCCGGATTCACGTGCGCTGGTGGCCGAGCGTTTCGCGGCGCTGATGGACGGCAGGCGGGTGGGTGATTTTGAGTTTCGAATCCTCCGCGCCCCGGACGGCGCCGAGCGGGTGATCGAGGCCAACGGCTTCTTGCAGCGTGACGCGGAGGGTCGCCCGCAACGCCTTGTGGGCCTGAACCGCGACGTCACCGAGCAGAAGCAGGCCGGCGAGGCGCGGCGCAAAAGTGAGGAGCAATTGAAGTCGATCTTCAGCGCAGTCTCCGAAGGTATCGTCGTCCTGGACCGGAAACTGCGTGTCATTCAGACGAACGCCGCTGCCGAGCGGATTCTCGGGCTCCCGGCGAATTACCTCCTGGGCCGCACGGACGACGAACGCCTGGCCCGGGAAGTCCGCGAGGATGGCAGCCTATTTACTCCCGAGGATATTCCCTCGGCGGTCGCGCTCCGCACGGGCCGGCCGGTGCGCGACGTGGTCATTGGCTTGCAACGGCCCGACGGAGGGCTGGCGTGGATCTGCGTCAATGTTGAGCCACTGCTCGACCCGCAGGGCGAGGTCACGATGTTGGTGAAGAGCTTTTCGGATATTACGGCGAGTCGCGCCCTGCAGGAGCAGGTGAGACAGGCGCAGAAGATGGAGGTCGTTGGTCAGCTCGCGGGCGGCGTTGCCCATGATTTCAACAACATTCTCACGGCGATGACGCTGAACCTGCAGATTTTCGAATCGGACCGGCAGCTCCCGGTCGAGTTGAAGCCACAGCTGGCGGATTTGCAGTCCATGACGCGGCGCGCGGCCAAACTCACCGAGCAGTTGCTGCTGTTTGCCCGCCGACGGGTCATGCAGACCCAGCCGCTGGAATTCAATTCGGGGCTCGCCAGTGTGCTGAAGTTGCTCCGCCGCCTACTCGGCGAGCACGTTGCGATCAACCTGAGCCTCAGTGCGGAAGCACTATGGATCAATGCGGACGCCGGCATGCTCGACCAGGTGGTGATGAATCTCTGCGTGAACGCCCGCGACGCGATGTCGGCGGGTGGGGTGCTCACGATCGAGACCGCGCTTGTGCCAGTCGGTTTTCCTACCACGCATCCGGATGCTCGCCCCGGACTTTATGCCTGCCTCCGAGTGAGCGACACCGGTAGCGGCATCGCACCAGAAGTGCGGGCGCATCTTTTCGAGCCCTTCTTCACGACGAAGGAAGTCGGCAAAGGCACGGGGCTCGGCCTCGCCACCGTGCATGGCATCATCCACCAGCATCAGGGCTGGATAGAGGTCGAGAGTGTCGTGGGGCAGGGCAGCACCTTCGTGGTTTACCTGCCTATCACCCAACCGACGGAGATGGTGCGGGTCAAACCGACCGAGGGCGAGAGCCGAGGCGGCACCGAGACGATTTTGCTGGTGGAGGATGAGGACGCCGTCCGACAGGTAGCCGGGATCATGTTGCGCAAGATTGGCTACAGAGTCATCGAGGCCGCCAACGGTCCCGAGGCTCTGGCGATCTGGGCAAAGCAGGGTAAGCAAATCGACTTGCTGATCACTGACATGGTGATGCCGCACGGGCTTACCGGCATCGACCTTGGTGAAAAACTCCGGGCTGATCGTCCCTCACTGGGCGTGATCCTGATGAGCGGATACAATGACGAGATTCTGAAGGGTGAGGCTGGCCGAACGGCCGGCGTTACGCTGGTCGCTAAGCCTTTCGAATTCGCGGATTTCGCTGCGGTTGTGCGGCAAAAACTGGGGCCGGTCGCCGATGGTGCCACGGTCGATTACGGCGGCGGACTCTAGCAGGGGGCGTCGATAAGGATTTGGAGTTTGATCGCTGAGATCACAAAGCGAAAAGCCCTCCTCCCGTTCGTCGTCAACCGGCGGTTTTTCAGTCCAATTCCGGTGCGTCGGCCTAGTTGAGGTGGTCGTTAGCGAACAACTGGCCTTGGTCGATCACATCAGCCGTGTCGTCGACCGAGGCAGGAAACCCGAAACCGGTCTGGTCAAAAGCGTCCGAGGACTATGTCATCCGGGATCGCTAGGCAGGTTGTCGGCGGGGCCGGATAGCGCTGGTGAGGCGCATTGAGGTGAATTAATCGGATAGGTGATGGCAGATTCGGCGTCGATCGGTCTGGCGGCCCCGGGCCGCGGTGGGTCGCCGGTAAACGTTGAGTCTTGTGGGTGGGCGAGACGGAGCAGGGCAGGAATGGCGTGAGAGGTCTGCAAATAGAGTCCGCGCTGTGGCGTTGCGTTCGCGTGCGGAGGTCGCGGCTTTTGTTGCTTTGCCAGCCGGAGCGGCGGACCGGGGCGCGCTGTATGGTTCCGGCAGTCGCTTTGTCTGATCATATGGGAACTCGACCGCTGCAGGCTCATCGACGAAGCGCACGGCCATCCTGTCGGGGAAAAAGTGTTGCGCCATCTGGCTGGGCTGCCTCCTGGACAAATCCGGCAAGCCGACGGTTTGGTCCGTTAGTGTGGCGATGAAATCATCCTGCTTTTCGTAGAGAAGGATAGGAAGAGCGCCAATGCCGTCGCAGCTCGCCTTTGGGCGTTGGTGGAGGACAGCCTCGACGAATCGAAACGGCGCGCGGTGCGGGGATGGCTTAAAATCGACGGTGGCCCCAGGGAACGGGAAGAATCAAGGCCCCGGAGCAAAGCCGTCCTCCGTGCCCGATGAGGCATGGTAGGCGCCGGTGCGGATCGTGTTGGAACGGTAATTGTAGAACTCCATCACTCGTGAGAGCTCGGTCAGGTCGATTTTTCCATTCCGGTTGGAGTCTGCTGCATGATAGCGGGTGAGTATGACCACGCTGTCGGTGGAGCGGCCTCGATCGACCACGAAGCCATCTTCGTTGGCTTCTGTTGCGACCGCGTAACTGCCGGTCCGGACCGAGCCGTAGCAGGTGTTGAACAGATCGATCAGCCGGGTCAGCTCTCCGAGGCTGATTCGGCCGTCGCGATTCAGATCGGCATCGTGAAAATTGATTTTGGGGAACGGGTCGGCAAAGCGCTCATCTGCGACCAGTGCCGTATCGGTCAGCGTCTTCATAAAAGCGACCAATGCGGCCTTTTCCGCCGCCGTGAGGTTGAGGCGCAGTGCGCCTTGGGCTGGCGGGCGCGCGCGCAGCGGGGGCGAAAGGTTCGGGTGGGCAACCACGCCCGAATTGTAGAACTCGACCACCTCCTCAAGCGTGGCAAAGCGGCCGTCGTGCATATACGGTGCCGAAAGGGCGACGTTGCGCAAAGAGGGCACCTTGAACAACCCCTCATCCTGTGGGCGTCCGGAAATCGCCCCAACGCCCTTGTCCACGTAGGGGTTTTCCAGTCCGTTGTTGTTGATCCGCGGGCCGGGGGAAAAATTGTCAGTGCCATGACACTGCGCACAGGTTGCCGCTCCGGTTTCCCCGTTGAACAGGCGCCGACCCAGATTCTCTTCGGGAGTGAAATTGCTGAAATTTACGCCCACGCCCACATCGTATTTGGTGCGCGTCGAAACGAGGGAGCGGACGAATTGCGCCAGTGCCCGGCTTATCCGGTCGGACGTAATCGTCGGAGATCCGAAGGCGGCGGTAAAAAGATTCGCGTAGAACGGCTCGGCGCTGAGTCGGCTGACCAAGGTCGGCAACGACAGTCCCATTTCCACCGTATTCTGGATGGGTTGCAGGACCTGCACCTCCAACGTGGCGGCGCGCTCATCCCAGAAAAACGCGCGTCGTTGATACCAGCGGGCATTGGTAAGGCCCATCGAATTACGGTCCGTGAGGCCTCCGGCCAGACCGATGCTGAAGCGGCGTGGATCACTAAATCCGCTTTCTTGGCGATGGCACGAGCCGCACGAAACGGTTTGATTGTCGGAGAGGCGTTTGTCGTAGAACAGCACCTTTCCGAGGGTCGCGCCTGCATCGGTTACTGGGTTGTCCGCGGGCGTGTTGTCCTGTTGCGCGACGGCGGGAACTAAAAAGTGGGGCGGCAAGACCGCGGTGTAGTTGGCGAGCTGCGCCGGTAGCGTGGGAACGGGCGAAGTCTGGGCGTGCAGGTCACCGCGGACGCCTATGATGATGAGGGCTGCGGCAAGACCACGACGATACGAGGTCAAACCGGGTAGACCGATTTTCCGCAAGAGTGAGTTGGGTGCTGAAACGGGCGGATGCATGCACGCGGATTCGGCTTTGTCGGCCCGAAGCGCGTTTGCAGCACGCACGCATAGATGAATCTTGGAAAGACCTTTTGTGTTAAGCCGGTGTAAAGGCCGGTCAGAGACTTCCGCGCGTGCGCGGGACGGTGCGCCCACCCTGGATTTTCGTTGGAGTTACGGATAACGTTTTCGTGAGAAAAAAACTCCGAAGCCGCAGTAGATCGTCGTCGATTTTTTAGAGAAGGCTTTGGTGGCGAGGTGTTTCAACGGTATAAAATCGTGGGCGAAATGAGGCGGGATAAAACGATTTTGAGATATAGTGTTATGGCTCGATGGATGAAAGTTAACTGTGCGAAACTTCGTCCGTAATGCTTTGTCCGCGCCAAGTTAATCCTTTCGACCTTTCGCCTTGTCTAGGGACGCGTGGTTCGTTGTCGGCGCCGGCTTTGGCCACGGCGGCCGGCGTTAATCGCTCCAGAATTGGCCGCGCGCTGATATTGCCGGAGATTGGGCCGCAGGCAGTTCGTCGTGGCGGCACGCGTGGGGCGACCTATGTGCTCGGGCGTCCGGTGGGTGGGCGTGGAAACGATTTTCTCCTTCGCCGGGTCTGGGCCGCCGGTCGATCCAGGGCTTGGACGCAATTTGGCGCGCTCCATGACGCCCGGCGGTGGGAATGGGCCGGGCCTGCGCCCTCATCCGAGATGTTAGATAGTGTGATCGGTCTCCGTGGTTATGCTGAACGAGCGGGGAACCTGATCGGAGGCGGCGGCCCGGGCGGGAGAATCGTCGCGACGCGCAGCGGACGATGTGATGGGGACGCAGGAGTTTCGGAAAATCACGCGGCGCGCAGGGGACCACGTGGACCGCATGCGGGGACTTTTCGTCTGAGGACGACAAAGATTTTTCAGGTCACGCTCGCGGCGGCGACGCTGTGGCTCGCGGGGTGCACAACGACGCCGGCGCCGCGGGTTTCGCTGGTGGCAGTGCCGACGGAACAGCGGGGGCGGGCAGAGAAAAATGTGCGGGTTTTTGAGCGGGTGTGGAGTCTCGTGGCGGACTGGCACTACGATCCGAAATTGCGCGATGTCGATTGGCCGGCGGCGGGTGCAAGGTATGGCGCGGAAGCTGCCGCGGCGACCGATGAAAAGGCGCTCTATGAGTCGCTCAATGCGATGGTGGGGCTGCTCAAGGACAGTCATACGCACGCGTTGCCGCCGGCTCAGGTGCTGGAGCGGCACACGCACACGCGGGCGCGCACGGGTTTTTACATGACGCGGGAGGGTGGGCGTTGGATTGTGAATGAGGTGATCGCGGGGAGTCCGGCGGAGGTCGCAGGGGTTAAAACGGGTTGGATCGTCGTCGCGCGCAACGGCACCCCGTTTGGCGAACGCAGCGAAGCGCGCCCGAAGGAAGGCGAAGTCGCGCGATGGGAATTCGTGGACGATCAGGATCGGCCGGTGGCATTGGACATCGCGGCGAAGAGCCTATCTACGAAACCGCGACAGGAGGTGCGCGCGTTGGCGGGTGGGTTTGTATATCTTCGCTTCGATGCGTTCGACACGGCGGACCGGCGTTGGCTGAGCGAACAGTTGAAGGCGAATCGGGCCGCGCCTGGCGTCGTGATCGATTTGCGGCGCAATCCGGGCGGCGGCACGATTTCGCTGGGCATCACGATCGGTGAGTTTTTCGAGAAATCCGTGGACTGCGGGACCTTTATTACGCGAGGCGGCTATCGCGGAGGGAAGAGTTCATGGCAGATCGGCTCGGCCCGCTACGCCGGGCGTGTTGCGGTGCTCGTGGACGGTGCGACGGGAAGTGCGGCGGAGATTTTTTCGGCCGTGCTGCAGGAGCACGGGCGCGCGACCATCGTCGGACGCAAGACGGCGGGGGCGGTGCTGGCGAGTTGGTTTCACTCGCTGCCCGATGGTGGCGAACTGCAGCTCAGTCGGGAGGACTACGTGACGCCAAAAGGGCGGCGGCTGGAGCTCGACGGAGTGGAGCCAGACGTGAAGGTCACGCGCTCTCTCGCGGATCTGCGCGTCGGGCGGGATGCCGATTTGGAGGCAGCGCTGCGGGTGTTGGCTGAGCAACGCTGAGCACGGGCGCTCACGGCTAAGTGGAAAATGGTGGCTGATAGGTCGCGCTCTACCGTTAGGGCAGTAGGCCATCGAGGCCGGCGGCGGAAAAGCGGTGTTTGAGTTCCGCGACTTGGCGGCGGCTGGCGGGCACTGGGGCGAGTGGCACGGTGAGTTCGAAGAGCACGTCGTCTTCACCCGTGCGCGTGATCCGTTTTACGTGCGCGAGGTTGACGAGGGCCTGGCGATGCACGCGAAGGAAGTGGCTCTCGGGGAGTGTCTCTTCCCATGCTTTCAACGGTCGGAGGACGAGGAGGCGCTGTCCATCGGCGAGGAAGAGTTCGGTGTAGTTCTCGCAGGATTTGATCACGCCAATATCGGCCACGGGGACGAAGCGCGTGGTGCCGCCGGTCTTGATGAAGGCGCGGTCATCCATCGCGAGGCGGGCTGCCCCGAAGGGGGAATTGCTGCCGGTGGTGGTGGTGGCGACCGTGGCGGTGCGATGGTCGGTGAGGCGCTGGAGGGCGGTGGCGAGGCGGGAGGGCGTGACGGGCTTGAGGAGGTAGTCGAGGGCGTTGACCTCGAAGGCGCGGACGGCGTAGCGGTCGAAGGCCGTGACGAAGACCAACTGAGCGCCCGGTGCAATGTGGTCCAGCAGGTCAAAGCCGGTGCCGCCGCGGAGCTGCACGTCGAGAAACACGAGGTCGTAACCCGGGCGGCCGAGGGTGTGGCGGGCTTCTTGGAGCGTGCTGGCTTCGGCGACGATCGTGACCTGGGAGTGCGCTTTGAGGAGGCGGCGCAGTTCGAGTCGGGCCAGGGGTTCATCGTCGATGAGCAAGGCGCGACGATTCGCAACTGCGTCGGAGGCGGGCGGAAGGATCGGAGTGCTGGCGGAATTCATGACGAAGGAAAGGGATCGCGGGAGGTGCGTTTGACCGGAGTGAGCGCGAGACCGCGTTTGAGCCGGAGGCGCATGCGGACCCAGCCTTGATCGCGCACGATTTCGAGCAGACAGGTCGGGCCGTAGTGGCGGGCGAGGCGCTGGCGGAGGTTGTCGAGGCCGATGAGCGTGGAGGTGGGCGAGCTCTCAGTGGCGGGCACGACCCAGTGGCCGGTGTTGGCGACTTCGCAGGCGAGGTAGTCGCCGTCGAGGTGGATACCGACGCGGATTTCGAGCACGCCGGGGCTGGTTTTGCTGCCGTATTTGATGGCGTTCTCGATCAAGGGCAGGAGGAGAAACTGCGGTAGGCGTTCAGTGCGAATCGCGTCGTCGACTTGAATCGTGGTGACGAGGCCCTCCTGCCAGCGGACTTTCTCCACCTCGAGGTAGGTGCGAACCATTTCAAGTTCGTCGGAGATGGTCGCGGTTTCGTCGCTGCCGCGAGTGAGGGTCCAGCGGCAAAACTCCGAGAGTTTGGTGACCATCTCGCCGGCCGCCTCGGGGTGGGCAAAGACTAGGGCGCGGATGGAGTTAAGGGAGTTAAAGAGGAAGTGGGGATTGAGTTGATAGCGGAGGAGCTCGAGGCGGGCTTTCTCCTCGGCGAGGAGGGCGGCGAGTTTTTCGTCCTGCTCGACGCGGTTGAGGCGCTCGAGTTCGCGATTCTTGGCGGCGAGTTCGGCAGTGCGGTCGGCGACAATGCCTTCGAGCCGGGTGCGCTCGCGGGTAAGTCGACGGATGCGCCAGCGGATGTAGACGAAGACGAGGAGGCCGGCGGTGATGACGTAGAGTGCCCAGGCCCAGCCAGTCTGCCACCAAGGGGCGAGCACGACGAAGGCGAGGCGGGCGGGCTCGCTCCAGCGGGCATCGGCGGTGCGACCGCGCACTTCGAAAGTGTAGTGGCCAGCAGGCAAGTTGGTGAAGGCGCGTTCGCTGCCGGCGGCGAGTTGGGCCTCGCCACCGCTGAATCCGATCAGGCGGGATTCGTGGACGACGTCGGGTTCACCGGAGAACGCGGGAGTGCCAAACGAGAACCGCACGGAGTTTTCCCGCGCGGCGATGACAAGTGAGTCCGGCGCGAGGGGGCGCGTAGTCGTGCCGGCGACGAGCGAACGAATGAGGGTGTTCGCGGGGGCGCGGCCTTTGGTGTCGGTGGCACGCCAGAGTCCGATGTCGCAGCGCAATACGCCGTTTTCCGTGGTAAGCCAGAGGGTTTCGGCGTCTCCGCAGCGCTCCCAGTTGAGCGATTTGGGCCGGCCGATGGCTTGGGAATCTGGGATGGCGACTTGCTGGAGGCGGCCGTCGTGCAGGTAGTAGAGCCGGGCGTCGACTTGTCCGTCGGGGTCGGGGAGGAGCCAGAGCCCACCGCGGTCGTCGGCGGCAATTAGGCGCACCGCGGTTTTGCGAGGAAACAACTGGGGGGATTGGTAGCGCGGCTCGAGTGCGAAGCGTTGCGTGGCGGAATCGAAGCGAAATATGCCCGCGGCGGTGGAGAACAGCGGAGTGCCGCCAACCACGATCATGAAGACGCGCTCTTTTCCGACTGGGATGCCTTCAGTATCGGCGAATAGTCGGGTCGTGGCCGGTTGGCCAGGATCGGCGGCCGGGTGCACGAGGAGGAGTCCACTCGTCGGAGTGGAGATCCAGAGTGAACCATCGGGATTTTCATGGAGACCGCGGACCTCGCCTTTTATGCCGGGCCACTCGCCCTCGTGTTTCCAAGTGTTGCCCTCGCGGCGCCAGGAAGTGAGTCCGCCCAAGTGGGTGGCGTAGTAGCGACCGGGATAGCGGCGCGAAGGGATGATTTCGCGGATGTTGGACGGACTCTTGATGGACTCGATCCGGCCTTGAGCGATCCAGAACAGTCCGGTGATTCCGCCGGCGAGAATGCCGTCGTCGAGGCGCAGGTAGAACGTGAATTTGTCGACCGCATCGGAGCGCTGGACGAAGACGGCGTGTCCGGGACGCTTTTCGGGGAGTTCCAGCACGAGTGATCCCCGGCCGCTGGCAGAGGTAATGCGGCCATTGACGCGCTCGAGGCTTTCGGCGCCGTCGCTTCCGAGTCCCATGGTGCGATTGAAGACCGTGAACGGCGAGGCGAGGTCGACGCGGGTGATGCCGCGATCGGTGGTGAGCCAGAGAGCGCCGAAGCGGTCTTCGACGCCGCGGATTACGCTCATCGTCGGCAAGCCGGCAACCTCATCGAGCCAGACTTCGGACGAGAAATCAGGCGGCGTGATGACGGCGCCACCTTGCAGCGAAGTAATTAACAGCCGCCCATCCGCGAGCACTTTGAGACTATAGGCTTTCTTCGTCTTCAGCCATTCGTCGATCGGGGTGGGGTAGGGGTGGAGCGTCGTGCCGTCGAAGCGTTTGAAGCCTTGGGAGCCGCTGAGCATGAGCACGGTGCCATCGGCGAGGGTATGGAAGCCGCGGGGCAAGAACTCGCCGGTCTTGGTATCGCCGATCGGCTCCCACTGGCCGCCAGGGCGGGTGAGAAACCAGCCCTGATCCCGGGCGACGAGGAGGCTATCACGCCAAGGGAAGGACAGGACGACCTTGCGATCGTCCATGCGCCAGACGTCGAACGTGGTGCCATTCCACCGGAGGGCGGCGATATTGCTTTGGAACCAGACGCCATCTGCGAGGGCGTAGACGCACCAGATGGCGCCGAGATCGCCGAGCTCGGACGGCACCAAGGCGCGCAAGGAATCAAAGCGGAGCCGGCCGTCGGCGCCCGGGACGAGGCGGCCGAGCTCGTTGGTGCCGGCGACCCAGATCGTGCCTGCGGCGTCCCGGGCCATCGCACGCATGTAGCTGCCGCCGGGAATATCGATGTGGCGCCACGTGAGTCCGTCGTATTCGAGCACGCGGTGATGGTTGCCGAACACCATGGTGCCGTTGGTGCTCTCCACTCCGCACCAGACCTGCTCGTGACCGCGATAGGCGCGTGGCGCGAAACTCCGGAGCAAGGGCGCGCCCACCTCGCGCGCCGGCTCGGGCGTGACCGGGATTTGGAGCAGCGGAGAAGATTGGCCGGCGGTGCTGGAGGGAGTGGCCGCCGGTTGGCTCCATGCCGGGACGACTGCGAGCAGCAGGGCGGCTCGCCGGAGCAGGCTAAGGAGGGAATGGAGGCACGCACGGGCCGGCATCGCGCCACCCATAACCTTGCCCTCGGTCCGCGCGAGACCTCATTGACGAACGGTCGGGCGATTTTCGGATGGGCACACGATGGGCCGGACGCATGCTGGCCGAAACTTAGAACCCCGCCTGCGATGTCTTCCGCCCCCTGTGTTGTCCTGCGTCGATTGTTCCTGCTCCTGGCCATCCTGCCCGCGTGGGCGGTCGGCCAATCCATCCCCGCGCCGGCGGCCAATGATGACGTGCGCAAAGTCGTCGAGACCTTTGGCGGACGTGGGCAGCAGAAGGACGGCTCGAAGCCGCGCACGCCGGCCGAGGCGGTGGCGACCTTCAAGGTGCGCGAAGGCCTTACGGTCGATGTGATCGCAGCGGAGCCAGACGTGGTGCAGCCCTTGTATCTCAGTTTCGACTCCCGCGGACGACTCTGGGTGACCGAATATATTCAATATCAATTTCCGGCGGGGCTGAAGGTGACGAGCTACGATACTCACCTGCGCGCGCAGTTCGACAAAGTGCCGGAGCCGCCTCCACGCGGCGTGAAAGGCGCGGATAAAATCGCGGTGTGGGAAGATCGCGATGGCGATGGCATCTATGAGACGCACAAGGACGTGATCACGGGCCTCAATATCGCGACCGCGGCGCTCAAAGGCGCCGGCGGCATTTGGGTGATGAATCCGCCGTATCTGCTGTTTTATCCTGATGCCAACGATGACGACGTGCCGGACGGTGATCCAGTCGTGTGCCTGAGCGGGTTTGGGTTGGAGGACACGCACTCTGTGGCGAACTCGTTGCAGTTCGGGCCCGACGGCTGGCTCTACGGCGCCGTCGGTAGCACGACGACGGGCAACGTGAGCAGCGCGGTGACGAAGAACGTGAAGTTCGAGGGCCAGCACATTTGGCGCTATCATCCGGACACGAAAGTTTTCGAGATCTATGCGGAAGGTGGCGGCAACACGTTTAGCTGCGAGATCGATGCCCAGGGCCGAATCTTCAGCGGCACCAATGGAAGCGAGCGCGGAATGCACTACGACCAAGGGATGAGTGGAGTGAAGAACTTCGGGAAGCACGGCTTCGCGCTGAATCCGTATGCGTTTGGCTATTTTGAGCACATGTCGACGACGGGCGACCGGAAGCGGTTCTCGCAGGCGCTGGTCGTCTACGACGGCGATCTGATGGCCAAGGAGTTTGGCGGGAAGTTCCTCGCGCCGAATTCGCTGCAAAACATGGTCTACGTCACGGCGCGGGTGCCGGATACCTCGACCTTCAAAGCCGTGGATGAAGCACCACTGCTCACGAGTAATGACCGGTGGTTTCGTCCGGTGGATGCAAAGGTCGGTCCCGATGGCGCGCTGTGGATGGCCGATTGGTATGATTCGCGTCTGAGCCACGTGCGACCGGTCGACGATTGGAGTAAGGGCGACGGACGTATTTACCGCGTGCGACCCACGACCGCTTCGATGCGGCGCGAAAAGGCGTTTGATCTGCATACCGCGCCCGTGGCGGAGTTGCTTGGCTGGCTGGGGCATCCGAACAAGTGGTATCGGCGCCAAGCGGTGCTCGAGCTGGCGTGGCGGAAGGAAAAAAGTGCGCTGCCGGAACTCGTGCGGCGCGCACGTGATGGAAACAATCTGTATGCGCTCGATGCGCTGTCTGCGCTCCAGTTGCTGGGCGGCTTAAATGAAGCGCTCGCGGTGGAGCTGCTCTCCCACTCCGACCCTTATGTGCGGCGCTGGGTCGTGCGGTGCGCAGGCGATGCCGGAACGGTGGGCGGCGCGTTGGCCGATGCGCTGGTCGCGCTGGGTCGCACGGAAGTGCACCCCGAAGTGCGCACGCAACTCGCCGCCAGCGCGAAGCGCATGCCGGATGCGGTCGCGCTACCGGTGGTGCGCGCGATGTGGGAGCGAGCAGCAGACGTTAACGACAAACGCGTGCCGCTGCTGACCTGGTGGGCGATCGAGGCGCGGGCCGAGACGGCGCGCGAGGCGTTGCTCGGAATATTTGCGGAAAAGAACGTGTGGGCGCTTACGCTGGCGCAGTCGCACGGCGCGCGATTACTTGCGCGGCGTTGGGCGCAGGCCGGCGGGGCGGAGAATTATGCGGCCTGCGTGCGGTTGTTGGAGCTGGCGCCGAGCGAGCGCGAACGTGCCGTCGTCGTCGAAGGGGTGGCGGCGGCGTTTGAGGGCGGGAAAATCCCGGTGCTGCCAGCGCGATTGGCGGTGGCGCTGGAGATGTTTTTTAAGAGCCGGCTCGATACCGACCTCGCGGTAGCGGTGAAGACGGGCAATGCCGAGGCCGTGGCGCGGGCGCTCCGCACCGTGGCCGACGAGAAGGCTCCGCCAGAGGCGAGGGCGGCGCTGGTGCAAGCGCTGGCCGAGGCAGGCAACGCGGAGGTCGTGCCCGCGATGGTGCGCATCCTCGGACGGGCGGGCGGACCCGGCCTGAAGCGCGCCGTGCTTGGCGTCGCCGCGCGGTTTGATGACAAGCGCCTGGCGGACGCGGTGGTGAGTGGCTACGAAGCGCGATTCGCAGGGGAGCCGGCGTTGCGCGAGGCCGCTCTGCGGATGCTGGCGAGCCGGCAGGGCTGGGCGCAGCGCTTGCTCAACGAAGTCGCCGAAGGGCGGATCCGCCCGCGTGAAGTGGCGGGCGATATTGTGCAGCAATTGGAGAGCTACGGTGACGCGACCATGGGCGCGCAGGTGCGCAAATACTGGCCGCCGGCGGGCCAGCGCTTGTCCGGCGCGGAAAAGATCGCCGAGGCGGCGCGCATCAAGGCGGTGTTAGGCGGCGGAGCGCGGGGCGATGCGAACCAAGGCAAGGCGCTCTTCGTCGAACGCTGCGCGGCCTGCCACACGCTGTTCGAGGAGGGGGGCACGATTGGGCCGAATCTCACGGGCTACGAGCGCGGCAATCCCGATTTCTGGCTCGTCGGTGTGCTCGATCCGAGCATTGAGATCCGCGAAGGATATGGAGCCTACACGGCGAAGCTGAAGAACGGTCAGACCCTGATGGGCCAGCTCACGCGGCAAGACGCAAAAGGCTCGGTGCTGCGCGACATGGCGGGCCAATTGCACCCGATGAAAACCGAGGACGTGGAAAGTCTCACCGCGCTGCCGGTATCGCTGATGCCGGAGGGATTGCTGACCGGGCTCAACGATGCGGCGCTGCGGGACCTGTTCGCGTATTTGATGAAGCCGTGAGGAGCGGAATCCGACCTCTGGTCCCGGCTGCAAAATATTCTTTGCGCAGGAGGACGGCGTAAGCAGATTGCTCGATCATGACCTCAACCGAACAAGCAATCGAAGAAGCCGAGAGAGCCGGATTCGATTTGAGCCTGGTCGATGTGAGCCTACGGCTCAGCTACGAGGAACGTGTGTTGCAACATGCGGCTGCCTTGGAATTTTCGTTTCAGTTAGCCGAAGCGGGAGCTTCCTATTATGCACAATCTGCATCTGTTGCTCCATCGACTCGCTGACGCGGGAGTCGATTTTGTTGTGGTGGGAGGGTTCGCGGGGGTGATACATGGTTCCGCGTTGGTAACGCGAGACGTTGATGTTTGCGCTGTGTTGTCGGCCGAGAACGTTGATAAAATTCGGAAGGCGTTGGCGGATATCAATCCGGTTCATCGGCAAACCCATCGCCAACTGTCATTTTTGGAGCACCCGGCACCAGGGCAGCCATTGGTAAACCTGTATTTGAAGACCGACAGTGGAGTTATCGACGTTTTGTCCTCGATTCTGGGGGTGGGAGATTTTGAGCGGCTGCGGCAGCGTGCGGTCAATATGCCGATGTTTGGACGCACGTTCGCGGTTATCTCAATCGAGGACTTAATCGTCGCGAAAGAGGCAGTGGGCCGTGAAAAAGACCTTCTCGCGGCCAAGGAGCTTCGAGCTATCCAAGCGAAGCTTGCGCAGCAATCGTCAGGTCACCCCGAAAAACTTTAGCGTGCGGCGCATGCTGGCGACGAGGGCGTCGACTTCCTGCTCGGTGTTGTAGAGGTAGAAGCTCGCGCGGGTCGTGCTGGTGAGGCCGAGCTTGCGCATGAGCGGTTGGTTGCAGTGATGGCCGCCGCGGAGGGCGACGCCGTCTTCGTCGGCAAACGTCACGATGTCGTGCGCGTGGATGTCGGCGAAGGCAAAGCTCACGAGGCCGCCGCGGGGTTCACCGTTGCGCGGGCCGAGGATGCGGATGCCGGGGAGCACGGAGAGTTTTTCGCGGGCGAGCTGGGCGAGGGCGGCGTCGTGGTGCGCGATCGCCGGGCGGCCGATCGTATCGAGATAGTCACAGGCCGCGCCGAGGCCGATGGCGTCGGCGATGTTGGGGGTGCCGGCTTCGAAGCGTTCGGGGGCGGGTTTCCACCGGGCGCCGGTGTAGTCGACCGTGACGACCATGCCGCCACCGGTTTCGTCAGGGGCGAGGGTATCAAGGAGCGCGCGGCGGCCGTAGAGGGCGCCGATGCCGGTGGGGGCGCACATCTTGTGACCGGAGAAGGCGAGGAAGTCGCAGCCGATGGCCTGAACGTCGATTGTCTCGTGGCCGATGGACTGGGCGGCGTCTATCACGGTGACGATCCCACGGGCGCGCGCTTTGGCACAGAACGCGGTGGCGGGATTAATCGTGCCGGTGGTGTTGGAAATATGGGTGAAGGCGAAGACCTTGACCTCCGGTGTGAGCAGGGCGTCGAGTTGCGCGAGGTCGAGGCCGTCTTCGACGTTGGCGCCGAGGAACGGCACGTAGCGGATGGTCGCGCCGCTGGCCTTGGCCGCTTGCTGCCACGGGACCATGTTCGAGTGATGCTCGATCTCGGTGGTGAGGATGACGTCGCCGGGTTTGAGACGGGCCGCGTAGCTGTGGGCGACGACATTGATGCTCTCGGTCGTGCCGCGCGTGAAAATGACTTCGGCGGGATCGGCGGCGTTGATGAATTTTGCGACGCGGGCGCGGGCGCCTTCGTAGGCATCGGTCGCGCGCATGGACAGGGCGTGGAGGCCGCGGTGGACGTTGCTGTTGTCGCGCTCGTAGTAGCGGACGAGGGCGTCGATCACGGCGCGCGGCTTTTGGGTGGTTGCGGCGTTGTCGAGGTAGACGAGCGGTTTGCCGTGCACCTGCTGATGCAGAATGGGAAAATCAGCGCGAATTTTGGTTAGATCGAGCATGGGCGGGCGCCTCAGTCGTGGTGCGTCTCGGTGGTGGTCGGGGTGACGAGCGGATCGCTCTTCAAGGCCTCGATCGCGGCGTGCCAGCCGAGGGTGGCGCACTTGATCCGGGCAGGGAAGGCGTGGACGCCGGCAAAGGCGGCCAAGTCGCTGATCTCCTCCGGGGCGTTACCCGTGGTGACGATCTCGTGGAAACTCTTGTAGAGGGCCTGGACCTCGGGGGCGGTCTTGCCCTTGACCTGGGTGGTCATGAGGGAGGCGCTGGCCTGGGAGATGGCGCAGCCGGAGCCGTCGAAGGAGATCTCGGCGATACGGTCGGGCTGGCCGAGCACGGTCTCGAGGCGGAGGTAGACGCTGCATTGGTCGCCGCAGGTCGGATTGTCACCGTGGGCCACGCGATTGGCGGTGGGGAGCTTGCCGCGATTGCGGGGGCGTTTGTTGTGGTCGAGGATGACCTGCTGGTAGAGCTCGGTGAGATCGGCGGACATTGTGAAGAGGGAGGAATGTCGAGGGCCGGGGACGGAATGGCAACTCGGCAGCGCAGGTAGGGCCGGCGGGTGGCAAAGGTCCACTCGGTCCTTGGCGCGGTGATGCCAGGCCCGCTATGGTCTTCATGCGATGCCCGATTGGTTTTATCGAACAGTGGCGCAACCGGCACTCTTCCGCATGTCGGACCGGAACGCACGCGCGCTGGCGCTCGGATTGTTGGGGCAACTGGGAAAGTGGTCCGTGGGTCGGGCGGTGATTGATTTCATGGGGCACATGCGGGCAGACCGCAGTTTGCGGACAAAGTTAGGGGCGACGGAAATTGATTCTCCGATGGGAATCGGCTGGCGGGTTGATCCGGAATGCAGGGCCACGGCCGCGCTGGCTCGATTTGGCGTCGGAGTAGTTGAGGTGCGGGAAGATGGCGGGCGCGAGGTCGTGCGAGCTGGCAACCGGTGCCTCAGCGAGGGAAGGGCGCGGATGGTCGGAACGCACTCGGAGAACGATGGTGTGGTGCGGCTGAAGCGTCGGGAGCACGAGGCGGGTATTGAGGCGGTCATTTTGCCGGATGGTGAGAAAGTCCCTGTGGTGCCGTGGGACACGGAGCCATCGGCCGATCTCGGTGTTTTTCTTCACGGTGTGTTTCTGCAATACGGTGAAGAGCAGGCGGGGGGCGGGTGGTCGGTGCCGGCGACGGGCTCAGATGCTTTGGTCGTGCGTGTGAGGCAGTGGCGCCGTGTGCTGGGTCCGGATCGCCCAATAATCGTATCGGGGGGCGTGGCGCAGCCGAGCGACGCGCGCGCGCTCCGGCTTGCCGGGGCCACGTTGATCTTGGTGGATGCGGGCTTGGTGTTTCATGGTCCGGGCTTGATCAAGCGCTGCAATGCCGCGTTGGTGCCCGAGCGAAGTGCGGCGATGGAGACGGCGCCAACACCGGGATTGGCCAGGCACGCGTGGTTTTGGGCCACGGCGTTGGGCGCAGCTCTGGCCTTGGGCGGCGCGCTTACGCTGGGGCTTGCGATGACAAGGGTATTGCTGCCCTACGATGAGCACTATCTCGGAATTTCGGCTGAACTCTTGGCCCGCACCCAAGCCAAGCTATTTGCGTTCATGGCGCATGATCGAGGCACGCTGGCCGGGACCATGCTCGGGCTAGGTTGGCTCTATGTTGTCTTGGCGATGGGCGGAATACGCCGCGGCGTGCATGGGGTGCGAATGGCGGTGGTGGCATCGGCCGTGACGGGATTCGCCACTTTCTTCTCCTTTCTGGGATTTGGATATTTCGACGCCCTGCACGCTTTTGTCGCCGTGGTTCTGTTCCAGCTGACGGTGCAAATCATGGTGTCGGCGGAAAGCATTGAACGAGGTCCGTTGCCGTTATCAGACGATGAGGATGCTGCGTGGATCGCGGCGCAGTGGGGCCAGTTGCTCTGGCTGGTTCATGCGGTTGGATTGATCCTGGCCGGTGCCGTGATTCTTCGGATCGGTATGACGTCAGTGTTTGTGGCAGAGGATTTGGATTTCCTATGTCTTACGGCCAAGGACGCAGCGGTAATGAACGAGCGATTGATCGGAGTCGTAGCGCATGATCGCGCCACGCTCGGAGGCATGCTGCTGGCCTCAGGGGTGGGCGCGCTGTTGCCCGTCCTCTGGTGTTACCAACGTGGCGCGACGTGGTTGTGGTGGGCGATGGCCGGCCTCGGTGTGCCGGCCTATAGTGCTGCTCTGGGGGTGCACCTTTGGGTCGGCTATACGGACTGGCGGCACTTGCTTCCGGCCGTGATCGGTTTGGCGCTTTGGCTGGCTGGGCTACTGTTGTCGCGGAGGTATCTGACCGCTCAGAAATGAAGCGGGTGGGCGGCTACTTGGCGGCGGCGGAGGCGTCGAGGTAGACGCCTTTCAGGGCGTGGTAGTCGAGGAGGTTGCCATACCAGCCCTTGACCTCGGGGCGGACGAGGTTGTTGCGCGTGTAGAAGTAGATCGGGGCGAGGGGGCACTCGTCGGCGAGGATTTGCTCGCAGCGTTGATAGAGGGCGTAGCGGCGCGCGGTGTCGGCCGTGCGGTTGGCCTCGTCGATGAGGCGGTCAAATTCGGCGTTTTTCCAGCCGGTCTGATTATTACCGCTGTCGCTCTTCATGATGTCGAGGAAGGTGCTCGGATCGAGGTAGTCACCGATCCACGCGAAGCGGGCGATCTGGTAGTTGAGGGTGCGCATGGAGTCGGTCCACACCTTGCCCTCCTGATTGTAGAGGCCGACCTCGATGCCGAGGTTCTTACGCCAGATTTGCTGGATGGCTTCGGCGATCTGCCGGTGCCCTTCGTTGGTGTTGAAGAGAATGTCGACTTTGGGAAAGCCGGCGCCACCGGGGAAGCCGGCTGCGGCGAGGAGCTTTTGGGCGGCGGCGATGTCTTGCGGGACACTCGCGGTGGCGGTGAAGCCGGCGAGATTGGGCGGGCACAAGTTGCCGGCGGGAGTCTGGTGGCCGCGGGCGACGTCGCGCACGATGCGCTCGCGGTCGATGGCCATGGCAAGGGCGCGGCGCACGCGGACATCGTTGAAGGGCGGCTTGGTGACGTTGAAGCGGTAGACGTAGGTTCCGAGGAAGGTCGAAGGTTTATAGAACGGAGATTTCTCCTTCTCGTAGACGGCGATCTTGGCGATCGGCATCGTGCTGGTGACGTGGAGCTGGCCGGCGCGGAAGGTGCGCTCCTCGGCGTCTTCGCTTTCGATGGGATAGAAGAAGACTTCCTTGAGCTTCACTTGGTCGCGGTCCCAGTAGGTCGGGCTCTTGGTGCCGCGGACGTATTGGTGGGGCTTCCATTCAGTGAGGGTGAAGTAGCCGTTGCTCACCATATTGCCGGGGCGGGTCCAAGCCGTGCCGCGTTGGTCGATTTTGCCAAACTTCTCGATGGTCGGTCGGTGCAGGGGATACCAGGCGCTGTGGCAGGCCATCGCGGGCAAGTAAGGCACGGGGTGCTCGAGGGTGAGGACGAGCGTCGTGGCGTCGGCCGCGCGGGCGCCGATCAAAGCCGGGTCCTTGATTTTGCCGGCGTTGAAGGCTTCGCCGTTTTTCAACGCGAAGAGGAAGTAGGCATACTCGGCGGCGAGGCCGGGGGAGAGCATGCGCTGGAAGGCGAAGACGTAGTCGTGGGCCGTGACGGGGTCGCCGTTGGACCACTTGGCCTGCGGCCGGAGATGGAAGGTCCAGGTAAGGTTGTCGGCCGACACTTCCCAGCGCTCGGCGCCGGCGGCGACGGGCTCGCAGGTCTTGGCGTCGTATTGGGTGAGGCCCTCGAAGAAGGCTTGGATGATGTTAAAGGTCTGCTGGCTGTCGGCGATCTGCGGATCGAGATCGTTGGGCTCCGAGAGATTGCCGAGATGGAGGACTTGGTCGCGATTGCCGGACTCGACGGCGGAGGGTTTCTTGCCGCAGCCGAGGGAGAAGAGGAGGGCGCAAGTGGCGAACAGCGCGAGGACGGGGCGAAGGGCGCGAGGGGAAAGAGCGGAGACGAGCATGGGCAATGGTGGCGGGAGCGAGACGGATCGGAAATGAAAAAGCCACGCGGTGAGGCGTGGCTGGAGGGGAGAACCGGGCCGGCGGGCCGTTATTTCTTGGGGGACTGGGCCTGAATTTCGTTCAGGCGCTTGTTGAGGTCGGCCATCTTGGCGACGAGCTCTTCTTCCCGCTTCTTGCGCTCACTGCTGTTCACGATGCTGAGGCTGGCGGCGTCTTTGACGACGGCGGCGGGCAGGGTGAGCAGGCGGGTGATGAGGCCCTGATCCTTAAACGAGCTCAGGTAGAGCGCGGTGATTTCCGCGGAGAGCTTGAGCGAGTCCTGGGCGACGGTCTGCGTGCTCACGAGGTTGTTCTGGAGCTGCTGGTTCTTGGCGAGCTCGGCGGTGAGCACATTGCCGACTTGGTCGGAGATGCGCTGGCTGTATTTCTCGATGGATTCGCGGGTGAGGTTCTGGTCCTTCGACATCTCGGCCAAGATGGGCGAGATCTTGTCGGCCATGCGGGAGGAGACTTTGTCGACCTGCTCGTTCTGCATCTTCTCGGCCTCTTCAGGCGACTTCGGGAGGGGGTTGTAGGGCTGGACCTTCTTGGCGATGGCGGCGGCGAGGGCGTCCATGCGTTCGCCGTTGAGCTTCTCGATCTCGACGTCGGTGCGGAACATGTCGGCCTCACGCTTGGAAATCGCATCGCGGAGGAGCTTGTTCGTCGCGTCGATCTGGCGGCGGTTCTCCTCGGAGGCGGCTTTCAGGGCGTCGTTCTGCTCACGCAGGGGTTTGATTTCCTCCTGTTGCTTGGCGGCGAGCTGCTCGACGGTCTGCTGGTGGAACCAGAAGGCGCCACCGATGACGAGGATCGCGGTGAGGATGACCGCGGGGAGTTGTTCTTTGAATTTTTGCCACATGGCGGGAGGGATTTTGAGTTGGCGGACGAAGGCAGGTTAGTGCTGGAGGGAAAGTGAATGCAACGTCGCGCTGGCGGGCGGTTTTGCAGTTGTTTTTCGAGAGACGCGACGCACGGTGGCGGCATGAGTCTCAATCGGTGCGAGCAACGGGTCTTTGACTACTGGCAAGGTCATGCCACGGAGAGACAGTTCTGGCAGGAGAAAGTTCGCGGCGTGGCGAAATCGACGGGCGATGACTTTGTGGCAGCGGCGCGGCTCGATGCGGAATTGTGGCGCTACTACCAGGAGCGTTGTGGCGTGGTGCCGGTCTTCAAGGACGCGGCCCGGCACGAGGGTTTGCAGCGCACCAGCATGAAGAACCTCGCAGAGTTGGTGTTGCGCCTCTGGTTGGAGCCACGGCCCAAGAAAAAGCGGGCCGAGTGCGAGCCTCCCCAGCTCCCTTACGCGTAACTAACGCTGGTAGCGGCGATCCGGGAAGCGGTGGGCGGGAGCGGGATGGGTCGGCCGGGACTTGGGTCGCGGCGGACGAGGGTTGGGCCAGAGCGGCTCCGCAGATCGACGCGGCGGCGTCCCGTTTGGCTGCGACGTCTGGGCGCAGGGGAGGCGCGGTGGTGGGTAAGATAGCGGGGGAGGTGGGTTTGGACCCGGCGGAAGCGAGTTGGGCCGGGGCGGCGACGAGATTGTCGGCGGCGGACGGCGCCTAGGTCGCAGGGGTTGGGCCGATTAAGGAGGCGGCCCGCGGTAAGATCACGGCGGCTCGAAGTTTGGTCGGTGCGGATCGCTGTTTGGCTGCTCCAGCGCGCAGTTTGGACGCAGCGGACGCGCGAGAGAGAAATGGTGCGGCGGGGTGGTAATCAGCGCGCGGATGGAAAAAGGCCGAAAATGCCAAAAAAGGCGGTTTGGGGCCTATTTTTGAGGGCAAAATAAGGCCAAAAATTGCTGCTAACCACCGTTAGATAAGTTATTTGAGTGAAAAAACACCGAAACGAGCGAAAGTTGAGAGGGTGCCCCATAGTCTGACACACCCCCATGATAAGCTGGTGGGCATGAATCCCAATCATTCCCGCAAAAACTACGGTGTTCTCCCGCTCTCTCCGGCCTTGGTGGCCGCGCTCCAGTTGGAATTCGCGTTTGTCGAGGCTCCGGCCCGGCGGGCGCGTTTTTTGAACTTCCCCTGCATCGACGAAGCGCCGGTTGCGCGTCGGTCGAGCCCCCTCCTCCGGCGGTCGCGCGCACTTGCCGCCTGATCCACCGCGACCCTGCTTCACCATTATCCCTGGTAACTGCTCCCTTGGCTCTCCCATGAAAACCATCCAAGTCGAACGCCTCGAAAGTTATCGCGCGCGCTACGCGTGGCTCGTCGCTGCCCCCGAAATCGCGGGTCGCACGGCACTCGCCCGTCAAATCGCCGCCTATGGTGAGCAGCTCGCCGTCGTGGATCAGCTGATCGCGGAACAGCGCCGCTACCTGCCGGCCGAGCACGCGCGGCGCGATGCGATCTTTGGGGAGATGGTGCATGCGGCGTTGGTGGTAGCGGGGATCGTGGAGAGCTATGCCTCCGAGCACGCCGTTCCCGGACTCCGCGATCAGGTGCGGCTGGTGCCGAGCGACTTCGCCCTCGCGCGATTTGACGATCGGGTCACGCTCGCCCAACAGCTGCACGATGCCGTGCTCCCATTCGTGCCGGAGCTCTCCGGATACGACCTCACGCCCGAGGTGATGGCGGACCTGCAGGCCAAGATCCGTGCCGCGGCGCACGCCCTCCCCACCCTGAGAGGAGTGATCATCAGTAAACAAGTGGCGACCGTGGGGCTGGCGGCCGCGCTACAGCGGCTTTGCCAACTGGAGCGGGAGCGGATCCTGCCGCTGCTTTTCCCGCTGCAGAAAAGTGAGCCGGGGTTCTATCGACGCTACCAACTCTTCCGCGAAGTGTCCCACCGGCGACGGACACGCGCGGCCGGCGAGACCGCCGAGATGACCGCGCAACTCCAGGCCGTCGAGACCATCGGGCAAACGACCCGCGTAGACGAGGACACGAAGCTCGCGGCCTAGGTCGGACTCCGGGCGTTATCCTCGGGAGGGGATGGTCGCCACGTTGCGTGAAATCATCACCCAGGTGGCGCCGTCGCGCCGCCAGACGTTGGTGAAACGTCGCCGGGTCGTCGTTCCGGCCGAGACGCCGGTTTCACTCTGGATTTCTTCCGTGCCCGCCGTGATGACCGTGTCACCGAATACCTGACACACCTCGATCACCGTGCTGCGGAGCGACCACTGGGCAAAGTCGCTGCGCAGGGCGGCGAGCACCTGGTCGCGCGACATGATGCGGTCATTGGCCGCGGTATACACCAGGGCCGGGGACTGAAGGCGCAGGAGCGCCGGCACATCGCCGGATTTCACGGCTTGGACATATTCCTGGGAGATTTTCTCCACCTGGGCTTTGGCCATTTCGTCCTGCGCGAAGGTGGCGGTGATCACGCTGAGGAATAGTCCGAGGAGGGCGGCAGCTTTCATGGCGGAAGAGGATGGGGCAAAAAACCGCAGGTGGTGAGGGTGTTCGGTCAGGACGTGCGCAGGGCGGAGTAATTCAAGCTCAGAATCCGCCAAAATATCCGGGCGACCGCCGGACGGATTTTCTCCGTGCGACAAACGCTCGCGCCCCGGGGGTGGAGTCGACCAAGGTGGGAGATGGCCAAGCGTATGCTGAACGTTGAGTGCGGCGAAGGGCTCCCGCCGGTGGAGCTGTGGCGGGCGTTGTGCGCGAAGCCGCCGGAGACTTGGCTGCCTCTGCTCCCTCCGCTGGAGCAGCATCACGCCAATGCTAGGCTGACCGAAGGCTCGTTGCGCCTGGAAGCCGTGGAGACGGTCGAGGGGCGCCCGGCGCTCTTCGCGCTGCATTTTTGCTACGAGTGGACGGCGCAGCTGGGCTGCAGTGACGTGAATTACCGCGATACCGAACGCGCGCACGCGCACTTCACGTATGCGAACGGCCGGGTGACGTTGGCGTGGGAAGAGGCGGGCGCCCGCTCGACGGTGGACGAATTCTGACCCACTGACGCGAGAGGGGCGGCGGACGCAGGGAGGGGACGGTGAAGGACGGCGTGCGCGGGCGGCGAAATCGACCTGAGCCGGAAAGTTTGTCCGATTCGGACTTTGGTGCTGTTGATAAGGTGTATTCCCGCCCCATGAAAAAAATCATCCTCAGTCTCTTGCTCCCCCTGGTCTTGGTCTCGTGGCTCCGCGGCCTGCCGGCCGGGGTGACGAGCATCGCGTTTTCCACGTCGCAGGCGCAGTTTGCCGCGGGCGACGTTATCACGATTCAGGAAGTGTTCGCCTCCTCGGCCAATCTCGCGCCGGGCGATGTCGTCGTCGTGCGCGGCACGTATACGCTGCAGAGCCGGGCGGCGGCGATCATCGGACTGAGTTTAACGACCAGCGGTCCGAGTGGACCGACGCCGGTGTCGCCGCTGGCGCGGAGCCAGATCGCGGCGGGGAGCGGCACGTTTGAGTTGGAATACTCGATCCAGCAAGTGGGCTCGATGCACGTTACCTTTTCGCCGACGACGAGCGGCTCGTCGTTTGGTGGAGTCTATTTCGCGGGAACGGCGGGGTCGGGCACGCCATCAACGCCCGCGACTCCCTTAACGCCGGTCGTCACGCCGCCGGTGATCAATCCGGTGGGCGTGAGCAGTGTGCCGTTTGTGACCTCGCAGGCGAAATTCGAAACCGGCGATGCCATCACGATCACGGAGGTGCGCGCTTCGTCACCTAATCTGGCGCCGGGCGATGTCGTGGTGGTGCGGGGTTCGTTTGTCCTGCAAAGCCGCACGGCGGCGGTGCTGATGATCAGCTTGACGTCCAATGCGCCGGGCGCGACGGAGGTGGTGGCGAGCAACTCGCGCATGACGGTCGCCGCGGGCACGGGCACGTTTGAACTCGCTTATGAAGTGAAACAACCGGGGGCGCTGCACGTGACCTTCTATCCGGCGGCGGGCGGGTCATCGTTTGGCGGCGTGTATTTCGCCGCGCCGGGGGCAGCGGCCAGCGCGGGTGGGGCAGGCGGGGTCGCCGTGACGAATCCGACGACGAATGTGGGCAAGCTGGGCAATCTCTCGATCCGCAGTTTGGTGGGACCGGGCGAAGGGGTGTTGGTGGCTGGGCTGACCGTCACGGAGCAGGAGCGCTATGTGGTGATCCGTGGCGTGGGGCCGTCGCTCAATGCCTTTGGGCTGAGTAATTTTCTGCGGAAACCGGTGCTGACCGTCTACAATGCAAGTGGCGAAGTAGTGGCGACAGCGGGCGGCTGGGGCGCGGCCTACTCCGGTGATCAGCGGGCCGGCATCGTGTTGCTGATGAACTCGGTCGGCGCGTTTCCGCTGACGGCGGGTTCGGATGATGCCGTGTTGAATCTGCGCCTCTTGCCGGGCGGCTACACGGTGTCGGTCGCGCCGGGCGATGGACAATCGGGCGTGGCGCTCCTGGAGATTTACGCTTCGTCGACCTTTTCGCTACCCCTCCCGCGTTGAGGAGAGAAATCCCACGGGGCCAGGAGTTTACGCCCGTGCGAAAAAAATCGTGCGGCGATTTGGAACTTTCGCGGACCTGTGCTCTCATAAGAGACAGATCACTTTTCTCCTCCGCCTAGCGGGGGAGAATGGGGTAAGTAAGAAAGCAATGGACGGGCCGCTTAGGGGTAGGCGGCCCGTCCTCTTTTTTTGCCCAGACGGGCGGGCGGAGCCGGACGGGCAATCTACCAACCGGGCGAAAAAGGCGGAAAAAATGCGGGTGCGATTTGGAACAATCAGTGAACCGTGCTTTCGTAGATTCAGATCACTTTTCTCCTCCGCTTAGCGGGGGAGAATGGGGGAAGTAAGAAAGCAATGGGCGGACTGCTTAGGGATAGGCAGTCCGCCCTCTTTTTTGCCCAAAGGGCAAGGTGGGGAGGGATTTGACCTTCAAAATGACCGAGGTCGAAACATCTCTCCCCGACTTCGGCGCCGATTTCGGTAAACCGGGGCAGCGTGGTGGCGGAATTACTGCCTCAGCTTTTGGCTCAGTTCCCCTTTGATTCGAACTCAGCGTGCCCGTCGCCGGGGAAACTCGATGGCAGGTTGGGCAGTAGCAGCCGACGAGTCCGCGGACGACGCGCTTGGCAACGGGCCACACGTGGAGTCGCGGATCACGGCGGCGGCCAGGGCGCGCGCGGACTAGGCGAGGCCGAGTCGTTGCAACACTTCAGGCGAAGGGCCGGCGAAGGTTGCGATCGGGACGTTGCCGATGTAGCCGAGGTCTTTCATGCCGGCGGGGGTCGTATAGAAACCGCCGGCGGTGAGGTCGCGGAACTTTTTGAAGAACTCCGCGGCACTCTTAAATTCGGCCTTTGCCTTGGGGAGGTAGCAGATGTCCTCGCAGATCGCATTTTTTTGGCGGAGGACGAGATTGGAAAAATCCCCTTGAAAGCGACGTTGCGACTCGGCTTCGAGCCAGGCGAGGCCGGTGAGGATGATGGTGCGATCCCGGTCGTGACCGGGGTAGGGGGCGCTAATCCACTCGTCGATGAAGTCGGGCACGCCGACGGCGGACGCGCTGGGTGATTTGGCGTCGGCGGGAATGATCACGTCGCAAAGGGCCGCGGTGGTGATCCGTTGTTCCGCGGTCAAGGTCAGGGGCCAAAGGTCGCCCGGCTTGTAGTCTTTGAGCAGGTCCGGATCGGGGCCGTAGCCCTTGGCGGCCGGGGACTTCGCGGGTTCGGCGGCGAGGGCGTCGCGTTCGAGGACGGCGGCCGCCGCGACGGCGGTGAGCATCCACGTGATCGCGGTGCGACGGTCCATGCGGGCAGGAAGAGGTGCGGTGCTCATGTCAAAGATTTCCCCGGCGGAGTTCTTCGAGGAGGTAGTCGCTGGCGCGCCAGGCGAGGGCCATGATGGTGAGAGTGGGGTTTTTGTCGGCGTTGGAGCAGAACGGGGCGGCGTCGGTGAGGAAGAGATTTTTGACGTCCCAGGTTTGGCCGAAAGCGTTGGTGACGGATTTTTTCGGGTCGCTGCCCATGCGGGCGCCGCCGACTTCGTGTTTCACGTTGCCCCCGGGGCGGATGACCGTGCTCGGATCGGCGGCGGGCGGGGTCCGGACCTTGCCGCCCATGGACTCGATAATAGCTGCGATGCTTTTCTGCTGGTGGGCGACTTGGCGGAGTTCCTGGTCGGACCATTTCCAGTGGAAGCGGAGCACGGGGATGCCCCATTTGTCCTTCACGGTGGGATCGAGTTCGCAGAAGCAGTCCTCGTTGGGCACCATATCGCCGCGGCCGCCGAAGCTGATAAACGAGCCGTAGTAGCGGCGGGCGTCTTCCTTGAACGCGCGACCGAAGGAACCGCCCGTGAGCCATTCGAGGCCCGACGCGGTGCCGAGGTTGGGCATGCGACGGCCGGTGCTAAACTCGAGGTGATAGCCGCGGGCGAAGTCGAGCTTGCCGGCGTGTTGTTCGCCGTAGAGCCACCACGGCACATAGACATGGATGCCGCCGGCTCCGTCGTCGTGGGTGGGCGGCAGATTTTCGAGTGCGGGGATCTGGCCACTGAGAGACGTGGCGACCGTATCCATGATGTATTTGCCCACGGTGCCGCTTGAGTTGGCGACGCCATTCGGGAAGCGCGGTGATTTGGAATTGAGGAGAATGCGCACCGTCTCGCAGGAGCTGGCCGCGAGGACGACCACGCGGGCGGAGACGCGGCGCTCCTCGCCGGTGAAGCGATCGACGTAGACGATACCGGTGGCCTTGCCGTTTTCGTCGAGCGTGACCTCGCGCACCATGGCATCCGTGAGGATGTCGAGGTTGCCGGTGGCGAGGGCGGGAGGAAGGTGGACGGTGGGTGACTGGTAGTTGGCCTTGATGGAGCATCCGCGCCCGCAGTCGGTGGCCCAGAAGCAAGCGGCGCGGGAGCGCATGGCCTCGGCGAGGATGCGCTGGGCGCGGGGATTGCCGGGGTGGAGTTTGGCGGGGATGTTATCGGCGTCCTGCTTGACGCTGAGGACGGCGCGATGGGCCGAGATGACCGGGATGCCGAGGCCCTTGGCGCGTTGGCGCGCGAGGAGTTCGCCGGCGCGCATGGCGGGTGGGGGAAGGAGGACGCCGGGGGAAGAGTTGGGGGTATTTTCGAGGCCGTCGTTGTTGCCGTAGATGCCGACGAGCATTTCGACTTTGTCGTAGTAGGGGGCCACGTCGTCGTAGCTGATGGGCCAGTCGAAGCCGAGACCGTCGCGGCTGTAGCCCTTGAAATCATAGGGGCCGTTGCGGAGGGAAATACGCCCCCAGTGATTGGTGCGCCCGCCGAGCATGCGCGCCCGCCACCAGGTGAACTGGCGCTTGGGATCGGACGACGCGTTGGTGAACGGCTCGCCGGGGACATTCCAGCCGCCATCCACGGTGGAATCATAGAAACCGAGATCCTTGTCGGGCGTGCCGGCGGCGCGGAGGGGCGCCTGGGCATCGGTCTGGAACATGGGCGTTTCCTTCACCGGGTCGTAATTGCGACCGGCCTCGACCATGAGGACCTTGGCGCCAGCCATGGTGAGCGTGTAGGCGGTTTGGCCGCCGGCGGCGCCGGAGCCGACGACGATGACGTCGTAGGTGGGCTGGGTTTTGCGATTGGTGAGGAAGGGCATCTTCGGCCTCGATCGGGGATAACGTTGCAGTGCCGGAACGCGAAACGGGAGGAAGAATGCGATCCATGATGCGCCTGACCGCGTCAAGCGGCATTAAAGCAGATCGGGGCGCGGAGAATGGGTCAGGCGCGCGAACCACGGGAAGAGCGACGGGCGAAATCCCAGGTCCGAAGGCCGGCAGGCGGGTAAAACGAAGTGGCTGCGAAGGCCTCTGGGTGCGCTTCGGGTTGAAGAAAGAGGCGATCGCATGGCTGCATCACTTGCTGAGCGTGCCTCGCAAGTGACCGTGCCGCTGGCGGCGGCGAGACCGCGTGGGACAGTTTCAGCGACGAGACCGAATGGATAGCACTCCTCGCCGATCCAAAAAAATCCACGCCGCTGTGACGGATTAGCCTGTCGTTAGATGCACCGTCATTGGCGTCAGACTGCGATCAACGGCTTACGTGATTATCCGAGATGAGAAAGTGGTTGATCGAATCCGGCGAAAACGGGGCGTTCCAAAATGTTATGAGGTCGGAAACGGCCATTCACGCGTTGGCGATAGCTTCGGCGACGAATTGATTGAGACTTTCTCCGCGGGCCGAAGCTTTGATGGCGGCTTTTTGGTGAAGGTCGGGCCCTACTCGAACGACGAATTTACCGCTGTAGCTTTTCCCTGCGGTATTCGGAGGCAATTTCTCCTTGTTGGCCAATAAGTCGCTTACGTGTTCCTCGACGATCTTGCAGACCTCCCCGTAGACCGCGGTCTCGTCCTTGCCGTGGCATCCACCGAAGAACAACCCTGGGCAGCGACCGACGAAACATTGATCCTCGTCTGACCACTCAACAATTTTGAGATAACGGGCCGCTGCTTCTTTAACAGCATCTTGGTTATTCTTGTTCTTCATAGCTTTGGCTCCTTCGTGGCAACGATCGCTCGTTGCACGTCTTTCTCTTGGTAGTGATGGGCATCTGCCCCAGATTGACCTGAGATGATAACGGTAGTCCCTGTGGCGTGTCTGAATTTCCGATGGCTGCTTTTGGTAGGGACTAGCATGAAACCCGCGTGCTCCAAGTCAGCGATGAGTTGACGAATCTTACGCGGCATCGCTTAGTATCATGATACTGCTTGTCCAGATGTCAAGCGATGCACTTTTGTGGTGTGGTCGTTTCCTAATCGTTCGTTTGGGAAACACCTCGTTCATCGCCGATTCCTCCTATGACCGGAGCCGATTTACGCCAACTTGGTCTTGGGGCGAAAGTCCGGCAATTTCATCCACCGAAATGGGGCGGACGTTGAATCTTGCCGGATCAACATGGATTTGCGACCGAGGTTGATCTTCGCGAGGCTACGAGCTACGACTACCAAAATATGATCCACCGACACTCAGTGGCATAATCAACGTGGGTAAAGAATGAGCATAAACATTCAACGGTTGCGTCGCCGCTTGGAGGCAGGCGGATAATGCGATCGTTAGGCACAGCTGGAGCGATCTTGTTTTCTACGTTGATCGCGATTGTCACGGCGATCGTTTGCTTCATTTTTTTCCTCGCACTCGGCTATGCGGTTTTCCTGTTTTCAGGAGGCGTGCAGTTTTTCTGGATCTCGATTTTCGCTCTATGTCCAGCCGTAAGTATCTTCGTAGGTGTGATGCTTGGCATACGGATTTATCGCCAACTCACCAAAACGAAAATGCCTCAAACCCAACCTCCTCAGCAGACGTTGGAGGTAGGGTTGACCACGACGTTGTCTGGGCAAAACAAGATGAGGCCCCTCGACTACAAAGACTCCCTGGCGGAACTTAAGCGGCGGGCACTCATTGCAGAAGAAGAAGAAGCGCAGTTCACGTGGGCGGTATGTTGGATAATCGCGCCGCTTGTAGCGATAAGTGCAGTAGCGGGAGTATTTGTTTTCTTGTCCGCAGCGCTTGAAAAACGGTTCAGTGGAGGCAGCGCACTTTTGATCGTGTTTAGCCTCTCATGCTTGTTGTTCGCCATCGATAAGATGAAGAAAGCGAAGCGGCAAATGACCGCTCTTTACGACGACCTTTCACGGATGTTTATCACTATCAATTTTTTGAATAGAAAGGGATGCGATGCCACTGACATAACGGTTGGCCATTTGAAGAATTACGCTAGATCGTCAACTCCCGCACTGGTTGCGGGATTTCTGCACCACTATGCCAACCTACATCCTGAGCTGGTTGAAGAGTGCGCGGCATTTTCAGAAGAGTTGCCCTGCTCTGCAGTGATTTTCCGCCTTAGATCATACGCATCTTGTCCCAAGCACGCGGAACTCGCAGCGCTTCTTGATTCATTCCGAGGGAAAATACATAACTCAAAGTGTTCTGTTGCGCCGTAGCGCGCAACGAGACTCTGGCTGAAGAAGCCCGTCTCGACTGATAGCGCGCTGTGAACCGCGGCTTATGCGGATTGGGTTAGTCCGAATATGCGTGTTCCAAAAACCACCGAATTCGGCACAAAACGATAACCGGCCCAAAAACGTATGGAGACAGAAACACCGTTCGACTTGCGGCGATCCAGGGTCCGCCTCCAAGGGGAAATTAAGCGACCGCCACAGATTGTAGCTTTCGCGGGCGTCCTCCGCGAGCGCCGTTGCGTTTTGCAGCAAGTCGCTTCGCTTTCGTGCGGACGCTGCCTCCGCGACTTCCGAGCGCAACGGCGGCGTGATTCTTTGGCACCGGCGGCGGCTTTCCAATCTCCTCGTAGGCATCGAGGGCGAGTTGCAGGGCCGTTTGAATTTCTCGTGCCGCTTCTTCGCGCGTGTCGCCATGGGCCATGATTCCAGGCATATTGAGAACTTGCGCGACAAAGCATTCGTCACCCGGCTCCGGGCTATACCAGATTCGGACTTCGTAATCGTTTGAGTCGGTTTTCATTTTTGATATTTACTGAGTTGATCTCGCACTTGGCGGACTTGGTAGCTCTTCGCCATTCCGCCGGCATCCTGAAGGTTGATGAAGTCGCGGCCTTCAAACCGAAAGACCCGGTGGCTGCCGCCAGCCTGACTGGGCGTGTAACCAAGCCGTCGGAGCAGCAGGCAAAGGTCGTCATATCGAATGTTGGCATCGGCTCTGCCACTCATGACCTTGGTAAGCGTCTTCTTCCAGTTGCTCATCGCACGTGGATAAAACCGAAGCGGTTGGGTTAAGCGAGAAAAATCAGGGTTGAGATTGCTCCAGATACGTCTCCGAGAAGTCAGGCTATCGCGTTGTTGCGCAATGGTTCCTTTTCGGAACGAGAGATCGGTCGATGCTCATTTCGTTCGCCGGGGAGCGGTCACGGCCTTTACGGCATACTGATTGGGGATGGTTTTATTCGCCGCAGAATTCCGCGCCATACTCAGACTCCATATAGAAACTCTCGTTGGTAGATTTTGAGTTACGCTGTAGGCGCCGTCTTTAAACGATGGTTGGATTTTTTGTAGTATTCATTGGGCGATGCGTTGTGCATCGCCCCACGCTACCCAAATTTTCCTAGTCTGCGCTCGGCGGGGCATCCCGAAATTGACGGCGCATGAAGCAGGCTTGTTTGCCGGCAAGGATTTGACTTGCCGCGTTTGATACCATAATTATGGTTTCAAATGTGAAGTTCGATTGGGATCCGGTCAAAAGCACCAGCAATCAGGCAAAGCATGGCATCAGCTTGGCCGAGGCATGTGTTCTTTGGCAGGGTCCTGTCGTCACGCTCCCGTCAAGAAACCCGGACGAGTTACGGCATCTCGCCATCGGGCTAATTGAGGGGAAACACTGGACGGTGGTTTACGCCCCGCGCGGCGACCACCTACGACTCATCTCTGCGCGCCGCTCCCGCACCAATGAAAAAGCTCTCTTCCAAGAACTCATCAGCTAAGACGACTGAGTCCAACCTTGAATCGCGCTTCGCGAGCGGTCGCGACGTTCTGGACTATTTTGATGCCGCACGCGCGGTAGTCACCCACGGTGGAGCACGTCCGGGAGCAGGCCGTAAACCGACCGGGAAATTACAGAAGACAGTGAAACTCTCTCCCCAGGCCATACGCCGTTTTCAGGCTTATGCCCGTCGCGAACGCCTGCCAGATTTCTCTGCGGCCCTTGAGGCAGCCTCGCGCGTCGTCTAGGGACCATCATGCATCCGTTCGAACTGCATCGTGGTTCGAGATTCAGACCGCGGCTTCCTCGTGCCGAATAGGTTCGATTTTGAGACACGCCATTTTTGATCCGGTCCTCTGGCACCAGCAACCCGCTAAGCCCATCGCATGCGCTGCACCTGCTTGCGGCTCACGCTCCAGCGTTCCCGGCGCTGCAGCGCAACGATCCGGCGTAAGCCGAAGCGTGGGTGCGCCGCCGACAACGCTTGGACGCTTGCCACCAGCCGAGACCGGTGCTCAGCCGGTGGCCGCGCCCGATAGCGATGCGTCGCCCGTGATAGCCCAAGATAGCGGCTGACCGCTCGCCCGGAACACAGGCCGCCTGCGACGGCAAAGGCGGCCATCTGGCGCTTGTGCCCCGGGCTCACCATTTTTGGGCTTTTATCGCCTCCAGCATCCGGTTCCTCAGCAGCAATTCTGCCAGCATCTTCTTCAGCTCGCTGTTCTCCTTCTCCAGTTCTTGCAGTCGCTTCGCCTCGTTGATGTCCATCATGCCAAACTCACGCTTCCAGCGGTGGAACGTGACTTCGGAAATGTTCCGGTCCTTGGAGACCTCGATGCTGCTTTTGCCTACGTCGGACTCCCGCAGAATGCGGATCTTTTCCTTGGTCGTGTGTCGTTTGCCCTTCATGATCTGGGTTCCTTTCTGCAGGCCCCAAACTGTTATCGCCAGCGGATCAGTTTCCGGCGGTCACCCCAGGTGGAGTATTGACCAACGTGAGGCGGGAATTTTATCAACCCGGATGTTGTCGGTGACTCTAGTGAGGTCTCACGGCACCTCATAGACTTCGATCAGGGCCTCGCCGGTGGCGCCGAGCACGCCAATCACTTGGACGGTATAAACCGAACCGGCGTCGAGGCTGAGCAGAATCGCGGCATCGCGACTGGAGGACAAGGGAAACGCACCGACTTTGGTGAACACAGGTGCCAGCGAAGAATCCCAGTCATCGTTGGCCGCGAGCAATGCCCCCTTGCTGTCATACACGAAAAGCATCGGATCGCTCAAAGCACCGGCGACGCCGAATGCGGCCAAGGTCCCGCCCACGGCCCGGATCAGGAGCTGTTTCTTGCCCGTGCCCGAAATCCCAAAACCGGCGATCATGATATCGGCACCGGTGCCGACACGATTGCGCGCGGAGAGATTGATGAAACGACTGGCGGTCCCTCCTGTCACGTCATAGGCCTCCACCAGAATGGTTCCGCCGCCAGTGCCGCGTGCCTGCACGGTGAAGGCACCATTGAGCGGCTGACTGATGGCGGCATCGCGTGATTCGGCGCCGAAAGCAAATGCACCTACGGAAGTAAAAGTTCCCGTGAGGGCGGGTGACCAGTCATCATTGGCTGCGATCGGCAGCGTTCCGGTTGAATATAGCTCGAGCTTTGGGTCCGCCATTCCGGAGAGACCAAACTGGTTCAGCGCCGGCCCCACGCCGCGGATGAGTACACTTTTTCTCCCGCCATCAAGCACAGCGCCAACGATCAGGGTCTGGCCTGCTGCCATCGTAGTTCGCACTGAGAGATTCGAGAGGGCGCTGGCCATCAGCGCCGTGGAAGTAACACCCACCGTCACCCCATCGCTCAGAACGCTACCCCAGGCGTTACTCACTTGCACCGAGTAAACGCCGTTGTCGTCCGCCTGAAGGTTGTTCAACGTGAGGGTGCTTGAGGTCTTGCCCGGCAAATCGACGTCGTCCTTCTGCCATTGGTAGGTTGGGTTGCCAGAGGCGGCCGCTGTCAGAGTCACGGATACCCCCGGTGTCGCAATCTGGCCGACGGGGTTGGTGGATACGACTGGGGTACCGGTTGGGGCCTTGTAAGTAGCATTGCCGGAGCCGGTGAAGGATCCCTTGTAAGACGTGCCATTGTATGTTCCAGCGTAACTGCCGCTGGAGGTGTATGTCCCGGTCGTCGCTGATAGGAACGAGATCAGGACCATGCCATCTTCAGTCTCGGATCCATCGGCATCGGAGGTGGTCAGCCGGTAGACGATCCGCGCCGTTGTTGGTCCCGTGCGCGTGTAGGTGTAGGTGCCGCCCATGAATAACGTTTGGGAAAACACCTGGAAGCTTGCTGAATCATTGTAATTTCCCTGCAGAGTATCGGATACACGACCGGTATAGCTGATGAGGGCCCCTAGTTCGAGATAAGGAGGCGCGAAATTATTGATTGCCGGCGGCGCAGCTGCGGTCGCTGAGGCTGATACTGTCAGAGCCAACGTGCCGGTGCCGGTTCCGGTGGCATTGGTTGCAGTGAATATGATGGTCGATATCGCCGCGGCCGTTGGGGTTCCTGAAAGCACGCCGGTCGTCGTGTTGAACGAAAGTCCAGCCGGAAGGCCTGAAGCGGAAAGTGAGGTAGGCGATCCGCTGAAAGCGGCCGTATAGGAAAACGATTGACCGACCGTGGCCGTGGCCGTGGTGCCTGAGCTCAGGGCAGGCTTGGTGCTGATGCCGCCCGCCGCGGCGACCGTGAGCGCCAAGTTGCCGGTGCCGCTGCCCGCCGCGTTGGTGGCGGTGAATACCACCGTATAGCTGCCCGCCGTCGTCGGGGTGCCCGAAAGCACGCCAGTGCTGGTGTTGAACGCGAGCCCGGCCGGAACGCCGGTGGCGGACAGCGAAGTCGGCGAACCGCTGAACGTGGCGGTGTAGGTGAAGGTTTGGCCCGCAGTGGCGCTCGCGGAGGTGGCGCTGCTCAAGGCGGGCTTGGTCCCTGCGCTGGCGGAGACGGTTACTCGGGCACTGTTGCTCGTCACGGATCCGGCGAGGTTTGTGACCGTCACGGTGTAAGTGGCATCGTCTGCGGCGGTCACCGCCGTGAGACTCAACGTCGCGTTCGTGGCGCCAGTGATGGCCGTTCCGCTCTTCTTCCATTGGTAGGTGAGTGTCGGGCTGCCGGTAGCGACGACGGTCAGCGTGACATTGGCCCCTGGCGCGACGGTGGTCGCCGCCGGCTGCGTCGAGATGGAAGGGGGCGTGAGCGCGGGACCCGGCTTCCAAATCTCCAGCGTTTGGTTGGTCATGGCGCGCGCGAGTATGTTTGGGGTCGGGAAGAACCTGAAACAATTACCAGTGTAATTGGTTCCAGTGGTGTTGGGGTAGGTTTTGATGACCGAAATCATGTTGGGGTTACTCACGTCCACGGTATAGAACCAGTTGCCGAGGCTATCCCTTACGATCAGCACATTGTTCGCGTATTGCACGGCACCGGGATGGGGAATTTGGCTGGTGACGGTGAAGTAGGTGGCGGTGCCGGCCTTCAAATCGACCGCATAAATGTAGGCAGGGCCAAGTCCCTCTGATGTCACCCATGCTCTGCCAGTTGAATCATCGAGGACGATGTCGTTTGGATCGCCGAGCATGTCGATGGTCCCCGTTGCTGTCAGGACTCCGCTCGCGCTCAGCGTTGAGAAATAACCCTTATAGTCGTCCACGGAAAAGATGATGTTTCCAGCGCCCACCATCCCCCGATAGCCCGAGCCCACCATCGATATCGATCCGGCAACCGATATCGATCGCCCGGAGTCGAAGACTCTGAGAGTCATCATCCCCGAAAATCCGTCGTCGATGAAGACATAGTTACCAAAGACATCGACTTCGTTGGAGTTAAGACTGGGGTACTGGCCGTTGGCTTTGGGCGCCGTGGCGGCGTAGGTAATCTGGCGGGGACTCGTAGGCGTAGATATATCGAATACCGTGAATCCAAGCCCCACAGCATAGAGCCTGGTACCGTCAATTGCCAGTCGGTCGAAATAGCGGTCTGAGAAATCAAGTTCGGTGACCAAGGTGGGATTCGCTGGATCTGACACATTGTAAACCACTAGGGCACCACGGGGGGTGGATGAGCTTCCATTGCTATAGGCCACGTATAGCAGCGATCCTACTAGCTGGGCGTCATTAGGCTTGGGCGTGCCGCTGGCTGACTTGATAAAGCTGATTGGCTGAATAACCGCAATGCGCTGAAAATCTCCCCCGCTTTGTGCGAGCAGAAAAGGTGTCAGGACCGCCAGAACCAGAACAAGTAGGGCTAGGCTTCGGTGCAGCACGGGGGTAGGGAGGTCAATGGAGGTGCACATGGCGTGTAAGCAGCCAGAAAGCCCTCTGGGTATTTCCATACGCTGGAAGTAGTGCTGCTGGGGAGGAATAATATTTGTCCCAAAAGACCAGGCCCGATGAGAGCAGCAAAATTCTGGGCGAATAAAGCGATGGAAAAACGACTAAACATCGGATTCACAGAAACACTACAGCGACACTCCGTTAAGTAGTATAAGGTAAAATTAACTAAATTCAAAAGCAATGCCACCCGCGCAAGACAAAACTGCTACAGTCTTTTCCCTCCAAATTGAGCGGAAAACCTTACTCAATTATAGCTTCGCCGTAACCTTTAGCTATAGCCGAATTATCCCATCGATACACCGGGTTTCACTCAGGCCAACTTATCGGGAAGCTTTCTGCGCCGTCGTCGCCCACTCTATCAATTTCTTCAAGGCCGCGGAAACAGCCAACGCGAAAATCGTGTCCCAAGAGGCACCCGATTCAGAATATCGAAACTAGATCAGCGGTTTTGGCGCTCGAATATAGAATCGGAGAAATGGGCTCGAAGTGCGCCAGATTGGCGTGGATTTTGAGTTTCAGAAATAACGCGTTCTAGCACGAGACGACGATCAGCGAGTTGCGACGCCGGCGTGATCGCGCAACTCGTCGAAAGATTCGCCGTGCAATTCGCCCGTGCCGGATAGGACCCATTCAGCACCGCGGCAGCGGAAGTCAGACCGACGGAGTGGGGGAATCTTCCCGAAAGGGCCCCCGTTTTTGGCACGGCAGATTTCAGTTCTTGCGGATCGATCAACCGCGTGAATGAGGAAGCATACGTTGTCCTCCCCGCATGGCAGCATGGGCTGTCCGGACCGGACAACTTTGGGGTAGTCGACAGATGGACGGGACGTGGCCGGCAGGAGGCTGGACCGAAAACGTTTGAGCGGCGCGAAGGGCGGATGGGCGCGGGCACGAAAAAGGCGTCGCGGGTGAGGCGACGCCGAGAAGGGAGGGCGGCAGGGTCAGCTGTTAAGCGCTCGCCGCCTAGAGGGGATGCGATCAGGCCGGGGCGGCGGCAGCGGCTCCACCGACCTTGTCGTGGAAGTCAGACGGGGTGCCCGTTTGCTTCACGTAGCCGGTGCGGTGGACGAAGTCGCCGAAGCGCTCGCCCCTGTTGCGCTCGAGGGCGTAGCGGCGGATGATCGGGCCGAGGGTGGCGACGATCTCCGTCTCCGGGACATTCGGTTTATAGAGCGTATTGAGGCGGGAGCCGTTGAAGGCGGCGCCGAGGTAGATGTTGTATTTGCCAGGCGATTTGCCGACGAAGCCGATCTCGGCGAGGTAGGGTCGGCCGCATCCATTGGGGCAGCCCGTGATGCGGAGGGTAATTTCGTCGTGCCGGAGGCCGGCTGCTTCCAGCTCGTTTTCGAGGAGCGACACGAGTTCCGGGAGGTAGCGCTCGCTCTCGGCGAGGGCGAGGCCGCAGGTGGGCAAGGCGACGCACGACATGGCATTGCGGGCGAGGCCGGAAATGTCGTTGGCGGTGTCGAGGCCGTGCTTTTTCAGCAGGGCTTCGATCACGGGGCGCTCTTCGGGGCGGACGCCGGCGATGATGAGATTTTGATTCGCGGTGAGGCGGAAGTCGCCTTTGTGCGCGAGGGCGATCTCGCGCAGGGCCGTTTTGAGTTTCAGCTGGGCGGTGTCCTTGATGCGACCGCTCATGAGAAACAGGGTGTAGTGGCTGGTGCCGTTTTCCCCCTCTACCCAGCCGTAGCGATCGCCCATGTGGGTGAACTCGAAGGCGCGGGGCGAACCAAGACGGTAGCCGAGGCGACGTTCCACTTCCTCGCGGAACCAGACGATGCCGCGGTCGGCGATCGTATATTTGAGGCGGGCGTGCTTGCGGTCGGTGCGGTCGCCGAAATCGCGCTGGGTGGTGAGGATTTTTTCGGCGACGTCGGTGACCTGGTCGACGCGGCAGAAGCCGAGGACATCGGCAATGCGGGGGAAGGTCTCGGCCTGATTGTGCGACATGCCGAGGCCGCCGCCGACGGTGATGTTGAAGCCGAGGAGTTTCTTCCCGGAGGCATCAGGGATGGCGATGAAGCCGAGATCGTGGGCGTAGATGTCGACGTCGTTGGAGGGCGGGACGGCGACGACGATCTTGAATTTACGGGGGAGATAGGTTGCGCCGTAGATCGGCTCGGACTCGGGCTCGCCGCCGGCGACGAGGGTGTCGCCGCCGACCCAGATCTCGTGATACGCCTTGGTGCGCGGCAGGAGGTGCTCGGAAATTGCCTTGGTGACCCGGTAGGTCTCCGCGTGCAGTTCGGACTGCTCGGGATTGGGGTTGCACATCACGTTGCGGTTGACGTCGCCGCAGGCGGCGAGCGTGTCGAGGAGGGCGCGGTTGACGGCGTTGATGGCGCCCCAGAGGTTGCCCTTGAGGATGCCGTGAAACTGGAAGGCCTGACGGGTCGTGAGCTTGAGGGTGCCGTTGGCGTGCGAGTCCGCGAGGGCGTCGAGGGTGACCCATTGAGCGGGCGTGCAGACGCCGCCCGGCACGCGAATGCGGGCCATGAAGGAGAACGCTTTTTCCTTACCCTCCCTGCGGAGTTGGTTGCGGAGGTCGCGGTCGTCTTGCGCGTAGATGCCGTGGAATTTGGTGAGCTGGCTGCTGTCCTCCGAGATGCCGCCGGTGGATTGGTCGGCGAGGTCGCGGAGGATATTTCCGCGGAGGAAATTGGAGGAGGCCTTCAGGCCCTCGTTCTTGGCGAGAGGCTTGGCGGCGGGGGCGGGCGAGGCGGCGGGTGTGGCAGTGGAACTCATGCGGAAAGAGGAGCGTGAAGGCGGGTAATGGTGGTGCGCAAGGCGGCAGCAAGGGCTGTCGCTGCGAGCGGATGGGTGCCGACGAGGTCGGTGAGATGGCAGCGGAGCGCGGGCAGAGCAGTCTCGGCGGTGCCGCAGATCTGCGCGATATCTCCACCGGGGCCGGCGTGACGGCCGGGGGAGAGAAAGAGCAGCGCAATCACGACATCGCGGGGAGCACCGGTGGGGGAGGCACCGAGAGTGGCCAGTGCATCGGCGAGGAGCGGGTGATTGTGCGGGTGCTCTTCGCCCTCCATCGAGACGGCGGTGGCAGAGGCGATCTCGGTGCCGAGGTGGGCGCGCACTTCGTCGGCGAGCCGATTGCGCAGAGCCGCCGAGGTGGGCGAGGGACCGCCATGGTCGACGACGAGCACGGGGGGGCGATCCAGCCCGGCGACGGAGATCGTGGCCCGGACGCGGGCAGCGACGATCTGCGAGATCACGCCGGCATCGGCGAGGCCGGAGGTGAAGGTAAACTCAAAAGGGGTGGCGGCGTGCTCGCGTTGGAGCTTTTCGAGGTCCTCCCGGAGCGAGGAACCAATGGCGCCCTGGGCACTGATGAAAAATGGCGTGAAGACGAAGTGCCGGCTGCCAGCGGCGACGTGGGCCCGCACGAAGGGCGCGAGGGTCACTCCGGGAGCGTCGCCATCGAGCGGGGAGAGGACGATGCGATCACTGTGCTTCCAGGAAACGGGATGCACGATGGTATCGATCTCGGCGGACAAGGTCGCGGCGACGGCGCGCAGATTGCGGGTCGCGGCAGGCTCGAGGGAGCCGTTGTCGATAACGGCAATCGTCATGAGGCCGAAGCACAGACGCCGGCGCGGTCAGCGACGGCGGATTGAAACCACGCGAGCTTGGTGGAGAGGGCGGCGACCTCGCCGATCACGACGATGGCGGGCGCGCCGAAGCCAGCGTGCTCGGACTCGAGGGCGACCTTTGCAATGGTGCTGAGGAGCTGGCGATGATCGCCGGTGGTGGCGGATTGGACGACGAGGGCGGGCGTCTCCGGAGCGAGGCCCCCGGCCTGGAGGCGGCGGGTGATGGTCTCCAGGTTCTTCATGCCCATGTAGAGGCAGAGCGTGGCGCCCAGTTTGCCGTAGTCTTCCCAATGGATGACCGAGTCGGGCTTCGTGGGATCTTCGTGGCCGGTGAGGAAGACCACGGACGAAGCATGGGCGCGATGGGTGAGGGGGACGCCGGCATAGGCGGCGGCGGCCAGCGCCGAGGTCACGCCGGGGACAATCTCAAACGCAATCCCGGCCTCCACGAGGGCCTCGGCCTCTTCGCCGCCCCGGCCGAAGACGAACGGATCGCCGCCCTTTAGGCGCACGACATTTTTCCCGGCGCGAGCGAGACGAACCAAAATGCTTTCGATCTCCCGTTGCGGGCAGCAGAAGCCGCCGCCCTTCTTGCCGACAAAGACGAGCTCGGCCGCGGGATTGGCCAAAGCCATGATCTCTGGGGCGACGAGATAATCGTGCACAATCGCGTCCGCTGCACCGAGCAAACGGTGGGCTTTGCGGGTCAATAACTCCGGGTCGCCCGGGCCGGCGCCGACCAAATAGACGGTTCCAGTGGGGGCAACTTGAGTGGAGCAGTCATTCATCGGCTTGATGGATAGCAGTCAGTAGGCCAGCGAGTTAGGCGCACGCAAAATCGTTCGGGGAGCGCAGTAGACGAGCTGGGGAGGATTCAAACATGACTTCTTTAGTAGATATGACTTGTTTTGAGCTTTAAGATGTGGCGAGTTGGAGCAAGCAATCTCGCTGTCATGGCTGCAATTTCAAACGACACTCTCACTCAATGGAACGCCCACCTGCGCACGCAGACGCCGCTGGAGATCGTGCGCTGGGCCATCGCGCAGGCCGGCGGCCGGGCGATTGTTTCCACGAATTTCCGGCCCTACGAAGCCGCGATTCTGCATCTAGCGGTGCAGGCCCAGGCCGACATCCCGGTGCTGTGGGTCGACCACGGCTACAATCGCCCGGCGACGTATAAACACGCCGAGGACCTGCGGGCCCGCTTCAACCTCAACCTGAAGCCCTATCTGCCGAAAGTGACCGCGGCGCATCGCGATGCGATCCACGGCCCCATCCCGACGACCGAGGATGAGGAAGGACTGAAGAAATTTAGCGCCGTGATGAAGCTGGAGCCGTTTCAACGCGGTATGAAAGAACTGGCGCCGACCGTGTGGATCACGGCGCTGCGCAAGGTGCAGAACCCGAACCGTGCCGGACTGGATATCGTGTCGCACGACGCGAACTTCGGTGCACTCAAGGTGAGCCCGCTCTTCTACTTCACCGATGCGGAGCTCGATGCCTACCTCGCCCAGCATGCATTGCCCAACGAGTGGGACTACTTCGATCCCGCCAAGGCCGATGAGAAGCGCGAGTGCGGCCTGCACGCGGCATGGGGCAAGAAAGCCGTTAACGGCTGAACTGCTGTTCCTGTTTTTACTCACTCGCCGCGTCCAGTCGGGCGCGGCCTATTTTTTCGATTCATGCAGAACTACCATCTCGACCACCTTCAACATCTCGAAACCGAAGCCATCCACATCATGCGGGAGGTGGCAGGGGAGTTTGAGCGTCCGGCGCTGCTCTTTTCCGGCGGCAAGGATTCCATCTGTCTGCTGCGGCTCGCGGAAAAAGCGTTTCGGCCGTCGGATATCCCGATGCCGTTTCTCAACGTCGAGACCGGCCACGAGTTTCCCGAACTGATCGAGTTTCGCGACCGTCGCGCCAAGCAACTGGGGGCCAAACTGATTGTGCGCACCGTCGACCAAGCCCTGGCCAAGGGCACGGCGACCCAGGCGCCAGGTGAGGTCAGTCGGAACAAGCTCCAGATCCCGGTGCTCCTCGGCGCGATCGAGGAATTTCGTTTCGATTGTGCAATCGGTGGCGCGCGCCGCGACGAGGAGAAGGCCCGCGCGAAGGAGCGCTTCTTCAGTTTCCGCGACAGCTTTGGCCAGTGGGATCCGAAGAATCAGCGGCCGGAGATCTGGAACCTTTACAATGGTCGTCTCAATGCCGGGGAGAACATGCGGGTCTTCCCACTGAGCAACTGGACCGAGATGGATGTGTGGGAGTATATCAAACGCGAGCGGTTGGAAGTCCCCAGCATCTACTTCAGTCACACCCGGGAGTGCTTCCGCCGCGGCGGCCAATGGCTGCCGCTGCCGCCGGAGCACACCGATCCGACCAAGCCCGATCCCTACGCTGGGGCCCGGCCCAAGCCGTCCGAGCCACGCAAGACCATGGTCTGCCGCGTGCGCACGATCGCTGACATGATCAGCACCGGGATGGTCGAGAGCCCGGCGAGCACGTTTGACGATATTATCGCCGAAGTTGCCGCCGCCCGGGTGACCGAGCGCGGCTCGCGCGCCGACGACAAGGCCTCCGAGGCCGCCATGGAAGATCGGAAGAAGGCGGGCTATTTCTGATCACACCTCTCTGAACCCTTTCGACTGCAGCTTTCACTTTCATGTCTTTGACCACAGCTCCTCACGTCCCTGTCGACATTCTCCGCTTCAACACCTGCGGGAGTGTCGATGACGGCAAATCCACGCTCATCGGCCGCCTGCTCTATGACTCAAAATCGCTGATGGAAGATCAGATCGAGGCCCTCGAGCGCTCGGCCGACATCACGGGTGGCGGACAGATCAACCTCGCCAACCTCACCGACGGCCTGCGCGCCGAGCGTGAGCAGGGCATCACGATCGATGTGGCGTATCGCTATTTCGCGACGCCGCGCCGCAAGTTCATCATCGCGGATACTCCGGGACACGTCCAATACACGCGCAACATGGTGACGGGCGCCTCCTCGGCGAATCTCTCCATCATCCTCGTCGACGCCCGCACCGGCGTGATCGAGCAGAGCCGCCGCCACACGGCGATCGCCGCCCTCTTGCGCATCCCGCATTTAGTGGTCGCGATCAACAAGATGGACCTCGTCGGCTGGAGCCAGGCTCGCTTCCTCGAGATCCGCGCGCAGTTCGAAGAGTTTCTCCCGCGGCTCGACATCAAGGATGTGAAGTTCATCCCGATGAGTGCGTTGAACGGCGACAACGTGGTCGAGCCTTCGCCGCACACGCCGTGGTATGTCGGTCCGACGCTGCTCGGCCACCTCGAGACCGTGCATATCGCGAGCGATTGGAATCTCAACGGCTTCCGCCTCCCGGTGCAGTGGGTCAACCGTCCCAACAATCCGACCGACCAATCCCTCCACGATTTTCGCGGCTTTAGTGGCCAGATCGCCGGCGGTATAGTGAAGGTGGGGCAGAAGGTCATCGCGTTTCCCGCGGGCATCGTATCGACCGTGAAGCAGATTTGGACTTACGACGGACCGGTGCAGGAGGCGTTCTGCCCTCAGTCGGTGACGCTCGTGCTGGAGCACGACATCGATATCAGCCGCGGCTCCATGCTGGTCGGGCTCGATCACCTGCCGGGCTCGAGCAGCGAGTTGCAGGCCGAAGTGTGCTGGATGCATCCGCGTGCACTGCAGGCCGGGAAGAAATACTACCTCAAGCATACCACCCACACGGTGCAGGTGGCCGTCACGGAGATCGTCAACAAGCTGAACCTCGCGACCCTCGAATCGGAGACGGGAGCGACGGAGCTTGCGATGAACGATATCGGTGAGATCCGCCTGCGCACCGCCAAGCCCCTTGTATTTGACGGATACTCAGCCAATCGCCTCACCGGGTCTTTCATCCTCATCGAGCAGGGCACCAATGCGACCGTGGCGGCCGGGATGTTGAATCCGCCGCGCGAAATCGTGAAGCCGGAGAACGGGGATTACGTGATCTGAGGCGCGGGCCGCAGAGATCGTTCGCTACGCCGTGAAAATCTCCGTCAAAGTCGACTACGCCTGCCGCGTGATGGCGGAACTCGCCCGCCTGCACGGCTCGGGCGAGCTCGCGCAGATCGAGCAACTGGCCAAGGCCGAGGCGGTGCCGGCCAACTTTCTGGCGCAGATCCTCCTGAAGTTGCGCGACCATGGGCTGATCACGAGCCGCCGCGGTAATCACGGTGGCTATGCGCTGGCCCGCGCGCCGGAGGAGATCTCGCTGCACGATATCCTCCTCGCGGTGGAAGGAAAGTGCCTGCACCTGAGCGGAAATTATCAGGGCCGCAGCGGCCGCCGGTTGAAACGCGTGTGGGACGAGATCAGCGAGGCCCTCGATGAGAAGACGAAGAGCTACACGCTCGACCAACTGACCTCCAAGCATCCCGAAGAGATGTATTACATCTGAGCGGGGGGAGCGGGACGGGAAATGGAACTTGAAGCGCGGGCGCGGCCCCGCAGCGTCACGGAAACTTTCCCATGAACGAAGACATCCTCAAATCCATCCACGAAGAATTGGTCGCGATCCGGCAACTCCTGGCCGAGGCGAACAAGGCCCCCGCCCGGAGCGCGCCGGTGCGCTCGACCAGTTCGTCTTCGAGTTTCTCGAGCAGCAGCATGGGCGATGAGAATATTCCGCAGCCGAGCGAAGTCGTGCCCAATGCGGGTGATGTCCAGGTGCACTTCGGCAAGAATAACGGCATCGCGCTCTCCAAGCTGAGCGAGCGCTCGCTCTCGTGGTATGCGACCGAACAGCCACCGCGCCTCGACAGCAGCGGCAAGCCCTATCCGCCGCGCCCGCAAGAGACCTTGCTCCGCAATGCGGCGCGGACCCTCTGGCATCAAAACAAGGGCACGCTGGGTCAGGCGACCCCGGCCAAGTCGGCCAAGAGCGACGACCTGCCGGTGGCGGCCCCGGAATCATCGGCCCACTTGGCAGACGAAGAGAACGTGCCGTTTTGATCGGCAGCGGCGGCGTTCGTCGCGCCCCCCCCGGTGAGATCAGCGCACTGGGGTTAGCACGGAGAGCGATCAGCCGGGTAGAACCCGGCCCGAAGAGATGGCTGGAAAGAACCGGGAATCTGCCGGCGCGGGGCTGGGCGGTCCGGGCTATGAAGCGAGCACGTTTAGGCGCAGATTGATCGCGCTGTGGTAGAGGTCGTCGCGGAAGAGCTGACGCGGAAGGGTATGGTCAGTCGCGAGCTCTGCAGAAATGAACCCGGCACTCGCCAGACTGCGTTGAATGACAGTTGCTTTTTCGCTGGTCGGGACATTGGCCTCCCGCCGCTGGAAAACGTAGAAGTCGGGCACGTTTTCCACCCGGCCATGACCGCAATCGAACTGACCGGAGAGGGCCGGCGCGAGAGCGGCAGCAGGTTGGGAGAGGTAGCCCGGAGCGGAAAGCAGGGTCGCCAGCGTGGCGCGATTGTGCGGAAGGTCGCACCACGCGCAGGCTTCTGCGAGGGCGGCGATGAGGGCTCCGTGTTCGGCGTGGTGCTTTTCCGCAAAGCGGCGTGTGACCATCAGAACCTTGTCCACGTGACCCGGTGACAGCGCTGCGCTCAAAGTCGGGCACCAGCCGACGCCGTCGCGCACGGCGAGGGTATTCCACGGTTCACTGGAGCAGTAACCGTCGATCGTGCCGGCGGCGAGGTTGCGCAACAATTGGGTGGAGGGAACCACGACGATACGGACATCGCGGTCGGGATCCAAGCCGGCGGCCCGCAACCAATCACGCAGTTGCAAGTGCTGCATCGAGTAGTGGGAAACGATGCCGAAGGTGAGTGGTTGCTGGGCGCGACGGTCGCCGGAGCGATGCCGGAGCGAGGCAGCGTCTCGGACGCCGGCCTCCCACAAGGCGCGAGAGAGCGTGATGGCGCCGCCATGCAAGTTCAGGACAAAGGCGGTCAGGACATCAGTGGCGGGGCAGCCCAGCCCCAGTTGCGTCGACCAAAGCATCGGCGCCGGAGTTTGGGCGGCGTCGAGTTCACCATATAAAATTTTTTCGCGCATGGTCGCCCCGCCGATCTCGCGCCGGAGCTCGACCTGCAAACCGTATTTGACGAAGAGGCCGAGGTGTTCGGCGACGACGAAGGGAGCGGCGTCGGTATTGGCGAGGAAACCGACTCGAAGAGGGCGGGACAGAGCCGGAGTGGGACTGGTCGAAATTGAAGCAGTTGATGCGATACCCGGCATGATCGTTGCTCTATATCAGCGGCTACTGTGCCACTGGGGAAAGTGGCGCGGTTACTGCTCCGCAAATATTTCATCGTAGGAATGAACTCCCCTCATCCATGAAGCCGACGCTCGACAGCCGGCAGATTCATGCTTTTGCCGCGTTGGCGAGGCGTGGAAGTTTCACGCTCGCAGCCAAGGACTTGTTTCTCACCCAATCTGCGGTGAGTCATGCGATTAAAGCGCTGGAGGATGATCTCGGCACGCGGCTGTTGGATCGGGTGGGGCGACGGGTGCTGCTGACGCAGGCCGGGGAGCAGTTTTTACGGCACACGGAGAAAATCTTACGGGAAATGGAAGCCGCAAGGGCCGGACTTGATACGCTGACCAAGTGGGGCCACGGGCGATTGCGGGTGGGTGCGAGCACGACGGCGTGCCAACATATCCTTCCGACGGTGCTGCGGGAATTTCGGCAAAGCTACCCCAAGTGCGTAATTCGGATCGAGCCGGGCGACCATAGTCGGCAGTTAGATTTATTGCGGGGTGGACACATCGATCTGGCGATCGTGCTGGAGCCGTCTACGCCAACCGTGAGCGAACTGAGCTTTGTGCCGCTATTCCAAGACGAACTTCGTTTTATGGTGGCACCGATGCATCCATGGGCGAAGTTGGGCCGGGCTCCCCGGGAAACGATCGAAGGCGAGACGCTCGTGCTCTATAATAAAAGCAGCCAGACGTTCCGGCTCGTGGCGGAGTATTTCCGGGAGGAAAAGATCTCGCTGAGCAATTTTATCGAATTGGGGAGTATGGAGGCGATCAAGGAGCTCGTGAAAATCGGACTCGGAGCAGGGGTGTTTGCTCCGTGGATCGCGCGCGCCGAGTTGGAAAGCGGTTCACTCGTCTCGCTGCCGCTGGGCACGCGAAAACTGCGTCGCCGGTGGGGCGTGGCTCATCTCAAGGGTCGCCGCCTGGCGTTGGCGGAGGAGACGTTTATCGGCTTGTGCGAAGCGACGACCGAGGCGTTGGGCCTCGGTGCGCCGCGCGCCGTGGCATGAGGCTCAGGCTGCCGATCTCAAATATACCATTCAGAGGATCCGTGGTCGGCGCTGGGGGAGGCGGTGCCTCCTTGACCAACCAGCGACTCGACCTTGCGGCGCGAGCGAATCACGACGCTATCGCCCTTAAAGTAGGCCACGGAGTCGGGCGCGATGGATTTCATGAGCCAGACATTGGAGCCGATGATGGAATTGGCGCCGACGGAGGTGTCGCCGCCGAGAATCGTGGCGTGGGCGTAGATAGTGACGTGGTCGCCGATGTCGGGGTGACGTTTTACGCCCTTGATGGGATTGCCGTCGGGATCGGTCTCGAAGGACTTCGCGCCAAGGGTGACGCCCTGATAGAGTTTCACGTGCGAGCCGACCGTGGCGGTTTCGCCGACCACGACGCCGGTGCAGTGATCGACGAAGAAGTGGCTGCCAATGCGCGCGCCGGGGTGGATATCGCAGCCGGTGCGTTCGTGACCGTATTCGGTGAGCATGCGGGGGAGCAGCGGCACGCCCTGGTGGTAGAGCACGTGGGCGAGACGCTGCAGCGAAATCACGAGGACGCACGGATAGGCGACGATGATCTCCTCCACACTCCGGGCGGCGGGATCGCCTGCGTAGGCGGCGGCGACGTCGGTCTGAATGAGTTTTCGCAACGCCGGCAATTGTCCAAGCAAAGCGTTGGTGCGGGTGCGGGCGGCGGTGGCCGCGTCGGGCACCCGGGCAAAGCGCAGGCACTTCTCCACCTCGGCCAAAAGGCGGCGGTCGATCTCGCCCAAGAGGCGGGCGACGTGCGCGGGCAGGGCGCGTTCGGTCAGGCCGGTTTCCTCGAAGTAGCCGGGAAACAGCAGGTGCATGAAGTCCGCAGCGAGCTGATTGACCGAGGCCTGCGAGGGCAGGTTGGCCCCGTCGACATGATTGATGCCGCCATCGTTGCGGTAGGAATCGAGGAGGGCCTGCTGAATGGCGTCGAGGTGCATGGCGTGGCGTGGGAGCGAGCGGTGAATAGATTCACACCGTCTCACGCGAGCCTGAATCGTGGAGGGACCCGCGGTCGGTGCGCTGGCGTGGGTGACCTTTGGGTGACGAAAACCGGTCGGGCACGAGGGGGGCGGCGAGAAAACGTGGAGCGCCACAAGTCCGTCATCGACAAACCCGGCGAGGAGCGTCACTGAGTTACTCACAAGATATCCACACCGATGGAAAACCTGCGCGAGGCGACCGCCTCTAATTCGCGGCTGAGGGTTACGGCAAAGAAAGTGAAGACTTTCGTGCTAGATACGAACGTCCTCCTGCACGACCCGCAGTCCATTTATAAATTCCAGGACAACAACCTGGCCATACCCGTGGAGGTGCTGGAAGAACTAGACGGCATCAAGGGGGAGCAATCGACGGAGCGCGGTCGCAATGCGCGGCGTGTGCACCGGATCTTGCAGGAGCTCTTGCCGGACTCGCGCTCGATGCATGAAGGAGTGGAGCTCCCCACGGGTGGCACGCTCTCGATCATCATCAATCCCTACCTACTCGATGGCGGGCGCAGCTCGGCGGCGATGGATCGGCTCCGCGCGATCCTGCCAGACCTCTCCAAGAAAGATAACCGCATCATCGCGGCCGCGCTCTTCGTGCAGGAACAGTATGAACCGCCGACCATCCTCGTGACGAAGGATGTGAACGTGCAGCTCAAGGCACGCGCGGTCGGTCTGGAATCCGAAGACTATCTCAACGACAAGGTCCCGGAGACCGACGAAGAGGCGAGCTATCGCGAGTTGCCGCTGAATATCTATGAGCTGCAGCGCTTCTGCTCCGAGGGAGAATTCGATCTGGGAGACGAAGCCTCCAAGCCGCTCTATCTGAACGAATACGTGCTCCTGCGCTCTGACGAAGGGAAGACCATGCCGGCGCGTTACTACGGCGATGGCATCGTGCGGCGCCTGAAGCTTCCGGATTATGTGAAGGCGCCCGGTGGTATTCCGATTCGCGCGCGCAATCTTGAGCAACAGTTCTTCATGGACGCGCTGCTCGACGACAGCCTCGCGATGATCACGTGCTACGGCAAAGCCGGCACGGGCAAGACGCTCCTCTCAGTCGCGTGCGCCCTGCACCAGACGCACGACGATCATTCGCGCTATGACGGCGTGTCGATTTCCCGGCCTGTGATGGCGCTCGGCAAGGACATCGGATTTCTGCCGGGCACGCTCGAGGAAAAGATGAAGCCCTGGCTCCAGCCCTACCACGATGCGCTGGAGGTGCTGATCCCCTCGAAGCCGCCGAAGGAGCCGCAGTTCGCCGCCAAGAAAGTTTCGAAGAAGAAGAACAAGCATCGCGACGAACACACGACGATGGCGTTGAATGCGCCGCAGCCGAGCCATGCCAGTCACAACGGCGGACACGGCAATGCGGCGATCGCGAAGCCTTACGAACGCCTGCTGAAGAGCGGATTAGTCGAGATCGAAGCGCTTGCGTTTATCCGCGGCCGCTCGATTGCGCGCCGGTTTTTCATTCTAGATGAGGCTCAGCAACTGACGCCGCACGAGGTGAAAACGGTGATCACGCGTATCTCCGAAGGCTCGAAGATCATTCTCATTGGTGACCCGGCGCAGATCGACAATCCCTACGTCGATGCCCGCAGTAACGGACTCGTTTACTGTCACAATCGAATGAAAGGCCAGTCGATCGCGGCCCACGTGAAACTCATGAAGGGCGAACGCTCCAAGCTCGCTGAACTCGCGGCGGATTTGCTGTAACGCAAAAAAGGCGGGCCTCAGCCCGCCCAATCGAATTTCCAAAAGGCGGACGACAGTCCGCCTTTTTTTATGCCGTGGCCGGCCGGCTCAGCAGGCTAGGCTGGCCAGCGCGTTTGGCGGCGAGCTCCATGGCGAAAGCAAATGCCCCTGTGAAGAGCAGATCGCTCACGAGGGTGTTGCGGAAGAACCAGAGGGTCGGGGCGAACTCCGGGTGACCGATCGTCATGGCCTGCCACCAGCCGACGAGGTCATGCGCATAGGCAGCGTCGCCGATCCACGAGGCAGTGTTGGTGACGAGGTAGAAGAAGACCGAACCACCAAGGGCGCCGCTGAAGAGATTGAGCCAGGTGCGCTGGCGGGCGACCATGGTGCCGAAGCCGAGCGCGGCGACGAAGCACGCCGTGCGGAGGAGCGCACCGCCGAGGGACCATTCGTAGTGAAACGCGGTGGCGTAGTAATAGTTGATGTAGAGGTCGGTGAGCGTCAGCGCGACGAACGGCACGAGCCAGAGGCGCTTGTCGCGAAAGTAGACGGCGCCGCAAAACGTGAGAGCCATGAGGGGCGCGAAATTCGAAAGCACCGGCACGTAGAGCGCGAGGAGGCGCCAGGCGGCGGCGAGCACGAGAAGGACAAGGGCGAACGGCATGCCGGAGAGCGTGCGAAGAAGCGGCGGCATGACAAGCACGCGCCGCGTCACGCGCACGGCGCAGCGCGAGATGGCCGCGGCGGGAGAGTGAAAACTGAACGGGCGACCGCGGGCTGGGACGTCCGCCGGGACGGGATCACTGCTCAGCCTCGCGGGCGAGCAGCCAGAGAAGATCGGAGAGTCGGTTGACGAACTGGCGCACCTCCGGGCGCACGGAGCGACCGTGGGCCGGCAAGGCAGTGAGCTGACGTTCGCCGCGGCGGGCGGTGACGCGGGCGAGGTCCAGGGTGGCGGCGCGGGCATTGGCGCCAGGCGTGGCCCAGCCGCCGAAGGTAAGGCCGCGGCCTTCGAGTTCGGCGATTTCGCGGTCGAGCCGGTGCAGATCGGCGACGGTGAGTTTTTCGAACTGCGAAGCCGCGTAGCGGGCGGCGTCGGATTCGGCGCAGGCCAGCTCCCCCATGAGTGCGACGAGATTCTTCTGCACGGCGGTGAGCAAATCGCGGAGGGCGAGCGAGCGCGGATCGGTGCCGAGGTGCGGCTTCACAGAGCCAAGAGCGACGTTGAGTTCATCAAACGTGCCGACGGCCTCGATCTGCGGGTGGTCCTTCGGCACCCGCTGACCGTAGAGCAGGCTGGTGGAGCCGTCGTCTCCGGTGCGGGTGGCGATGGAACGCGACATGGTCGCGATCAGGCGATCTTGCGGGCGGCGAGCTGGGCGCGGAGGCAGAGCTCGGCGGCCTTGAAGGCGTGAGCCTGAGTCATCGCGGTCTCAGTGCGGTTGAGGCAATCGAGGATGAACTGGCCGAAGAAACGGAAGCCGACCTGGCCGGCGACGTTGATGTAGCGCTCACCGGCGTCGTCGACGATGTAGACGTTGTCCCCGACCTTATCGCGGCCGACGTCGACGTATTTGCGGAGCTCGATGTAGCCCTTGGTGCCGAGGATGACGGTGCGGCCATCGCCCCAGGTGCTTAGGCCGGCGGGGTTGAACCAGTCGACGCGGATGTAATTGGACGTGCCGTTGTCGCCGAGGAGGGAGGCCTCGCCGAAGTCTTCCAGTTCGGGTTTGTCGGGATTGCCGAAGTTGCCAACGGCGGCCTGGGTGACGGTGGCATCAGTCGCGCCCGTGTAGGTGAGATATTGTTCGAACTGGTGGCTACCGATGTCGGTGAGGATGCCACCGTATTTGGCCTTCTCGAAAAACCACGCGGGGCGGTTGGCCTTGCCGAGGCGGTGGGGCCCGAGGCCGATGACCTGGATGACCTTGCCGATGACGCCGCCAGCAACGAGATCAGTGGCATACATCGCGGACTCCACGTGGAGCCGCTCGGAGAAATACACCATGTATTTGCGACCGGTGCGGGCGACGACGGCCTTGGCTTGGTCGAGCTGCGCGAGCGTGGTGAAGGGAGTTTTATCGGTGAAGTAGTCTTTGCCAGCTTCCATCACCCGGCAGCCGAGCGGACCGCGGTCGCAGGGGACGGCGGCGGCGGTGACGAGCTTGATCGACGAGTCGGCGAGGATCTCATCGAGGGAGTTCGCGACTTTGGCCTGGGGATATTTGGCGACGAAGGCTTCGACCTTCTTCGGATCCGGATCGTAGACCCACTTGAGCTCGGCGCCGGCCTCGAGGAGGCCGTTGCACTGGCCGTAGATGTGGCCGTGGTCGAGGTGCGCGGCGGCGAAAGTGAATTCGCCGGATTTGACCACCGGGCTGGGTTTGCCCTGCGGTGCGTAGTTCATGCCGTCGGATTTTTGGCTCATGGGGAGATTTTGTCTTTGGCGGCGTCGCGCGTGGCCTTGGCGAGTGTCTTCACGGCGTCGTCGATGGTGCCGCGGACCTTCTTGGTCATGCGGTCGATGAAAAGCACGCCATTGAGGTGGTCGGCTTCGTGGAGGATGCAGCGAGCGAAGAGGTCGTTGCACAGAAGAGTGTGGGTGACGCCGTGACCGTCTTGGAACTTCACTTTGATCTCATCGGGCCGGGCGACGTCACCGCGAATTTTGGGAAACGACAGGCAGCCCTCCTCGTAGAGCATTTCGTCAGTGTCATGCGCGACCGTTATTTCCGGGTTGGCGATCACCATCGGCATGATGAGATCGAGCGGTGGGTGCGCGCCGTCGAGGTCCCAGTCGAATTCGGCGTCGGCCTCGCGCAGGTCGACGACGCATAGTTGGATGGCTTGACCGACCTGTTGTGCGGCAAGGCCGATGCCGGCGGCGGCGTGCATGGTGGCGACCATGTCGTCGGCCAGCTTACGCAGGGCGGCGTCGAACACGGTGACGCGGGCGCCTTTTTTCCGCAGGATGGGGTCGTTGTAGTGGACAATTCGCAGGGACATCGGTCGGTGTGGCAAACGAGCGTGGGTTTGCCGGTCTCGCCCGCAAACCAATACTTAGGCGCAACCGAACCCGTTGCCGGGGCATCCGGGCACGCGTGGGGCAGTCCGGGCGGCGGCACGGAAAAGCGGATTGCGAGGAGTCCGTCCAACGGCAGATTGGCGCAATGATGCGCTACCCCGTTCGCCTTGGCTTGGTGTTTTTGTTGGCGGCAATTGTATCCCGGGCCGAAGAGACGTGGCGTCCACTTTGGAACGGCAAGGATCTCGCCGGGTGGAGCACGTGGCTGGGGAAACCGCACGCGAGTGTGGTGCTCGCCGGGGCGGAGAAGGATCCGAAGGGAAACTATACCCAGCCGATCGGGGCGGGGCGCGATCCACTCGGAGTGTTTACCGTGGCGCAGGTGGAGGGGCGTCCGGCGATTCGGATTTCAGGGCAGGTGTTTGGGGAATTGCGCAGCGCGCAGTCGTTTTCGAATTACCACCTGAAGTTGCAGTTCAAGTGGGGCGAGAAGAAGTGGCCGCCGCGGGACAAACCGGAAACGCAACGGGACAGTGGGCTGCTCTATCACGTGCACGCGGAGTCGGGTGCGGAAGGGCGCGTGTGGTCGCGCTCGACGGAACTACAGATTCAGGAGCGCGACGTCGGTGATCTCTACTCGATCGGATCGTTTGTGTTTGTGCGTTCGACGCTGCGGAGAGGCACGGGTGGGACAGCGGCCAAGGCGGTTTACGATTACGACCCCAAGGGACCGTGGAACGTATTTGCGCAGGTGCCCGGGCAGGATGGGCGCTGCGTGAAACAACCGGACGCGGAAAAACCGACCGGTGAGTGGAACACGATCGAGCTCGTGTGTCTCGGGGAGGAGAGCATCCACATCGTGAACGGCAAAGTGGTAATGCGCCTGCACCGGACGATGCGGATCGACACGCCGACGCCGCAAGTGGTGACGGCCGGGCCGATCATTTTGCAGTCGGAGGGCGCAGAGATTTTCTATCGCGATGTCGTGTGGCGGCCGATCACGGCGGTGCCGGTGGAGTATGCGGAGAAATAGGGCTGGAGCGATCAGCTCGGCTCAGTGCTTTGACTCCGTAGAACCGGTGGGAGTGCCGCGCTGGTCACCTTCGCCGAGTTTGCGGCGGAAGAGGGCGAGGGTAAGGGCGTAGCCTTGCAGGGCGAGTTCGGGGTCGTAGCGGTAGCCTTCGTCGCGGAGGAAGGCGTGGGCGCCGTTGAATTCGTGCCACGTGAAGTGCGTGCCGGCGGCGTTGAGGGCGGCCTGGATTTTCAGGCGGCCATCGAGTGGCACGTGCGGGTCTTGGCGGCCCCAGATCATCAGGAGCTCGCCTTTGATTTCGGGGATGCGGTCGAGGCTGTCGTCACTCATGCCGGCGCCAAGGCCCCGCTTGTGAAGATCGGTCGCGTAGAAACACGTCGCAGCGAGGACCTCGGGGTTCATCGCGGCGCGGAAGGCGAGGTGGCCACCGATGCAGATGCCCATGACGCCGAGACGGCCGGTGCAAAATTCGTAGGTGCGCAGAAAGGCGAGGACGGCGCGGGCGTCGTTGTCGTAGGCCGCGAGAGGCTTGGTGGTTTTGAGGGCGTTACCGCGATCAGCGCCGGCTTGATCGTAGGCGAGGATGGTGCCGGCAGGTTCGTATTCGTGGTAGATTTCCGGGACGGCGACGATGAACCCGTGGCCGGCGAGGAGGGCGGCGGTGCGGCGGATGGGAGCGGTGACTTGAAAGATTTCTGAGTAGAGCAAGATGCCCGGATAGCGGCCGGGCGCGGCGGGACGAAAGAGATGCGTGCGCATCGGGCCGCTGGGCGTGAGGAGGTCGATCGGGGCGGTTTCTTGGAGCGTCATCGGAAAATGGGACTGAAGGACTACGATTTACGAGTGGGCAAAAAAGAGCGGCATGGACGGTGGTCACATGCCGCGGAGTGAAGAGGAGACCAAGGAGAAGTTACTTTTTGGGGAGGTCCCAGCCTTGCGCTTTGACGACCGCGTCGAGGGCGGTCTTGGGGGCGTAGGGAGCGGCGACGACTTCGAATTTGGTGAGGTAGGCGAAGGCGCGCTGGACGGAGAGGGCTTCGCCTTTCTTTGCTTCGAGCGGAACGCCGGTGAGCGCTTTTAGTCCGGCGACATACGCGGCGGCGAGGGAATCGACCTTGGTCGCGGTGGCGGAGTCCTTCTCGTAAGTGAGCGATTCTGCAAGGCGGAGCATCTGGGCGGTGCCGGAGCGTTTCGCGGCGTCGGCGCGGAGCTCAGCGGCGATGGCTTTGCGCTTGGCGGTGGTGGCTTCGGCGGTGAGGACGCCATCGGTGCCGCCCTCGACGGCGCGGGGCGGGAGCGGGCGATACCAGATATTGCGGAAGCGAACGGGATTGCCGTGGTCCTGAAGTTTGAGCGGGCCCTTTTCGGGGAAGGCGACGGGGATGGAGCGCTTCATGTGACCCCCTGGGCCCTCGAGAGGGGTGGCATCTTGAAGGAGGACGCCGTTGCAGAGGACCGTGAGGTGGCCGGGATCGATGACTTTGCCGTCTTTGACGATGGGGCGGCGGAAGACGATGTCGTAGACTTGAAACTCGCCGGGGGCGCGGAGCGCGTTGGCGAAGGGCGGGTTGATGCCGTAGACAGAGCCGGCAAAGCCGTCGGCGTAGGTGGGGTTGTTGTAGTTGTCGAGGACCTGCACTTCGGCGAGGCCCATGAGGAAGATACCGCTGTTGCCGCGGCCCTGACTATCGCCCTGAACGTTGGCGGGCGCGGCCCATTCGACGTGGAGCTGGCAGTCCGCGAATTGCTCTTTGGTGCGGATGTAGCCGGATTTCGGGACGCATTCGAGGGCGCCATCTTTCACGATCCACTTGGTAGGAGTGGCGGCTTCGCCGGGCTTGGGATCGGACTCCCACTTGTCGAGCGTGTTGGTGGTGCCGTCGAAGAGGACGATGGCGTCGGAGGGAGGCTTACCAGGCTGAGCAACGGTGCTGTAGGTGCCGGGTTCGACGCGTTTGGGCTGCGGGCGGTTTTGATCGTGGACGGCCCACGGGTGGGTGGCGTCAGGAGCGTCGCCGTAGAACGGCGAACCGGTGGAGGGCGCCGCGAGCGCGGTGGTGGCAAGGAGCGCGAAGGGGAGGAGGGTGGCGGGGAGCGGGGGGAGTTTCATGCGGGAAGGGAGGGGCGAAGGGGACGGAGACGAAGGAACAAGGCCCGATGGCCACGTTCCGGGGGCGTCCGGCATCCAAGCTGGCCAAAGATCAGAGGCAAATCGTAATAGAGGCCGCGCCCATGAAATCACCGCCCAATATTCTGTGGATCGTCACGACGCAGTGGCGGGCGCAGGCGTGCGGGTATGCGGTCGATCCCAATGCGCGCACGCCGTTTCTCGATGTGCTCGCGGCGCAAAGCGTGAACTACGCGCAGGCCGTGACGCCGCATCCCTTCGGGCCGATGGCGCGGGCGGCCCTGTTGACGGGGGACGAATCGCCGGCGAACGGCGTGCGGGATTATTTCGATGCGCTACCGAACGGGGCGCGAACGATTGCGCACGAGATGAAGGAGCGTGGGTATGCGACGGCGTTTTTTGGGAAATGGGGCGTGGGAAAACGAAACAAGAGCGTGCCGCTCGTGGGCGAAGAGGCCGCGAAGGTGATGGTGCCGGAGGGCGAGCGCGGGGGCTTTGAGTTTTGGGAGGGGTTTGAGGGTGGGTTTCAGATAAATGATCCGTGGTTGCACGGGTCGATGTGGACGGAGCCAAGAAGATTTCCCGGTTACCAGAGCGAGGTCGTGGTGCGGAACGCGATTTCGTGGTTCGATGTGGTTCGCAACGGAGCGCAGCCGTGGTTCGGGGTGGTCAGCCTGGAGGCGCCCCATCCGCCCTACGATGCACCTGCGGCCAGTGTTACGAGTCGTGATCCTGCTTCGCTGGTATTGCGCGAGAATGTCCCTACGGCCGGCGATTCAGCGGCGAAGGCACGGAAGGAATTGGCGGGCTACTACGCGCACATCGAGGCGACCGATCGGGCGATCGGGCGGATCTTGCTGCCCGAAGTGAAGCGCGAAAACACGATCGTGGTGTTTACCAGCGTGCACGGCGACATGCACGGGGCGCACGGATTGTTTCGCAAAGGCTGGCCCTATGAGGAATCGGTGCGGGTGCCCTTGCTCGTGCGGGCGCCAGGGGTTTCGGCGCGGACAGACGATACACCGGTGTCGCTCGTGGACCTGCCGGGAATGACAGTGGGGTGGGCGGAGGGTAAAGCCTCGGCGTTTATAGACCGCCGCTACAGTCGAATTTCAATGCCGTCGGTCGTGGCGCTGCCCCACCAGTGCGACCGGGTGTGGCGCGGGGTGCGCACAGCAACGCGAAAACTTGTGCTCAACGACGATGGGACGCCGTGGCTATTCTTCGATTTAGAGCGCGATCCCCTCGAGCAAACGAATCTCGTGGCCGAGCCAGCGCGGGCAGACGAGATAGCGAACTTAGCGGCGAGGTTGTAGGTGGGACGAGTCCTCGCCTGAAACGCGCCGGGCACGATAGCTGATCACGAGATCGCGCGGGAACATCAGGGTGAGCAACCAAGGCAGAACTATGACTGCGCCGATGGCCGCCGAAGGGAGCAGATTCTTGCGACCGTCGAACAAGAAGGACAGGCCGGGGAGAGCGAGGCCCAGGATCGGGAAATAAACGAGCGGGGCGCGGATGCCGCTGCTGGCAATCAGGGCGAGCAAGATCGAGAATCCCGCGACCACGGGAGAGAAGAGTCCAAACGCCAGCCCGGTAACGAAAGCCAGGGGGGCATGGGCGTGATCCCGTTCTTTGCAGACAAAGGTTTGGAGCAGGACGCCCAGTCCGGCTACGGTCGCATGGAGGAGAGGAACACCGTAGCGGTAGACCGAGCTGGCGCCCGGTTGAAGCGTAATAGCTTCCAGCAGGATGAGTCCCCCGAGCGCGGCACGACCGAGATCGATCCAATGCAGACCAAGGGAAAATGTCTGGCCCCAGTAACCCGTCCAGTCGCGCGCGACCGCACGAAGGCGGACCTTCTTCCCGTGGAAAATTCCCATGGGAGTCAGGATGAGGGCTAGGGCAGCGATGAGTTTAAACCAGTTGATGACCATGAACGAAACGAGGCCTCCACGTTGTCACCCATAGGTGAACAAATGAAGGCGAAGAGTAGGTGGTGTGATACCGCTGCACCCGCGTGGCAAGATTGCTCTCGGCGGGAGCGTCAGATCAGACGGATGCCGTTTCACGCACCTTAACCGATCACTTGCGGCAACTTGTCGGCAGGCTTGCCGAATTGGCGGCGGATGGCGGCGGAGATCTCATGCATCTTCACCGGCTTCGAAATGTAGTCATCCATGCCCGCGGCGAGGCATAGCTCGCGGTCGCCCTGCATGGCATTGGCCGTGAGCGCGATGATCTTCGGCTGGCGGTCGGGCGAGAGCCGGCGGCGGATTTGGCGGCTGGCCTCCAGACCGTCCATTTCGGGCATCTGCAGATCCATGAGCACGAGATCGTAGCGACGGCTTTCGAGCGTGGTGACCGCTTCGATGCCATTGGCGACGGCGTCGGCGCGGTAGCCGAGGCGTTCGAGGAAACGCAGGGCGACCTTTTGGTTCACGGCGTTGTCTTCGGCGAGGAGGACCTCAAGCGGGAATTCCTCTGCGATGGGACGCTCGCCGGCCTTGGCGGCGGAGGAAACGGCGGTCATCGCCGGATTGAAGAGCGAGCCGATAGCCTGAATCACCGAACTCGTGCGCAGCGGTTTTGACGTGCTGGCGTGCGGGTGCAGGCCGGGCATCGAAGGTGCGGTTTGACCGAACGGATAGAGCACGAGTCGCGGGCACGCCACATTGTCCAGGCCGATGAGCGGCGAGGGCCCCTCGATTTCTCCGCAGTCGGCAATGATGAGCGCCGGCGGTTTCGCGAGGGTGGGGATGAGCGTGCGGGCCGAGGCGGTGTCGGGCACTACGACACAGGTGGCGCCCCATTTCTCGAACAGGGTGCGCAGGCGAGCCTGGGTGATGGGATGGTCCTCGATGCAAACGACCGTGCCGTCGCGCAGCGCAGGCGGGAGCGTGGGCAGGCCGAGGTCGGCGTGGACGGGGGCGGGCTCGGTCTGGATGGTAAAGATGAAGGACGAGCCCTGACCGGCGGCGCTTTCGACGCGAACGTCTCCACCCATGAGCTGGCAAAGGCGCTGGCAGATCGCGAGACCGAGGCCGGTGCCGCCGTATTTGCGGGTGGTGGAGGAGTCGACTTGCGAGAAGGCCTTGAAGAGCCGGTCGAGGCGGTCCTGCGGGATGCCGATGCCGGTATCGTGGACGGTGAACTCGAGGATGATCCGGTTCGGATCTGGCACGATGCCGGGGGCGAAGCCGAGCGCGGGCTGCTCGCGCAGGGCGCGGCGGACTTCGAGGGAGATCGAGCCGCTCGGAGTGAATTTGACGGCGTTGTTGACCAGGTTGACGACGACCTGGCGGAGGCGGGTGACGTCGCCCAGGATCCACGCGGGGACGTCCGAGGCGATGTGGTAGGTGAGCTCGAGTTTCTTGGACGAGGCCTGCTGGGCAAAGAGGTCGAG
>CANGHW010000010.1 GCA_947453695.1 Opitutia bacterium
GCGGCGAGGTCGGTGCGTTGATTATACGTTCCAGTTCACGGTGCTGAAGGTCGTTTACCTCGATGGATTCGGTTGGTCGGCCCATGGCCGGGAGGATAGGAGCGCGAATCACGTTATGTCACTACAATAACGAGACACTACACTAGGTCCTTGGTCATCGGTCCTTGGTCGCTCCCTTTCCGACCCGGAAAATCCCGCCGCGTAAAATGAGACTTATCGTCCGTGGCCGGCACCGTCGGGTTTCGGTAAGATCGCGGGACCACCCACCGATCACCCATCGCCGCTCGCATGTATTTCGTCTGCCGCAACACCCGCCCAGCCGTCCTCCGCCACCCCATCGTCCCCCCACCTGAAGGCCCCGGCGCCGCCCGCGCCCACCAGCCAACCGCATTCCCGAAGTCCCAACCCACTACAATCGGGCGCCACCTCCGCTCCCCGCAACGCCCGCCCTCACGACGCCAGCGACGCGAAAAAATGAGACTTATAGTCCGTAGTCATAGCGCAACCGCTCCAGTATATTTCCTTACCACGCGATTATGAACTATCGTCCATTAACTTTTTCTCCCGAATCCCCTAAGATAGGAACTTCATACCGAAGGTAGCACGAACTGCCCATGAAGTTTCTAGCATTTCACAAACTTGGAGAGAACCGCCAAAGTCCCCGCGTTTGGGTCGAGTCGCGGCGACTCGATGCGCTCGGTTTCTCTCCGGGTATAGGGTTCACCGTCGAGCCACGAAGCAGCGGCATTCGCCTGCGTCCAGCGGCCTCGGCCGACAATCACGTCTCAAGCCGTATTTCCGGCGGGCAGAAACGGGCGATCATAGACATTGCGAACCGACAACTACTCGGATCGTTGATCGATTTCGACGAAATCAAATTCTCGGGCGCATTCCGGCAGATCGACATCACACCCTCGACTCGCGCCTTTCACATTCGCCACCGACTCCAAGCCAAGCCGCCCTTCCGCACCCTCGAAGTCTTTGCCGGGGGAGGAACACTTTCCTCGGCCATTAAGTCATGTCGCGAATTTCGGTTGGTCGCTGGAATCGAGATTGAGCCGAAATACGCTGACATATGGCAACACAGTCATCCCGATGCATTGCTGATCCAAGCAGACATCCGCCGGCTCCACGCGACCGACTTCCCGCGTCATGACATCTTAGTCGCATCGATCCCGTGCACCAGCCACTCTAACCTCGGTCGCGCGAAAAAATCACTCGCAGGCAGACCTGAACTCGGCGAGTCAGGCGACCTCTACCTTAGCATCTGTGAGTTGGTCGCACACCACCTGCCGTTAGCCTGCCTCTTCGAAAACGTTCCCGCATTCGCAAATTCATTAGCCGGCCGGAGCCTCGTTCACCATCTGCGACATCTCGGATATCACATCGACGAAGCAATTCTCGATCCCTTCAACGAATGGAATGAGCCGCAGGATCGGAAGCGATGGGTCATGACGGCCATGCTCAAACCGGGATTCAGGTTGCAGCCGCCGGGTATCGCGTATCACGGCATCGCAGCCGACTTTCTCGACGCAGGGGACGAGTGCGACGCCAGCGATGCGGCGCGCATCGCCGGCTCTATCACCGCACTGCGCAGGCACCATCTACGCCACGCCAAACTTGGTCACGGATTTGGGTTCAAAACCATCAACCGAGACTCGGTCAAAATCCCCACACTCGTCCGTTCCTACCACAAAATTAACACCGGCCCGTTTGTTGAAACTCCTCACGGCCCTCGATTACTGCGCAAGCACGAGGCAGAGCAAATCATGGGATGCGAAGTCCACTGCGATCACTATGCCACCGCCATCGAGATTCTCGGACAAGGTGTCCAGACACGGGTCTTCAAAAAGGTTCTCTCGCAAATCGGCCGATTCCTAGCGCCTCCCTAAATCAACGAAACGAGCAGCGATAGCTAATCGGATCCAGTGCACAGTGTTGTTCAATCATCCCCGGCAGGGTGTAACATTTCGGCGTCTTTCGAAATTCAAATAGCCGATAAACGGAAAACTGCGGCGCGTTCTTCTGGGCGAAACGAATCTCACTTGCTGACGCGTAGAACGGCGTCTCCTTGGCGAACGCCGTGGTCTTCACCTCGATAAATTTCTCCCTACCATCGGCATCAAACGAGAGAACGTCGAAACCGAGCCCGTCACCTCTATTCCTCGAAACATGTTCAACCTTGGCCGCAAGACCGTCGTGGCCCTCTTGAGTCAGACGAAAGCGCTCAAATTTCACGACGAGTTCTTCGCCGGCCTGACCAAGTGACGAGTTACGCGCCTCACGCGCGGCATAGTCCCGCCTAACTGCCACACGGGTCTCCTCGCCATAGGGAGCTTGCTCCATCTCACGAACGCCGGCTTCAAAATTATTTCGACGAGAGGGACTACTCACCTCGAAGGAGGTGAAGTCAAAATGCTCCAGCGTCGCAGCGGGGGCCTCCGCCGCAGCTAGTGCGTGACGATCAATTTCTGGGTTCGAAACAACCCAAGCTTCAACCTCAGTGGCCAAAATAGTCTGGTAGTTCGAGCGAGGCTTGTAGCCCGGAATCCAAAAGTGTCCCATATCACGCAACACGGCGCTGATATTTTGGTGCTTCATCTCCACCGCGCCTTCTGATCGGCCGGACAACCGTGTTAAGAGGGCTTTGCGATGCGTTGTTTTATTATATGCCTGCGCCGACAGCTCCAACTTAAGCATGGCCATGTAGTCGAGGACTGTAGCCCTCACTTCTGTCTGAGACCAATCTTCGCCAGCGGCCATTCACGACAGAAACGACAATGAGTGAGCTCCTGTCAGCGAAATTCTCGTCACTTTTCCTACCCTCAAACTCGCCGTCTTCGTCGACGGCTGCTTCTGGCACGGCTGCCCGCTCCACGCCACGGCGCCCAAAACCAACGCCGCCTTCTGGCGTAAAAAGCTTTCCGCCAACCGCACCCGCGACCGCCTCGTCTCCCGCACCCTCCGCACGCTCGGCTGGCGCGTCCTTCGCGTGTGGCAACACGAGCTCACTCGCAAAAACGAACCCCGCCTCGTCCGCCGCCTCCTCGGTCAGCTTCGGATCGCGGATCATCCGTAGGTTCTCCGCCTTCGCGGTTTCCGCGGCCTGCGTGAACCAGGGCAGCGCTAAAAAAACCCCGAGTGCGCATAGGGAATTCAGGAAATCAGGAAAAAACTACGCAAAACAACGATGGGGCGGGCCGGTTGAGACGCGATTCCCGAGTTTCTGATTTCCAGATCAAATGGTTCAGCGTCTCCCCGGAAGAAGCCGGTCACGAAGACGGCGCCGCGGTCTGGCCGCTACGCTTACGCTGGCCGGAATGAAGTCAGGTGGATCGGCGGTAGCGAAGGAAGACAGCGGCGCTCGAATTGCCCCTGAGGTTTTACGCCCAATGATAAGTAGAGAAATTGGAACGCGATTATCGGGCGTGAGCGCAAACCACCCTCGATCTTTCACGGAATATGCTACGTCCACGGTCGTAGGCCATGTTGCCATGACGTTCTCCGAAAAATTCTGCGCCAAGCACAACGTCCGCCCCGAAGACTTCGAGGCCACGGTTCTGCGCCTGTCCTTGCGGCCCGCTGCGCGCCTCTTTCGGCCCATTCTAAATCTCAATCCCGATTACTTTGCCGCGGATCGTGAGTTTGTCCGCGGTGTCGGTCGCATCTCGCGGATCGAGGACTTTGGTTCCGAAGCGCAGGACTTCGCCGACCATCCCGACGGACGCGGGTTCTGTCATCAGAGTCTCGGACTGCGCATCTCGCGCCAGCGATTGCGCAAACTGGTGCGTGATACGCTAGCGTAAGGGAGATCGCAGCCGGGTGGCCCCGGAGTTTCAGACGCGCATTGCGCGCTCCGCGCAGGCAATGGCTGTCGGCCTGCGCCCCTGCACCTGCGTGTAGCACCCGGGCGCCGCCGCAAAGCCAGTTGACTATTCGCACGTAGAATCCTGCTTTCTACGTATGAAGACCAAGCTCACCCTTTACGTCGACCAGGCCGCCGTCAAACGGGGCAAGCTCTGGGCGCGCCGCCGCAACATCCCACTTTCCCATGTGGTGGAGAATCACCTCAACCGCCTCACCGCTGCCGATGCCGGTGAGCGATTCCTCGTCAAGTGGCAGGGTGCATTCAAACTTGATCCGGCTATGCTTAAGGACGAGCGGGTCGCGGCGATCGTCGCCAAACACGTGCGCTGACCATGCGGCCGTTGCTGGACACTAACGTGCTGGTTGACGTCGCGTTGCTCCGCCCGGATTTACATGAGGCCAGCGGGGCGACGGTGGCATGGTGTCTCAATAATCCCGGCTCAGGTTTCTTGGCCGTCCATTCGTTGGCGACCTTCTCTTATCTCGTGGGACGCGCGGCCTCACCGGCCAAAGCACGCGATTTCATCGCCGACCTGCTCGAAGGCTCCGACATCGCCCGCCTGGACAACACCGAGGTCAAACGTGCCCTCACCCTGCCCATGGCAGATTTCGAGGACGCGCTGATTGCGGCGGCCGCCGAAAGCGCCGGCGCCACCCACATCGTCACCCGCAACGTTGCCGATTTCCGCAAGTCGCCCGTGAAAGCCGTGACCCCGGAAGAGTTCATCAGGCTGGCCGCGAAAAGTTGATCCCGGGCCGCACGCCAGCAGTTCCGTCATTAGTCATTAGACATTGGTCCTTGGTCCTTCGCCTTCGGCCCTTCCCTTTTCCGTGTCTTCCGTGTGTTCCGTGGGCAACCCTCCGACTTTCGTGTTTTTCGTGTGTTTCGTGGTCTCCCCCTCCCCGCCGCGCGCTTGCCAATTTACCCGGACGGTCGCACATAGTCCCTCCGATGACACCCTGTTATCACCAGACGATTGATGCCCGCCTGCGACGGCTGGTCGAAGTCTCGATTCAAAAAATCGAGGCCAATCCCGCCTTGGTGGAACGACTCGCCCAGAATGTGGCGCGCTGGCCGAATCAACGATTGCAGGTCGAGTGGCACCGGCGTTTGCGCCAACCCTGGCCGGCGCTTCGCGCCGAACTCCTCGCCGAGACCGAACAAGGCGCCGCCCTGCGGCAGGATGCGCCCCTCGGGGGAATTTTGACCGGGGCCGAGCGGACCCGAATCATGCGGGAGTTCGCCCATGACGCGCGCCCAGCTTGAGCACATCGTCCGCGCCGCCGGTTCGATCACCGATGAGTCAGTGATCTTGGTCCTGGGCAGCCAGTCGATTTTGGGGACCTTTCCCGCCGTGCCACCGCCGCTCGACGTCTCGCGCGAAGCCGATGTGTGTCCGCTGCACGCCCCGGAAAAAGCCGACCTGATCTCCGGCGCCATCGGAGAAGTTTCCCTGTTTGACAGCACCTTCGGCTACTACGCCCACGGACTGCCGCCCGAGTCCTGCCCTCTGCCGGCCGGCTGGCCGGAGCGCCTCATTCCCTTCCAAAACAACAACACGCGTGGCGTGAAGGCGCTCTGTCTGCATCCGCTCGACCTCGCGTGCTCAAAACTAGTCGCGGGCCGGGAAAAAGATATCGCCTTCGTCGCCGCCATGATCCTCCACGGACTGATCGAAGTCAGTGCGCTCGAAAACCAAATCGGATTTTTGTCGGCGAGCGATCAGCGCGAACGTGCGCGCCAAATCCTTGGCATCGTGAGGTCAAGGGCCACGAACCACCGCGTTTGATCCCGGCCGGCTACGTCCCAGAACATGGTCCCTGCGTCTTCCGTGGGCCCATCGGTTTCGTGGTCTCCACCTCCTTTTTCGTGTCTTCCGTGTGTTCCGTGGGCAACCCTCCGCCTTTCGTGTTTTTCGTGCAGTTCGTGGTTCCCTCTCCGTTCCGCATCTCCCTCCGTCATTCGCATCCTCCGCGGGCACCCACCTCCGGCATTCGACCTTGGGCATTGGTCCTTGGTCCTTTCCCCTCGGCCCTTCCCCTCCCCTGCGCCTGCGCCCACACCCGCTCCACCCCAAAGGCCAAAAGCGTATTGACCGCTTAATCCATACGATCGTATGCTTTAACCATACACATGAGTCTGCTGGAGATTCTCTTTCCGCATGTGCGCGCCGAGGTCCTGCGGCTGTTGTTCGCTGACGATACGCGGGAGCTGCATCTCCGCGAACTCACCCGGCAGAGCGGGCTCTCGCTTGGCACCCTGCAGACCGAAGTCGAAAAACTCCGTGCGGCCGACCTGCTGGTCTCCCGCCGCGATGGCAACCGCCTCTACTTCCGCGCCAATGCCGCGCACCCACTCTTCACCGACCTTCGCCAACTGGTGCTCAAAACCGCCGGCCTGCGCGAAGTCCTCGCCGAGGCGCTGCGCGACGTGCCCGGGATCGAACTGGCCTTCGTCTTCGGCTCGCTTGCCACCGGGTCCGGCAAGGCCGGCAGCGACGTAGACTTGATGGTCATCGGCGACGCGAGCTTGCGGACCCTCGCCCCGCGTTTGCGGGCGGCGGCCGAGCGACTCGGCCGCGAAATCAATCCCGTCACCCTGACCGCCGCCGAATTCGCGCGCGATCGGACCAAGAAACCTTTCCTCCGCGACGTGCTCGCCAGGGAGAAACTCTTCCTCAAGGGAAACAGCGATGAGCTTGCTCGATTGGAGTAAGGCCGGGTGGTTGCGGCCTCATCAGACCTCCCGGCAACAGATCACCGATCTGTTTGCCATCGTGGACCGCGACTTGGAAGACGCCGCGCGCGGGCTCTCGCCCGACTGGCAGTTTGGCATCGCCTACAACGCCGCGCTGAAACTCTGCACCATTTTGGTTTATGCCGAGGGCTGGCGCCCCGAGAAGAACCTCGCGCACTACCGCACCCTGCAAGCCCTGCCACTCATCCTCGGCGCCGCCCGCCAATCCGACGCCGACTATCTCGACACCTGCCGCGCCAAACGAAACACCGCCGAATACGACGCCCCCGGACAGGTCAGTGCGAAAGAAGCGAAAGAACTCGCGTCCTTTACCCGCGAACTGCGCGAAGACGTGATCACCTGGCTCGAGAAAAAACACCCCAAGCTGTCCCCTTGGGCGAAGTGAATACCTCCCCCGGAGCAACGACGCCGCCCTCCCCGCCACCTTTCGTGTATTCGTAGTCCTTCCTCCGTTTCCGTGTCTTCCGCGTAGTCCGTGGGCCCACCTCCGTCTTGGTCATTGGGACTTCTTGAGCCAAAAAATCTTTATTTCCTTTTCGAGAGCCTTGAACTCGGGGTCGCCCGTGACGAATTCGGCCTTCTTCTCTTTGGCGAGTGCGGCCCCGAACGCATCGGCGAGACTCATGCGGTAGGTGGCTTTATAGATGGCGGCTTGGCGCGCGAGTTTGAGGTCATCGTTCACGCCGACCACATCGATGGGCAGATTGGCGATGGCTTGGGCCTGGGCTTCGGCCGCCGCCGGCGATACTTCTCGCATCGTGCTGTAGTAGATCTCCGCCCAATTGATGGCGGTCAGGTAGAGCCGGTGCCGGTCTCGATTGGCTTGATCAATGATTTCCTCGACCGCCTCGGCGGCCGGCTCGTCTTCAAAAAAAGCAATGAGGGCCCAGCTATCCAGCACACGGTTGGCCATGTTATAAGTCCCGCTCCTTCGTGCGATCCGCCATCATTGCTTTCATCACGCCGCGGCCCTTGAGCGAGCCGCGCAAGCTGCGGATGTAGGACCGGGTAATTGGCCGGAGGAGAATCCCTTCCGGCGTAACGGTGACGGCAGCTTTGGTTCCGTCTTCAATCTGAAGCTCGCGGCGAAAGCGGGCGGGAATCACCACCTGTCCTTTGGTGGTGAATAGGACGGTCTCGGTCTTCAGCGTGGCGTTCATGATAAAGTCCGTTTATTTCAAGAAAGTAAGTCAATCGATAATAAGTAGGAAATGTTAGTCGATGTATCCTCCGCCCATCGTTGTGCGCCCCCTACGCCTCTTTGCGGCCATCCCCTTCGCGTCCATCGCAGGCCTGTTCCGACATTAGTCATTAGACAGTCGTCATTGGACATTCGCCTTCGCCCCTTCCCCTCTTCCGTGTTTTCCGTGTGTTCCGTGGGCAACCCTCCGACTTTCGTGTTTTTCGTGTGTTTCGTGGTTATCCTCCGCCCATCGTTGTGCGCCCCCTGCGCCTCTTTGCGGCCATCCTCTTCGCGTCATTCGCGTAGTTCGCGGGCACTTCCCCACTGTTCCTCCGTTCTCTCCGTTTCCTCCGGTAAAATCCTTCCGTGTCGTCCGTGTGTTCCGTGGGCCCACCTCCGTCTTTCGTGTAGTTCGTGTGTTTCGTGGTCTCCACCTCCATTCCGCTTCCCTCCCCGCACCGTGCAGGAAATCGCATCCGCGATCAGTCGGCTTGCACCCGACGAAATGCAGGAAGTGCGCGAGTGGCTCGACCCGTAGATCGAGGATAACGGAGATGACCCCGGAGTTTCAGGCCCGCATGGCGCGCTCATGAACCGCGCCCGGCAGGTTTACTGCCCGGCGTTCGACGCAGTGTTGCTCACGTTGCCGGACGGAATCCGCCGGCGAATCGAGATCAGCCCAACTTGAACCCACCTCTCGCTTAACCCTGGCGACGACGCCGACGGATCAGGACAAAAGCACCGGCCACCAATCCGCCCCAGACCGCGTAGGTCGAAGGCTCGGGGATGGCGGAGGCGGTAACGGAGAAATTATCCACCGCCGTGAAGCGCGTGCCTTGGTAAAGAAAATACGGTTGGAGCTGCGTCGCGGCACCGACCGACGAGTTTACCACGTCGGTGACGGATTTTGAAGCATAGGTGCCGGTGATGAACCCATTCGCATCGGAGGTCTGGATCAGCAGGCTCAGGTCGAAGGTGTTGCTGGCTTTCGCGGTGACGGTGAGGGTATACTTATACCACGTGTCGTCCGAGATGCCAGGCGGCCACGTGAGAGAGCTGGCGCTGCTGGAATTGTTGGTGAAGTCTCCGCCACCACCGTGGAAAGTAACGCCAATCGAGTTAGCCGGCGACCACGGGGCACTGCCGGCGAGGGTGTTGCTACTCGCGGTGGCGAAGCCCAGTCCGCCGTATCCGCTGTTCCCCGTGCCATTGAACATGTAGGCGCTCACCACGTAGCTACCGGAGTTGGCGATGGTGCTATTGAAGGTCTGAATTCCACTGTTGCCGCTCGCAATTGTAACCCCTCCGCCGCCCCCCAAACCGCCCGAGGAGCTGAAAGACAGGCTGGATCCGGTGCCAGTGAACTGACCGGTCAGGACGCTCGCATCGCCAAAGTTGATGGTGGTGGTCGTCTGGGCCTGCATCGACGTGAGTCCGAGACCCATGAAAAACAAGGCACGCAGCAGAAAGCGAGATGAGGTGGATGGCATGGTGTGATCTTTCCAACGAGCGCAGGAAACTGGGTGGTTTCGCGGTAAGATGCTAGGGGCTTTCATGCGCGCAATGCAAAAAGGATGCGGCTCCTACGATCGAGGGAGCGGGGAAATAGACGGTCGGCTTTGTGACGGTAGATAGAGGCGTCGGCGGCGGCGAAGCGGCTCCGTTCGGCCCGCGCAGGCCCGGCAATGGCCGGATTACGTCTCACGCCGGAATGTGACCTTCGAGGCTCGCGCCGGGGCGCCGCCATGGGCGGACGGCTCGTCGCCCGCGGGCTCCGAGGCGGGAGTTTGTCGCCTAAATTGCCGGCGGCTTTCCGGCCCGAAAGTTTTCCGCAACAATTTTGCTCCGAGGCTTGATGTGCTGCTGACCGACAACAATTCTCGGTGCGCCATTTATCATGGAACTTACTCAACCCCAGCTTCAAACCTACGAACGAGAAGGGCTCCTGTTTATTCCAGGCCTCTTCGATGATGCGGAAATCGCGTTGTTGCAGCAGGCCACCGTCGACATCGCCGCCGTCGACCACCCGAGTCGCGTGCTGGAACGCGACGGCACCACGGTTCGCGCGCTGCACGGCTGCCACCTCACCCACTCCGTCATGGCCCGCCTCACGCGCCTGCCGCGACTACTCAGGCCGGCCGAGCAGATCATTGGCGGCCCCGCTTACGTTTATCAGTTCAAAATCAATTTTAAGGCGGCCTTCGGCGGGGATGTGTGGAAGTGGCACCAGGATTATATTTTTTGGGCCAAGGGAGACGGCATGGTCGCACCGCGTTGCGTCAATCTCATGGTCTACCTCGATGAGGTCACGGAATTCAACGGTCCGCTCATGTGCATCCCACGCTCGCACCATCACGGCATGATCGATGTCGAGGCCGCGCGCGGCAAGGGCGGTTGGCAGGATAACGTCAGTGCCGATCTGAAATACTCCCTCGACCGGGAGACGATCGCGCGCCTGGTCGGCGAAGGCGGGATCGTCGCGCCGAAGGGTCCACGCGGCAGCGTCTTGATTTTCCATCCCAATCTCGCGCACGGCTCCACGCCCAATCTCTCGCCGTGGGACCGCACGATGATGATCGTGACCTATAATAGCGTATCAAACGTGCCGGTGCCGCCGGGTGAGCCCCGCCCGGAATTTCTCGTGAGCCGTGACACCCGCCCGTTGGCGATGGCCGAAGGGGCGCTCACAGGCTGAGCGTAGAGGACGGGTCGCACCGCCCGCCTTCGCCTCTCCTGTCGGCTCGCCGACATGACTCCCGAACAACAAGCCCTCCTCCGCCAGCGGCTCGCGCAAAAAGGCGTGATCATCGCTCCCCGGGCCGACGACGGCCCGGGCGCGCGACCGGCCGGCGAAGAGGCCCCGCTGTCGTTTGCCCAGGAGCGACTGTGGTTCGTGCAACAGCTTCAACCGGAGAATACCGCTTACCACCTGGGGCAGGTTTTCACGGTGAAAGGTCCGCTCGTGGTCGCAGCGCTGGAGCGGGCGATGGCCGCACTGGTCGCCCGGCACGAGAGTTTACGCAGCGCGTTTCCCGAGCGGGGCGGGCGCGGGGGGTGCGCGGTGGCGGCACCGGCGGCGACGGGGCCGCTGGTCTACACGGATTGCGCGGCGCTCCCGGCGGCGGCGCGGGACGCGGCGGTCGCGGCCCACGAGCACGCGGTGCTCGCCGAGCCGTTTGATCTCGCGCAACCGACGCTCCTGCGCGCGCGGCTGCTGCGGCTGGCCCCGGAGAATTTCCGTCTGCTGGTGTGCGTGCATCACCTTGTATTCGACGGATGGTCGATCGGGGTGTTTGTCAGGGAACTGGGCGCGCTCTACGCGGCCTTTGCGGCGGGCGCGTCAGCGTCGCCCCTGCCTGCATCGCCGCTCTCCTACGGCGACTACGCGGCCTGGCAACGCCGGCGGGCCGGCGGGCCGGCGTGGGCGGCGTCGCTGGCCTTTTGGCAAACGCGCCTGGCCGGCACCCCCGTGCTCGCGCTGCCGACGGATCACCGCCGCCCGGCGGCGCTCTCCGGGCGCGGTGCGGGCCACCGTTTCACCGTGCCGGCGGCGGGGGTGGCGGGGGTGCGGGCGCTGGGACTCGCGGAGCGCGCGACGCCGTTCATGGTTTTCCTCGCCGCGTGGCAGACGGTGCTCGGGCGTTACTCCGGACAGACGGATTTCGCCGTGGGCTCACCAGTGGCGAATCGCGCCCACGCCGCGCTGGAGAACATGGTCGGCTTCTTCGTGAACATGATCGCACTGCGGGCGGAGCTGGCGGGCGATCCGTCGTTCCGCACGGTGCTGCGCCAGGTGAACGCCCAGGTGCAGGTGGCCCTTTCGCACCAAGAGACGCCCTTCGAGCAGATCGTCGAACGGCTGAACATCCCGCGCGATCTCTCGCACCATCCGGTGTTCCAAGTCGGCTTCACCTTGCAGAACGCGCCGGTCGAGCCGGTGCGGCTCGCGGGGGTGGAGTTTGCGCCGGTGGAGCCAGAGATCGCGGCGGCGAAATTCGATCTGCTGCTGGCGCTCGAAGACGCGCCGGATGGAGCGATGCGCGGCACGTTGGAATACAGCACGGACCTCTTCGCCGCGTCGACGATGGAACTGCTGGCGGAAAATTTCCTCACCCTGCTCGCCGGCGCGACCTCCGCCCCGGACACGACGCTGTCGCGCCTGCCGCTGGTCTCGGCCGCCGAGCGCGCGCTCTGGCCCGCACCGGCTGCGCCGCGGCCGGAGCCGCCCGGCTGCGCGACGCTGGTCGAGTGGTTTGGCACCAGCGCAGCCCGGCATGCGGAGCGAACAGCCGTGACGGACGGCACCGTGACGCTGACTTACGCCGAGCTGGACGCGCGCTCCGACCGCCTCGCGAATTTCCTCGTGGGCCACGGTGCCGGGCCCGACCGCCTCGTCGCGGTGGCGATGGAACGCTCGGCGCACGTGCTCGTCGCGCTGCTGGGCATCCTCAAAGCCGGGGCCGCCTACCTGCCGATCGATCCCGCCTATCCGGCTGAGCGGCAGGAGTTCATGCTGCGCGACGGGGCGGCGGTGGTCTTGCTCACCGACGCCGCGCGCCGCGCCGCGGTGACGACGCCGGCCGGCGTGCCGGTGTTTTGTCTGGACCGCGACTGGCCGGAGATCAGCGCCGCCGCGCCGGTGTCGCGTCCCGGGAACGAACCGGAGCACACGGCCTACGTGATCTACACCTCGGGCTCCACGGGACGGCCCAAAGGCGTGCCAGTGACGCACCGCAACGTCACGCGGCTCTTCACGCAGACGGACCACTGGTTCGGCTTCGGTCCCGCCGACGTATGGACGCTGTTTCACTCGTTCGCATTCGATTTCTCCGTGTGGGAAATCTGGGGCGCGCTCCTCTACGGCGGACGGCTCGTCGTCGTGCCGTTTGCGGTGAGCCGGGCGGTGGACCGTTTTCACGACCTGCTGGCGCGCGAAGGCGTGACGGTCCTGAGCCAGACGCCCTCGGCCTTCCGGCAACTCGTGAACCACGACACGGCGCTGCCGTCCGTGCGTCCGCTGGCCCTCCGCTGGGTCGTGTTTGGCGGGGAGGCGCTCGATCTGCCCGTGCTGGCGCCGTGGTTCGCGCGGCGGGGCGACCGCACGCCACGCCTCGTGAACATGTATGGCATCACGGAGACGACCGTGCATGTGACCTACCGTGAAATCACGGCGGCGGATGTGGCGGCCGGAACGGGCAGCGTGATCGGCGAACCGATCCCGGATCTGACGCTGCATCTGCTCGACGCGCACCTCGCGCCGGTGCCGCGCGGAGTGGCGGGCGAAATTTTTGTTGGCGGGGCGGGCCTGGCGCGCGGCTATCTGAACCGGCCCGAGCTGACCGCCGAGCGCTTCATCGCCCATCCGTTCGCGGCGACGACGGGCGGACGGCTCTATCGCTCGGGCGACTCGGCGCGGCGGCTGGCCAATGGCGACGTCGAATATCTCGGACGCATCGATTTTCAGGTGAAAGTGCGCGGCTTCCGCATCGAGCTCGGCGAAATCGAATCGGCGCTCGGCGCCCATCCGGCGATCGCGGAAGCGGCGGTCATCGCGCTGCGCGCCGCGGACGGAGCCACACGGCTCGCCGCGTGGCTCGTCGCCCGCGACGGGGCGGAGCCCGGCATCGAGGTGCTGCGGCGCCACCTGCTCGCCTCCCTGCCCGACTACATGGTGCCGGCGGCGTTTACCTTTGTCGCGCAGCTGCCGCTGACGACGAACGGAAAAGTGGACCGCGCGGCGCTGCCCGCGCTCACGGGGCGGCGGGCTGAAGCGGTGGCCGAACGAATCGCGCCCGAGACCGAGCCCGAGCGGTTGCTCGCCGCCGTCTGGCAAAAGGTGCTCGGGGTGCCGGCCGTCGGCGTGACGGAAAACTTTTTTGCCCTCGGCGGAGACTCGATCCGCAGCATCGAGGTGCGCGCGGCGGTGCGCGCGCGCGGTTACGATTTTCAACTGCAGGAATTGTTTCGCCACCAGTCGGTGCGCGAACTGGCGGCGGTGCTGGTGCCGCTGGCCGAGACGGCGGCGGCGGTGCCGGGTGCGTTTGCGCTCATCGCGGCGGCGGACCGGGCGCGGCTGCCCGCCGACGTGGTCGACGCCTATCCCCTCGCGGCTTTGCAGGCGGGCATGGTGTTCCACTCGGAGCTCAATCCCGCCTCGCCGGTGTTTCACGATCTCTTTTCGTATCATCTCCGGGCCTCGTGGGACGAGGCGGCGCTGCGCGCGGCGCTGGCGGCGGCGGTGCGACGCCATCCGATCCTGCGCACCTCGGTCCGCACGGCCGGCTTCGGCGAACCGCTCCAATGCGTCCATGCGCACGCCGTCGTGCCGCTCGATGTCGCGGACATTACGGCGCTCGATTCCGCCGCGCAGGAGGCGGTGCTGGATGCCTGGTCCGTCGCCGAGAAAGCGCGGGGCTTCGCTTGGAGCGAACCACCGCTCATGCGAGCCGCCGTGCACCGGCGCTCGGCGACGACGTGGCAGTTTTCTCTGAGCCTGCACCACGCGATCCTCGACGGGTGGAGTGTCTCCGCGCTGCTGGCGGAAATTTTCACGGCGTATTTGGAAACGCTCGCGGGCCGGACGCCCCCGGTCGCGGCGAGCGCGCCGGCCCCGTTTCGGGACTACGTCGCGCTGGAGCGGGCGACGGTGGCGTCGGAGGAATCACGCGCGTTTTGGGCGGTGCAGCTGGACGATCCGCCGGCGGCGCAACTGCCGCGCGTGCCGGCCCGGGCCGGTGCGACCGAAGCGGGCCAAGACGCAGTGTTTGTGACGTGGCCGCGGGAGCGCACGACGGCGCTGGAGGGTTTCGCCGCGCGCGCGGGCGTCTCGCTCAAGCACGCGCTGCTGGCGGCGCACGCGAAAGTCGTCGCGCACCTCGCCGGCACGCGCGAGGTAATCACGGGCGTGATCTCAAACGGCCGGCCGGAAACCGCGGGTTCGGCGGAATCGCTCGGGCTGTTTCTTAATACCGTGCCATATCGGCTCGCCGTGGCGCCCGGCACCTGGAGTGACCTGGCGCGTGCGGTGCTGCGCAGCGACGAAGCGGTTTTGCCGCACCGCCGGTTTCCGCTGGCGGAGCTGCAAAGAAACCGCGGGCGCGCGGCGCTGTTCGAAACCTCGTTCAACTTTGTGCGCTTCCGCGTGCTGGATGCGCTGCGGGCGCGCGGGGATATCGCGGTGTTGGGCACGCGGTATTTCGACCAGAACACCTTCGCCTACTTCGCGCAATTCAGCGCGGATTCGGCGGAAGGGACGCTGCAACTTGAGCTGCGCTACGATCCGGCGGAGTTTACGCGCGAACAGGCCGTCGCATTTGCCGCGACTTACGAACGGGTGCTGGCGGCCATGACCGGCGCGTCGGAGACCCGGCACGAAACGCTGGAGCTGCTCGGGACCGAGGAGCGGCGGCGCGTCGTGGAAACGTTTAACTCCCCTCCCCTGCCCCCCGGCGCACCCCGACTGCTCCACGACGGCCTGGCGGAGAACGTGAAGCGCGCACCGGACGCGATCGCCCTGATCGACGGAGAGGTGCAGTTGACCTACGGCGAACTCGCGGCGAGCGTCGGGACGTGGGCCCGGCGGCTCCGCGCGCTCGGGGCGGGACCGGAGAAACTGGTCGGCGTGTGTCTGGAGCGCAGTGCGGATTTGGTCACGGCTTTACTCGCCGTGCTGGAAACGGGCGCGGCCTACGTGCCGCTCGACCCGGCCTATCCGGCGGACCGCCTCGCGTTCATGTGCGAGGACGCCCAGGTGGCCATTCTGGTCAGCCGCCGCGAGCTGGCGGCGCGGCTGCCCGCGGGCGGCTGGACGCTGCTCGACCCGGCGGAACTCCGCGCGCTGCCGCCGGCGGCGACCGGGGAGACGGCAGTGACGGCCGGCGCGCGGCCGGAGAACCTCGCCTATCTGATCTACACCTCGGGATCCACGGGGCGGCCGAAGGCGACCGCGATCGAGCACCGGCAGGCCACCGCGCTGATCGCGTGGGCGCGCGCCCACTACACGGACGCGCAACTGGCGGGCGTGTTGTTTTCCACCTCCGTGTGTTTCGATCTCTCGATCTTCGAGCTCTTCGTGACGCTCGCGGCCGGGGGCAAGATTATCGTCGCAGAAAACGCGCTCGCGCTCCCGACGCTGCCGGCGCGCGCGGCCGTGACGCTCGTGAATACGGTGCCCTCGGCGGCGGCCGAACTCGTGCGCCAACGCGCCCTGCCCCCCGGTGTGCGCACGGTGAATCTCGCGGGCGAGCCGCTCTCGGCGACGCTCGCCGACCAGATCCACGCGTTCGGGACCGTGGAAAAACTCCACGATCTCTACGGCCCCTCGGAAGACACCACCTATTCGACCTGCGCGGAACGCCGGCCGGGCGGAGCGGAAACCATCGGACACGTGCTGCCGGGCTCGCAGCTGTATCTCCTCGACGAGGATTTTCAGCCGGTGCCGCTCGGGACCGTCGGGGAAATCTTTCTCGGCGGAGCGGGACTGGCGCGCGGCTATCTCGGCCGGCCGGACCTCACGGCCGAGCGCTTCCTGCCCAATCCGTTTGCCACGCAGCCGGGCGCGCGCCTCTACCGCACGGGCGACCTGGGGCGGTTTCGCGCCGACGGACAGGTCGAGTTTCTCGGGCGGCGGGATCACCAGGTGAAGATCCGCGGCTTCCGCATCGAGCTCGGCGAAATCAAAGCGGTGCTGGAAAAACATCCGGCCATCGCGGCCGCTGCGGTGGTGGCGCGGGAAGACGTGCCCGGGGTCAAACGGCTGGTCGCGTATGTGGCAGGACCGGCGCTACCGACGGGACGCGCCCTCGACGGCGAGTTGCGCGCGTGGCTCGGGGCGCGATTGCCGGAATATTTTGTGCCGGCGGCCTTCGTGCCGCTCGCCGCGCTGCCGCTGACGCCGAACGGCAAGCTGGACCGCCGCGCGCTGCCGGCACCGGCCGAAGCGGTGGCGGCAGCGGACGACTATACGGCGCCGCGCACGGCGGAGGAAACGGCGCTCGCGCGGATCTGGGCGGAGGTGTTGCGGGTGCCGCGCGTGGGGGTGCACGACAATTACTTCTCGCTCGGCGGCGATTCGATCCAGGTTCTGCAACTCGTCGCGCTCGCGCGGGAGGCGGGGCTCGGGCTCACGCCGCGCCTTATTTTTGAACAGCCAACCGTGGCGCAGCTCGCCCTCGCGGCGACGGCGACAACGGCGGCAGTGCCGGCGGCGGCGGCGGAAGAGGAACCGGGGGCGGCGTGGGCGCTCACGCCGATCCAGCGCTGGTTTTTTGCGCAAGGCTTCACCGAGGAGCACCACTGGAACCAGTCGGTCTTGCTCACGGCGCGCGAGCCGCTCGACGCGGCGAAGTTGGCCAGCGCGTTGCGCGCAGTGACGGCGCGGCACCCGCTGCTGCGGGCGCGTTTCACAGCAGAGAGCGGCGGCGCGCGGGTGTTGCGGATCGCGGAGCCGAGCGCGGGCGACGTCGCGTTTCGGGTGGTGCCGTTTGCGACGGCGGCCGAAATCACGGCGGCGTGTGCGGCGGAGCAGGGAGCGCTGGATCTCGCGCACGGTCCGCTCGTGCGGGCGCTGTGGCTCGACGGCGGTGCGACGCAACCCGGCCGACTGTTCATCGTGATTCACCACCTGGTGATCGACGGGGTGTCGTGGCGCATCGTGCTGGACGATTTGCTGGCGGCGTATCGCGGTGCGGCGGCGCTGCCACCGGCGACGGCGTCGTCGGCGCGATGGGCGCGATGGCTGGGCACGTTCCTCTGGGCCGAGGAGGCGGCGCACTGGCAGGCGTTGGCGGCGGCACCGGCGGTGCGGTTGCCGCGAGATTTGGACGGGACGGAAAACCGGGCGGGCGACGCGGCCATTTGCGCGGTGACGCTGACTCCGACGGAGACGGAGGGACTGCTGCGGCGCGCGCTCTCGGCCTATAGTTGTCAAATCAATGACCTGCTGCTCGCCGCGCTGGCGCTCGCGCTCCGCGAGTGGACGCGTGCGGAGGCCATCACCCTCCATCTCGAAGGACACGGGCGCGAAACCGCCGAGACCGGGATCGAGCTTGGGCGGACGGTGGGATGGTTTACGACATTGTTCCCGGTGCGGCTCGATTTGAGCGGCGTCGCGACTGCGCCGGCGGCGGTGACCGCCGTGCGCACGCAACTCGCCGCCGTGCCCCGGCGCGGGCTCGGTTACGGCGCGGGGCGGTGGCTGGCACAGCCGCCGCGCTGGGACGTGCCGGCGGCGGAGTTGTGTTTCAATTACCTGGGGCAATTCGACGGGTGGGTGGGCGGGGACAGTCCCTTTGGGCCGGCGGAAGAAAGCGTCGGGCCGCAGACGAGTCCGCGCGGGGAACGCGCGCACCTGATCGACGTTAACGGACTGATCGTCGGCGGGGCGTTGAAGTTTGAATGGCACTACGGCACGCGGCTCCACCGGAGGGAGACGATCGCGCGGCTCGCCGACGCGCATTTCGCCCACCTGCGGACGCTGATCGCGGCGGCCGGCACGACGGCGGCAGAGCCGACGACGGAGCGCTTCGCGCTCGCGGGGGCGACGGACGCGGAGCTTGACCAGGCGATCGGGGAAATCGAATTCTGACCCTCCCGCATGGCGAAAAAGGACATCGAAGACGTTTATCCGCTGACCCCATTGCAGGAGGGGTTGCTGTTTCACGCCATCCTGTCGCCCGGGGACGGCGCCTATCACGACCAGTTCAGCGCGGTGCTGCGCGGGCCACTGGACGCCGACGTGTTGCTGCGCGCGTGGCGCACCGTGACGGCGGGCCACGCGATTTTCCGCACGGCGTTTGCCTGGCAGACGGGCAAGGCTCCGCTGCAAGTGGTGGGCCGCACCGCGGAGGCGCCGGCCGTGCAACTCGACTGGCGCGCGACGGATGCGGCCGGGCGCGAGCGGTTGAAACGCGAGCTGATCGCGGACGACGCGCGGCGCGGATTCGATCCGGCGAAGGCTCCGCTCACGCGGCTGACGCTGGCGCGCACCGCAGACGACGCGTGGTTTTTGCTCTGGAGCCGACATCACCTGCTGCTCGACGGATGGAGCCTCGCGCACGTGATGCGCGAATGGCTCGCGGCCTATCAGGCACTGCGGGCGGGACGGCCGGTGGCGCCGACGCAGGCGCGGCCGTTTCGCGACTACCTCGCGTGGTTGCAACGGCGGGACGCGGCGCGGGCCGAAGCGTTCTGGCGCACGGAGCTCGGAGATTTTTCGCAGCCGACGCCCCTCGGGCTCGCGCTGCCGCCGGAGTCGCCGGCACCGGCCGCCGGCGAGCGGCACGGAGAACTCACGCTCGCCCTGTCCGCGGGCGAGACGGAGGCGCTACGCGCCCTCGCCCGACAGGCCCGCGTGACGCTCGCCACGGTGTTTCAGGGCGCGTGGGCGCTGCTGCTGGCGCGGTTGGGCGGCGAACGGGATGTCGTGTTCGGCAATACGGTGTCGGGCCGTCCGCCGGATCTCCCCGGGGCGGAAACGATGGTCGGGCTCTTCATCAACACGCTGCCGCTGCGCGCGCGGCTCGCCCCGGCGGCGAAGCTGGGCGAGTGGTTGCGAGCGTTGCAGGCCCGCGTGATGGCGGCGCGGGAATTCGAGTTTACCCCGCTGGTGAAAATCCAGGGCTGGACGGAGGTCGCGCGCGACCGGCCGCTGTTCGAGACGTTGCTGGTGTTTGAAAACTATCCGGTCGACGAAGCACTGGCCGGCGGTCTCGGCGAGCTCCGCGTGGAGGACACGCACAGCCACGAGCGCACGCACTATCCGGCGACGATGATCGTGGCCCCGGGCTCGGTGATCACACTCGTGATGCTGCACGACCGAGCGCGGTTGCCGGACGAGCGGGCGACGCGGTGGCTCGGATATTTCCGGGCGTTGCTCGCGGCCTGCGCGGTCGGGCCGGAGCAGGCGGTCGGGGGGTTGCACGGACTCGTCGGCGCGGAACGCACGCGAGCGACGGAGCAACCGGCGGAGCTGGCCCATGACCGCACCGCGACCCTGCACGGACTGGTGGCGGCGCAGGTCTTACGGACGCCCGGAGCAGTGGCGCTGATCGACGGTGGGCGGCGGCTGAGTTATGCGGACGTGGCGCGGCGGGCGACGGCGCTCGCGGCGCGCCTGCGGGCGCACGGGGCGGGACCGGAACGGTGCGTGGGGGTGTGTCTGGAACGCGGGGCGGAGCTGGTGATCGCGCTGCTCGGCGTGCTGGAAACCGGGGCGGTCTATGTGCCGCTCGATCCGACGTATCCGGCGGACCGGCTCGGCTTCATGTTCGCCGATGCGGAGCTGGCGGCACTCGTGACGCAGCGCAGCCTGGCGGAAACCTTACCGGCGCACGCGGTGCCGACGGTGTGGAGCGACGAGGACGCGCCGGCTGACCCGGCGGCGCCGGCGGCCGTGACGGTGCGACCGGAAAATTTGGCCTACCTCATCTACACCTCGGGCTCGACCGGGCGGCCGAAGGCGACGGCGATCGAGCACCGGCAGGCGGTGGCGCTGGTGCATTGGGCGCAGGCGGTGTTTACGCCGCGGGAACTGGCGGGCGTGCTGTTTTCGACGTCGGTGTGTTTCGATCTGTCGGTGTTCGAAATTTTTGTGACTCTGGCGAGCGGCGGCGCGGTGATCGTGGCGGAAAACGCGCTCGCCTTGCCCGCCCTCCCGGCGCGCGACGAGGTGACGTTGATCAACACGGTGCCCTCGGCGGCGGCGGAACTGGTGCGACAGGAAGCGATTCCGCGCGGGGTTGTGACGATCAATCTCGCGGGCGAGCCGCTCACGGCGGTGTTGGCGGACCGGCTGTATGCGAGTGCGGCGGTGGAGCGCGTCTACGATCTCTACGGTCCCTCGGAGGACACGACCTATTCGACGTGCGCTCTGCGGGTGCGCGGGGAGACGGCGACGATCGGCCGGGTCATCGCAAACTCGCGCCTGTATCTGGTGGACGCGGATTTTCAGCCGGTGCCGGCGGGCGCGGTGGGCGAGATCGTGCTGGCGGGCGAAGGCGTGGCGCGAGGCTATCTCGGGCGGCCGGACCTGACCGCGGAGCGATTTGTGCCGGACCCATTTTCACCGACACCCGGCGGCCGGCTGTATCGCACGGGCGATCTGGCGCGGACGCGTGCCGACGGCCAACTCGAGTATCTCGGGCGCAGCGACCACCAGATCAAGATCCGCGGCTTCCGCGTGGAACTCGGCGAAATCCAGTCGCGCCTCGAGGCGCATCCGGCGGTGGCGGAAGCGGCGGTCGTCGCGCGCGAACACGCGCAGCGCGGAAAATACCTTGCGGCCTTCGTGGCGGCGAAGCCGGGGGCGGCGCTGACGGCAGAAATGTTGACGCGGTGGGTGGGCGTGACGTTGCCCCACTATATGCAGCCGACGGCGTGGCATCTGGTGGAGACGCTGCCGCGCACGCCGAACGGGAAACTCGACCGCAAGGCGTTGCCGGCGGACGAGGAGACCACGACCGCGGCAGCCGCGGACAGGCCGGCGGAGCGGAACGACGATCCAATCACGGAAATCGTGGCGGGGATCTGGGCGCAAGTGCTCGGCGTCGCGCGGGTGAGGCCGGAGGATAATTTTTTCGATCTCGGCGGGCACTCGCTGCTGGCTACCCAGGTTGTCGCCCGGGTGCGGGCGGCGGGCAAAACGGAAATCCCGCTGCGGTTGCTCTTCGACCAACCGACGCTAGCTGGGTTTGCGGCGGGCGTGCGAGCGGCGCGCACGGGCGGGAGCGGAGCGGACGAAGCACCGATCACCGCGCGGCCGAGGGATGCGGCGGTGCCGCTCGCGACGGCGCAGCAACGCATGTGGGTCCTGGCCCGGCTGGCGGACCTGGGGGCAGCGTATCATGTGCCGACGGTGCTGGAGGCGCGTGGCCCGCTGGACGTGGGGCGGCTGGAGCGGGCACTCAACGCGGTGGCGGCGCGGCACGAAAGTCTGCGCATGACGTTTTCCGCGACCGACGGACGGGCGGAGGCGGTCGTGCACGCGACAGTCGACGTGACCCTGACGACGGTGGACCTCACGAACCGGCCGGCGGCGGAGCGCGTCGCGGAGGCGCGGCGTCGCGCCGCGGCGGAGGGTGCACGGGCCTTCGATTTGGCGCGCGGGCCGTTGTGGCGCGCGGCGGTATTCAAACTGGGCGAAGACCATCATTGGCTCCTGTTGACGGTGCATCACATCGTAACTGACGGGTGGTCGGAGTCGGTGCTGGTGCGGGAGCTCGCGGCGATCTACGCCGGCGGCGAACCGGCACCATTGAAACTCAATTACGGCGACTACGCGGTGTGGCAGCGCGGGCGCGTCGCGGCGGGCGCGGTGGCGGCGCAGGTGGCGGCCTGGGCGGACGAGTTGCGCGGCGTGCCGGCGCTGGAGCTGCCCACGGACCGGCCGCGGCCGGCGGTGGCGGGGTATCGCGGGGCGCTGGCGCGCGGATCGGTGGCGGCGACCACGGCGGGCGCGTTGCGGGACCTGGCCCGGCAGGAGGCGCGACGGTGTTCATGGTTTTGCTCGCGGCGTGGGAAGTGTGGCTCTGGCGGCACACCGGGCAGACCGATTTTGCGGTCGGCACCCCGGTGGCGGGACGCACGCGGCCGGAGTGGGAGCCGCTGATCGGGCTGTTTGTGAACACGCTCGCGTTACGGGCCGACGTCGGACCGGCGCGGGAGTTCACCGACTGGGTGCGCCGCGTGCGCACGCGGACGCTGCGCGCGCACGACCGGCAGGAAGCGCCGTTTGAGCAGGTGGTGGAAGCGGTGAAACCCGAGCGGGATGCGGCGCGCGCGGCGATTTTCCAAGTGATGTTCAGCGTGCAGAACACGCCGGCGGCAGTGCCGGCGCTGGGGGAATTGCGGCTGGCGCCGGTGGAAACCGCGGTGACGACGGCGAAGTTCGAGCTGTCGCTGACGGTGCGGGAAAATGCCGACGGCACCCTGGCGCTCGGACTCGAATACAACCAGGACCTGTTCGACGCGGGGACGGCGGAGCATTTTATCGAACGTTACGGAGTGCTCCTCGGAGCGATCGCGGCGAACCCGAAGACGGTGGTGCGATCACTCGCGTGGATGAGCGCGGCGGAGGCAGCGCGGATCGCCGGGTGGAGCCGCGGCCCGGCCCTCGGGAAGAGCGCGACGGCGGTGCCCGAGGCGGTCGCAGCGCAGGCGGCGCGCACGCCGGATGCGGTGGCGGTGGCGGCCGGAGCGGTGCGCTGGAGTTACGCCGAACTGATGGTGCAGGCCGGAAACATGGCGGCGCGACTGCGGGCGGGCGGAGTGCGGCGCGGCGGCACGGTGGCGATCCTGGCGGACCGCGAACCGGCGCTGGTGGCGGCGATGCTCGGGATATGGCAGATCGGCGCGGCGTATGTGCCCCTCGATACGGAGGCACCGCCAGAACGTTGGCGCGCGATCGTGGCAGACCACGGGCTGGACGCGGTCCTGTTGCCAGCGGCGTGGCGCGGACGGTGGCCGGCGAACGGCGCGGGGACGGTGATCGCGTGGGACGAGGCCGGGGCGATCAACGAAGGCGGGGCACCGCAGCGGGTGCACGCGGAGGAAACGGCGTATATTTTGTTCACGTCGGGCTCGACGGGGCAGCCCAAAGGAGTGGCGGTGCCGCACGGCGCGCTGGCGGCGCACATGGCGTGGTTCAACGCGGCCTACGAGGGCGGGCCGGACGACGTGGTGTTGCAGAAAACGCCGGCCACCTTCGACGCGTCCGTCTGGGAATTTTGGGCCCCGCTGATGACGGGAGGGCGGCTCGAGCTGGCACCGCCCGGGGCGCAACGTGATCCGGCGGCGCTCGTGGCGGCGATCCAGCGCGCCGGAGTGACGTGGTTGCAGGCGGTGCCGACGCTCTGGGAACGACTCGCGGTGGAGCCGGGCTTCGCGGAGGTGCGGACGTTGCGACGGCTGTTTTCGGGCGGTGAAGTGTTGACGACGGCACTGCGCAACGCGCTGGCGCAAGTGCAGCCGGTGCCGCTGGTGAATCTCTACGGTCCCACGGAGACGACGATTCAGTGCGCGACGTGGACGTGCGGTGCGCACGACGGGACGGGCGCGGCGGTGCCGCTCGGGGCGGCGGTGCCGGGCAGCACGCTGCAGGTCGTCGATGCGGACGGCGCGCCGGTGGCGACGGGCGTCGCGGGCGAACTGCACGTGGGCGGCGCGCAAGTGGCGGCGGGTTACTGGCGTCGGCCGGAGCTGACGGCGGAGAGTTTCCGGCCCGATCCGGCGGCGGCGACGCCGGGCGCGCGGCGCTATGCGACGGGTGATCTCGTGCGGTGGCGCGCGGACGGAGTTTTGGACTATCTCGGACGGCGGGACGGACAGGTGAAGTTGCGCGGTTTCCGCCTCGAACTGGGCGAAGTGGAGACGGTGCTGGCGGCCGTGCCCGGCGTGGTGAAGGCGGCGGCAGCGGTGCGCGACGGCCGGCTCACGGGCTACGTGGAGTGGCCGGGAGCGCCGGAGGGGTGGACGAAAGATTTGCGGGCGGCGGCGACCGCGCGACTGCCGCACTATATGATTCCGGCGCGCTGGGCGCGGGTGGAGAGCTGGCCGCTGCTGACGAGCGGCAAGGTGGACCGCAACGCGTTGCCCGAGGCGCCGGACGCGGCGACGGAAGCGGGGGCGACGGACGCGCCGCCGGCGGATGCGGTCGAGGAGCTGCTCGCAGGCTTGTGGCGCGAGCTGCTGCGGGTGCCGCGCGTGGGGCGGCACGACAATTTTTTTACGTTGGGCGGGGACTCGATTCTCGCGCTGCAAATCGCGGCCCGCGCCGCGGCGGCGGGCGTGCGCGTGCCGCCGCAGGCGGTGTTCACGCAGCAGACGCTGGCGGAATTGGCTGCGGTGACGGAGACGGCGGGGCCGGGCGCGACGGCGAAGCGGGCGGCGGAGGGCGCGGGGCCGCGGGTGACGCCGGCGCAGCAGTGGTTCTTCGAGTTGGGGCTGACGGCGCCGGCGCATTGGAACCAATCGGCGCTGTTCGTGACGCCGGCGGATTTCGACGCGGCGCGTTGCGAGGCGGCGCTGCGGGCGGTGGCGGCGCGACACGATGTCCTGCGGTCGCGGTTTGAGCGCGGGGCGGACGGGTGGACGGTGCGATGGGCGGACTCGACGGACGCGGCGGTGGCCTGCGAGACGCGGCCGTTGGCGACGCTGGCCGAGGCGGCGGCGCGGGCGCAGGCGTCGTTGGATCTGGCGCGCGGACCGTTGCTGCGCGCGGTGGTGTTCGTGCCGGAGACGGGCGGCGAAGGCCGACTGTTGGTGGTGGCGCACCACCTGGTGATCGACGGGGTGTCGTGGCGAATTTTGCTGGCGGAACTGGCCGCGGCGTATGGCGGCGAACGGCTGCCGCCGGCGGCACCGACCTGGGCGGCATGGACGCACGCGCTGGCGGCGGAGGCCGAGAGTGCGGAGTCGCAGGCGGAGCGGACACACTGGCGAGGCGTGCCGGCGGCGGAGGCGTTTCCGCGCGATTTTGCGACGACGGGAGCGGGCGTCGTGGCGGATGAAAAAACGATCGAGGTGGCGTTGACCGCGGCGGAAACGGCGGCGCTGCTGCACGACGCGGGCGCCGCGTATCGGACGCAGGGACATGAGCTGTTGCTGGCCGCGACCGCGCAGGCGTTGCGCGGGTGGACGGGGCGCGCGGCGCACACGATTCTCATGGAAGGGCACGGGCGCGAGACGGTCGCGGATGCGCCGGACGTGAGCGGAGTGCTCGGCTGGTTTACGACCCTGTTTCCCGTGCGGATCACGGCGGAAGGTGGCGAGCCGGGCGAGTGGGTGAAGACGGTCAAGGAGGAATCGCGCGCGGTGCCGCGCCGCGGGCTGAGCTACGGTTTGGCGCGGACGCAGGGAGCGACGGACGGGCAGGCGGCGCTCGCGGCCCAGGCGTGGCCGGAGCTCGCGTTCAACTACCTGGGTCAGCTCGACGCGGAAAGCGGCCCGGCGGGATTTCGCGCGGCGACGGAGGCGCGCGGGGCGGACCGGGCGGCCGGGAACGCGCGGGCTTTTCTCCTGGAGTGCAACGCAGCGGTGAGCGGCGGCGTGGTGCGGTGCGCGTGGACCTACAGCCGGGCGCATCACCGCGCGGAGACGATCGCGGCGCTGGCCGCGGGCCAGTTGGCAGCATTGCGGGCGATCATCGCGCACTGCACCACGGCGGGCGCAGGCGGATTTACCCCCTCGGATTTCTCGGCCGATGACGTGAGCCAGAAGGACCTCGACAAGCTCTTCGAGCGACTGCAATGAACGCGCCTCCCATGTCCACGCCCGATCCCCGCGCCAACGTCGAAGACGTATTCGAACTGGCCCCACTGCAGCGGGGACTGCTCTTCCACCATCTGCGCGATCCGGCGGGGGGAGACTACATCGAGCAGATGACGTTTATGCTCGAGGGAAAGCTGGACCGGGAGGCGTTTGCGCGGGCGTGGCAGACGACGGTCGACCGGCACGCGGCGTTGCGGACCTCGTTTCAATGGGAGGGGCTGGAGCAACCGCTGCAAATCGTGCATCGGCGCGTGCCGGTGCCGGTGGAAAATCTCGACTGGAGCGGCGACACGGCCGCGGCACAGACGACGCGGATGGCGCAGTGGCTCGCGACCGACCGGAAGCGGGGCTTTGCGCTGGCGCAGGCACCGCTGTTGCGGCTGACGCTGATCGCGCTCGGCGCGGGGCGCACCCAAGTGGTGTGGACCCACAGCCATCTGCTGCTCGACGGGTGGAGTCTGCCGCTCGTGTTGCGCGACGTGCTGGCGGCGTATGCGGGGCACACGACGGGGCGGGCGCCGGCACCGAAGTATCGGGATTTTGTCCGGTGGCTGCGCGGGCGAAACGCGACGGCGGCGGAAAATTTCTGGCGCACCGAGCTCGCGGGATTCGACGAGCCGACGCCGCTGCCCTGCGTGGACGGTGCGACGCGCGGCGGAGCGAGTGCGCCGCACGAGGCCACCGTCGCGTTTGGCCCGGAGGAGACCGGGACGTTGAAGGCTTGGGGCGCGGCGCGCGGAGTGACGCTCGCGACGCTGACCGCGGCCGCGTGGGCGCTGGTGCTGGCGAAGCGCAGCGGACGGGCGGACGTGGTGTTCGGCTGCACGGTCGCGGGCCGGCCGGCGGAACTGCCGGGAGCGGACGAGACGGTGGGACTCTTTATCAACACCCTGCCGCTGCGCGTGGCGGTGCCCGCCGTTGAGCGGGCGGGCGCCTGGGTGGCGGGTGTGCAGACGCGGCTGGCGGCGGCCCGCACCCATGAGCACACGCCGCTGGCGAGTGTGCAGGCGTGGAGCGACGTGCCGGCGGGGCGGGCGCTGTTCGAGACCCTGTTTGTGTTTGAAAACTATCCGGGCGCGGGCGAGGCGGCCACGGTGTTGCCGGAGGGGTTGCGCCTGGCGGAGGCGCGCAGTCTCGAACGCACTCACTATCCACTCACGGTGGTTGCGGCCGTGGATGGCGGGGCGCTCGTGGTGCGAATACTGAGCGACGGCCAGCGCGTGGGGGCCGCGGCGGCCGAAGAAGTGGCGGGATTTTTTCGGGCGGCGGTCGGAGAACTCATGGCGGCGGACGACGCGACCCGCGTGGGGGAACTGGATTTACTCACAACGGCGGAGGGCGGGCAGCTCGCGCGGTGGAGCGGGATGGAGCCGGCGGCGGCGGCGGATTGGGTGGATACTTTCCTGGCGCACGTGCGTGCGCGGCCCGAGGCGGACGCACTCCGGTCGGCGGGCGGGACCATGAGCTACGGCGAGCTCGCGGAACGCAGCGCGCAGCTGGCGGACCGGCTGGCGACGGCGGGCGTGGGACGGGAAACGATCGTGGCGTTGGGTTTCGGGCGTTCGGCGGAATGGCCGGTAGCGGCCCTGGCGGTATTGCGGGCAGGCGGCGCCTACCTGCCGATCGATCCGGCGTATCCGAAAGATCGAATCCAGTTCATGCTCGATGACAGCGGGGCGCGGGTGGTGATCGCACCGCGCGAACACGCGGCGGCGATGCAGGGCGGCGGTCGCACCGTGCTGGCTTGGGAAGATTTTTCCGCCAAGCCGGAGTCGGGCGGCGCGGGCGCGCAGCCGTTGCCCGCGACCGACGCGCGGCAGGCGGCCTATGTGATCTACACGTCGGGCTCGACCGGGCGCCCGAAGGGCGTGGTGGTGTCGCGCGGGGCGTGGGCCGCGCTGGCGGAGTTTCAGCGCGAGGCGGCGCGCGTCGGACCGGGCGACCGCGTATTGCAGTTTGCGTCGACGAGTTTCGACGCGTCGGTGTGGGAACTCAGTCTCGCGCTCGGCAGCGGGGCGACGCTGGTGACCGCAACGACGGAGGCCTTGCGCCCGGGCGAGCCGCTGGCGGAAACGTTGGAACGCGAAGCGGTGACCTGCGTGCTCCTGCCCCCGAGCACGGCAGCGCATCTGCCGGAAGGCGCGGGCGCGACAGTGAAACTCCTGATCGTCGGCGGCGAGGCGTGTCGGCCGGGATTGGTGACGCGGTGGGCGAACGGCACACGCCGCTTCGTGAATGCCTACGGACCGACGGAAAATGCGGTGGTGGCGACCTGGACGGATTTGGCCGCGACGGACACGCACGGGCCGATCGGTGGACCCGTCACGGGGACGCGGGTGTATGTGCTCGACGCGGCGGGCGCGCGGGTGCCACCGGGCGTGGCGGGGGAACTCGCGCTCGGCGGCGCGAGCCTGGCCCGCGGCTATCTCGGGCGGCCGGAGTTGACGGCGGAGCGCTTCGGGCCGGACCCGTATGGGGCGGCGCCGGGGGCGCGGCTCTACCGCACGGGCGACCGCGTGCGCTGGGGCGCGGACGGACGGTTGGAGTTTTTGGGCCGCATCGACGAACAGGTGAAACTGCGCGGCTTTCGCGTGGAGCTCGGCGAAATCGAAGCGGTGCTGGCGACGCATCCGGCGGTGAAAGAGGCGGCGGTGGCCGTGCGGGGGGAGGCGCAGCTCGTGGCGTGGGTCGCGCGGCGCGCCGACGCGACGGCGACGGCGGAAGTGTTGCGCGCGTGGGTGCAGGAGCGGTTGCCGGAACACATGGTGCCGGGCCGGTGGTGTTTCGTGTCCGCACTGCCGCTCACGCCGAACGGGAAGGTAAATAAACGGGCGCTGCCCGAGCCGGAATCCGAGGCGGACAGCGGGGCGGGACCGACCGACGACAACGCAGGCGCGGGGTCACCGCTCGTCGCTCTGGTCGCTGGAATTTTCGGCGAAGTGCTCGGCGTGCCGCGGGTCGGGGCGGAGGCGGATTTCTTCGAGTTGGGCGGCCACTCACTGCTGGCGACGAAATTGCTCTCGCGGCTGCGGGAAAGTGTTGCACCGGGGCTGCCGTTGCGGGCGGTGTTCGAGGCCCCGACGCCGCGGGCGCTCGCGGAATTTGGGGCGGCGCATCGCACGGGGCGGACGGAAGCACCGCCGCCGATCACGGCGCGAGCGGCCGGCACGGCGGCGCCAGCGTCATTTGGCCAGCAGCGTTTTTGGTTGTTGGAAAAACTGACGCCCGGGAACGCCGCGAACCATCTGCAGCTGGCGGTGCACGTGAGCGGGACCTTGGACCGGGAACGCGTCGTAGCGGCGTTGCAGGGGTTGAGGACGCGGCACGAGCCGCTGCGCACGGGCCTGGCTGAAGCGGACGGCGCGGTGGTGCAGACGGACGCGGGCGATGCGGCGCTGCCATTGCGCGAGAGCGAGGGCGCGGACTGGGCGACTGCGCTGGCGGCGGATGCGGCGGTCGCGTTCGAGTTGGCGCGGGGGCCGTTGTGGCGCGTGCGCGTGGTGCGCGTGGCGGCGGACGAGCACGTGATCGGGTTCACGTTTCACCATGCGATCTTCGACGGATGGTCGGAAGGCGTGCTCGTGCGCGAACTCGCGGCGCTCTACGACGGACGGACCCTGCCGTCATCATCGATCACCTACGGCGACTACGCGGCGTGGCAGCGCGCGTGGCTGGCGGGCGGCGAGCTGGCGCGGCAACTCGGCTACTGGCGAACGAAGCTGGCGGGCGTGCCGGTGCTTGAGCTACCGACCGACCGGCCGAGGCCGGCGGTGCAGACCTTTGCGGGCGGCGTGGTGACGGCAACGCTGGCGACAGCAGAAGCCGGGGCGGTCGCGGCGTTTGCGCGCAAGGAAAGCGCAACGCTGTTTATGGTGCTGCTGGCAGCCTGGGAAGCAGTGCTCGCGCGGCACAGCGGACAGACGGATTTCGCGGTGGGCACGCCCATCGCGGGGCGCACGCGCCGGGAGACCGAGGAACTGATCGGGCTGTTTTTGAACACGCTCGTGTTGCGTGCGGACACGGCCGGCGATCCGACGTTTGCGGAGCTGGTGGCGCGCGTGCGGACGACGACGCTCGATGCCTACGCGCACCAGGACGCGCCCTTCGAGCAGATCGTGGAGGTGCTGAATCCGCCGCGCGATCTGAGCCGGACGCCGCTATTCCAGACGTTGCTCGTGTTGCAGAATTCACCGGCGGGCGAGGCGCGGGTGGCGGGGCTCACGCTGGAGCCGCTGCGCGCAGAGGCGACCACGGCGAAATACGAACTCACGCTCGGCGCAATGGAACGCGACGGTCGGTTGGAGCTGTCGCTGGAATTTAACCGGGCGATTTTCGACGAGGGGACGGCGCGACGAATCCTGGCTCGCTATGTGACCCTCCTGATGGCGGCGGTCGCGCTACCGAAACGGCGGATCACGACGCTGGCGTTCCTGCCCGCCGAGGAATCGGCGCAATTGCGCTCGTGGAATGCGACCGCACGCACCTATCCGACCGGCACGTGGGTGCACGAGTTTCCGGCGCGCGCACCGGCTGAAGCGATCGCGGTGGTGTGCGGCACCGAGCGGCTGACCTATGCGGAGTTTGGCACCCGCGTGGCGCGGTTGGCGGCGCGGCTCCGCGCGGGCGGAGTCGGCCGCGAGACGCTCGTCGGCGTTTATCTGGAGCGCTCGGTGGAACTGGTGGTGGCGCTCCACGCGATTTTGCACGCAGGCGGGGCCTACGTGCCGCTCGACCCGGGGTATCCGCGGGAAAGAGTGGCCCATATGCTGACGGACGCGGGGGTCGCGTGGGTCCTGACGACGACAACGTTGGCGGGACAAATACCGCCGACGACGGCGCAACTCCTGCGGCTCGATGTGCCAGCGACGGAGGAGGACGCCACGGAGCCGGGGCGGGAGTCGCCGCAGGGTCCGCTGCACGGCGATAGTGCGGCCTACATGATCTACACGTCGGGTTCGACCGGCCGACCGAAAGGCGCGGTCAACACGCACGCGGGCATTCTCAACCGATTGCAGTGGATGCAGGAGGCGCTGCCGTTGGGCGGGGACGACCGGGTGTTGCAGAAAACCCCGTTCAGTTTCGACGTGTCGGTGTGGGAATTTTTTTGGCCGTTGATGACGGGAGCGACGCTCGTGGTGGCGGAGCCGGACGCGCACAAAGATCCGGCGCGGCTGGTGGCGCTGATCGTGGCGCAAGGAATCACGACGCTGCATTTCGTGCCGTCGATGTTGCGCGCCTTTCTGGAAGCGCCCGGCGTGGAGCGGTGCACCTCGCTACGGCAGGTGATCTGTTCCGGAGAGGAATTGCCGCGCGAGCTGGTGGAACGGTTTTACGCGAAGAGCGCAGCGGCGCTGCACAATCTCTACGGGCCGACGGAAGCGGCGGTGGATGTGACGTGGCACGCGTGCCGGCGGGGCGATACCGGGCCGGTGCCGATCGGGCGGCCGATCGCGAATCTGGAAATCATGGTGCTGGACACGGCGGGTCGCGAGACGCCGATCGGCGTGCCGGGCGAAGTGATGCTCGGCGGAATCGGACTCGGGCGCGGTTACCACGGGCAGCCCGGGTTGACGGCGGAACGCTGGGTGCCCCACCCCACTTCGGCGGTGCCGGGCGCACGGCTCTACCGGACGGGCGACCTCGGACGCTGGCGCGCGGACGGCGAAGTGGAATACCTGGGGCGGTTGGATTTTCAGGTGAAGCTGCGCGGTTTTCGCATCGAGCTCGGCGAGATCGAGGCGGCCTTGCGGGAACACAGCCAAATCGCGGATGCGGCGGTGGCACTGCGCACAGATGCGCCGGGGGAGGCCCGGTTGGTCGGGTATGTCGTGGCGCGCGGGGCGGCACCGACGATCGCGGAGTTGCGCGAGTGGCTGGCGCGGCGGCTGCCGGAGCACATGGTGCCGGCGGCGTGGGTGACGCTCGATGCGTTGCCGCTCTCGCCGGCGGGCAAGACGGACCGGCGGGCGCTGCCAGCACCGGCGGCGGCGACGCGGGCGACCGAAACGGCGCCGCCGCAGGGACCAGTGGAAGAATGGATCGCCGCGATGTGGACGGAGTTGCTCGACGGCGCGCAGCCCGGGCGCGACGACAATTTTTTTGTGCTCGGGGGACACTCATTGCTGGCGACGCAGTTTGTCTCGCGGGTGCGCGAGCAGCTGCAAATCGAGCTGCCGCTCCTGCAATTCTTTGAGGACGCGACGCCGGCGGGGTGCGCACGGACGTTCCTCGCGCTGGAGCCGGCGGCGGGCCACGCGGAAAAATATGCCCGGGCGCGGCTACGGTTGCGGGCGCTCTCGCCCGAAGAGAAGGCGCGGTTGCTGGCGCCAAAAACCGGACCATGAGCGCCTCCGATTCGGACGAGGCTCTGATGGCCCTGTTGCTCGCCAGCGACGGCGAGGCGGCGACGGCAAAACCGGCGGGCATCCCACGCCGGCCGGCCGGCGCCGACGCGCCGCTATCCTTCGCGCAGCAACGGCTCTGGTTTCTCGACCGCCTCGTGCCGGGCAATGCGGCCTATAATATTTCCGCCGCCTTCGTGTTGAGCGGTGCACTCGACGGCCCGGCGCTCGAGCGGAGCGTGCACGCGGTGATTGCGCGGCACGAGAGCCTGCGGACGGTGTTCATTGAGGACGCAGACGGACAGCCCGTGCAACGCGTGCGGGCGGCGGACGCGGCGGGCGAGGCAGTGCAGTGGGCGGATGTTTCCGCCGAGGCGGACCCGGGGGCGGCGGCGCGGCGGATTGCGGCCGAGGAGGCGGCGCGGCCCTTTGAACTGGCGCAAGGTGCCCCGGTGCGCGTCCGGATTTTACGGCTCGCAGCGACGGAGCACGCGGTCGTGTGCACCTTACATCACATTGTGTCGGACGGCTGGTCGACGGGCGTGTTGATCCGCGAGATTGCGGCGCATTATGCGACGCCGGGGACGATCGCCCCCCTCCCGGTGCAGTATGGGGATTTCGCGACGTGGCAGCGGGCGAAGTTGACGGGGCCGGAATTGGAGCGGCAGCTCGGGTGGTGGCGGGAGCGGCTGGCGGGATTGCCGGTGCTGGAGCTTCCGACCGATTTTCCGCGTCCGGCGGTCCAGAGTTTTCGCGGCGCGCGCGTGGCGCTGGCGACTGACGCGGCACTACGGGACGGGCTGGCGCAGCGCGCGCGCGAGGCGGGCACGACGTTGTTTGCGACGTTGCTGGCGGCAGTGCAGGTCGCACTGGCAGCGTGGAGCGGACAGCGGGATTTCGCGGTCGGCGCGCCGGTGGCGGGACGAACACGTGGCGAGTTGGAGCCGCTGATCGGATTTTTCGTCAACACGCTCGTGCTGCGCACCGAGCTGGCGGGCGACCCGACGGGACGCGAGTTGCTGGCGCGCACGAAGCAGAATTTGCAGGCAGCGCTGGCCCATCAGGACGTGCCCTTCGAAAAACTCGTCGAGGCGCTCAATCCCGATCGGCAACTCGGCACGACGCCACTGGTGCAGGCGATGTTTTCGCTGGAGAACGCGCCCGACGGCGGACTCGCGTTGCCGGGGCTGCGGCTGACACCGATCGTGCCCGAGGGCGTGGTAGCGAAGTTTGAACTCACGGTGGGTCTGACGGACGGACCGAACGGACTGCGTGGAGCGGTCGACTACGCGGCGGACCTCTTTACCGCGGCGAGTGTGGAGCGGTTTGCCGCGCTGCTGCAGCGCGTGCTGCGGGGCTTGGTGGAGAATCCGGACACACGGGTGTCGGCGCTCGCGGCGCCCGACGCGGCGGAGCGGGAGGAACTCGGGAAGTTGGGCAGCGGGGAGCGTGTGGTGGAGCCAAGCACGCGTCCGGCTCCGGAGCTGATCGCGGCGTGGGCTCGGCGCACACCGGAAGCGACGGCGCTGGTGGACGCGGGCGGGACGATCACGTTTGCAGAAATGTTGGCGCGGGCGGACCGGGTGGCGGCGGGATTGCGACGGCGTGGCGTCGGACGCGAGCACGTGGTCGCCACCGCGCTGGAGCGTTCGGCGGCGCTGGTGGTGGTGCAGCTCGGAATTTGGCGGGCGGGCGCGGCATATTTGCCGCTCGATCCGGCCCACCCGGCGGAACGGCTGGCGTGGATGGCGGGCGACGCGGCGGCGCGGTGGGTAATCACAACAATGGAGCGCCGGGGAGATTTTGGCGCGGTGCCGACGGTCACGGCGGAGGAATTGGCGGCGGACGGTGCAGGCGCGGAGGCGGACGCGGGAGTGGAGAGGGAGGCCGGTGGAGCAGTGGCGACGCGCGATTTGGCCTATGTGATCTATACCTCGGGCTCCACCGGGCGGCCCAAGGGCGTGGCGGTGGAACACGGGGCGTTGTTGAATCTAATCGACTGGCACAGGCAGGCGTTCGGCGTGACGGCAGCGGATCGCGGAACATTGGTGGCGGGCGTGGCCTTCGACGCGGCGGTGTGGGAGACGTGGCCGTATCTGGGGGCCGGCGCGGCGGTGGCAGTGGCGTCGGCGGAGACGGTGGCGGCGCCGGAGCGCCTGCGTGATTGGATTCTGGAAACGGGGGCGACGGTGAGTTTTGCGCCGACCCCGCTGGCCGAGCGGCTGCTGGCGCTGCCCTGGCCAGAACGGACGCGCCTGCGCTGGTTGCTGGCGGGGGGAGACCGGTTGCGGGCGGCGCCGCCGGCGGGCCTGCCGTTTGCGTTGAGCAACAATTACGGACCGACGGAGCACGCGGTGGTAGCAACCTCGGGGCCCGTGGCGGGCGGCGACAGGCGCGTGCCGGACATCGGACGACCGATCGCGAACACGGTGCTGCGCCTCCTCGATGCAGCGGGGCGGCCGGTGCCGCGCGGCGCAGTGGGGGAAATCTCCCTCGGCGGGCCGAGTCTGGCGCGTGGTTATTTAGGGCGACCGGAATTGACGGCGGAGAAATTTATCGGCGACCCGCAGTCGGAGCGGCCGGGCGCGCGGCTCTACCGCACGGGCGATCTGGGGCGGTGGCGCGAGGACGGGACGCTGGAATTTCGCGGGCGGGCGGATCACCAGGTAAAAATCCGCGGACACCGCATCGAGCCGGGTGAGATCGAAGCGGCCGTGTTGGCGCACCCGGGAGTGACGGGAGCGGTGGTGGAGGTCCGCGTGTGGCGGGGCGAGCCGGCATTGGTCGCTTATGTCGCGCCCGCCGTAGACGAGACGGCGTTGCGGGCGGCACTGCGCGCAACGCTGCCGGCCGCGATGGTGCCGTCGGTGGTGGTGATGCTCGCGGCGTTGCCACTGACGGCAAACGGGAAGGTGGACCGGCGGGCGTTGCCGGCGCCGAGCGAGGAAGCGAACGCAGCGGCGTCGGCGGCGGTGGCCCCGGCGAATGCACTGGAGGCGGCGATCGCGGGCGTGTGGTGCGAGGTCCTCGGGCGCGCGGCGGTGGGCGCAACGGATAATTTCTTCGACCTCGGCGGGCACTCGCTTCTCCTCGTGCAAGTGCAAGTCCGTCTCCAAACTCTTCTCGGTCGCGCGATCCCGGTGGTGGCGCTGTTTGCGCACCCCACCGTGCGAACGCTCGCGGCGCAACTTGGCGGTGACGCGGGTTCGTCGGGCCGTGCTCCAGGTGATAATGACGCGACGGAGCGAGCAGCACGGCAGCGAGCGGCGTTGGCGCGCAAGCGCGCGGGACGCGGAGGCGCGGTATGAGCGGCGCGGGCGAAGAGGCGGACGCGCTGCCACCGGATTCGGTGGCCATTGTGGGCATGGCGGGGCGTTTTCCGGGGGCGACGGATGTCGCGGCGCTGTGGGCGTTGCTCTGCGAAGGCCGCGAAGGACTGGCGACGCTGACGGAGGCGGAGTTGCGCGCGGAGGGGCTGAGCGCGGCGGAGATCGCCGATCCGAAATTGGTGCGAGTGACGGGAGCGATCACCGATTACGACCGGTTCGACGCGGAATTTTTCGGACTGAATCCGCGCGAGGCGGAGATGATCGATCCGCAGCACCGGGTATTTTTCGAATGCGCGTGGAGCGCGTTGGAGAACGCGGGCATCGATCCGACGCGGGCGGGCGGAAGTGTGGGCGTGTTTGCGGGCGCGAACCTGAACACCTACTTGCTGCACGCGGTGGTGCCAAATCCGGAGAAAGTGGCGGCGATGGGCATGTTTGGGACGGCGATCGCGAGCGACAAGGACGCGCTCACGCAGCGCCTCGCCTACGCGCTGAATCTGCGCGGGCCGGCGGTGACGGTGCAGACGGCGTGCAGCACGTCGTTGGTGGCGGTGCAGCTGGCCGTGCAGAGTCTGCAAAACTTTCAGTGCGACACAGCACTCGCGGGCGGAGTATCGGTGAAGGTGCCGCACCGCACGGGTTACCATTATACCGAGGGCGGGGTGGCGTCGCCGGACGGACGGTGCCGGCCCTTCGACGCGGGGGCGCGCGGGACGGTGCCGGCGAACGGCTGCGGGGTAGTGGTCTTGCGTCGGCTCGACGACGCGTTGGCGGAAGGGGACGACATCATCGCGGTCATCCGCGGCGCGGCGGTAAACAATGACGGCGCGCACAAAGTGGGTTTTACCGCGCCGGGCGTGGAGGGACAGGCGGCAGTGATCGCGCTGGCGCAGGCGGCAGCGGGCGTGCGGCCGGAAAGCATCGGGTTCATCGAAGCGCACGGGACCGCGACACCGTTGGGTGATCCGATCGAAGTGGCGGCGTTGGGGAAGATTTTTGGCCGCGGAGCGGGCCGCGCGGGACGTTGCGCGCTCGGGTCGGTGAAATCGAATGTGGGTCACCTCGACGCGGCGGCGGGCGTGACGGGCTTGATCAAGGCGGCGCTGGCGGTGCGCGCGGGCACCGTGCCGGCGACGGTGCATTTTACGGCGGCCAACGCAGAGCTGGGGCTGGAGACGACGCCGTTTTTTGTGAACGCGAGTGCGGTGGCCTGGCCGGTAAAGGGCGGGCCGCGACGCGCGGGCGTAAGTTCGTTCGGCATCGGCGGCACGAACGCGCACGTCGTGCTGGAGCAGGCGCCCGAGCGCGTGGAGACGGCCGCAACTACCACAACGGCGGCGCAGTGGTGGCCGGTGTCGGCGCGGACCGCGACAGCGCTGGCGCAGGCGTCGGCGAATCTGGCGGAGTGGCTCGACGCGCATCCGACCGCGAATCTCGCCGACGTGGCGCGGACGCTGCAACGCGGACGGCGCGGCTTCGCAGTGAGGCGCGTGGTGCGCGCGACGACAGCGGCGGAGGCGGCGGCGGCGTTGCGGGCGGCGGACGCGGGCCCGAGTGCGGGAGCGGGTATGGCAACCGAAATTCCGGCGGCGATCCGCGCGTGGTGCGCGAGTGCGGAAAGCGCATGGCCGGAAGAATTCACGGCGGCGGGCCGCACGGTGGCCTTGCCGGCGTATCCGTTTGAACGGAGCCGACACTGGATCGATACACCGGTGCGGGCGAGCGCGTCGGCCGCCGAAGGCGCGGCGACGAATGCGACGGTGCGGCGCGACGTGGCCGATTGGATTTATCGGGCGGCGTGGCGGCGCGGTGTCGTGCGGCGCGGCGAAGCCGGAGCGGGCCGTGCGGTCCTGGACCTCGGCGGCTACGCAGTGGCGGAGTCGGTGGCGGCGCTCCGGATGCACGCGACGGACGGGGCACTGCGGGAACTTGTCGTAGTGGTGGATGGCGTGCTCGCCGTGGAAGGTGGGGACGTGTCGGCGCCGGAGCTGGCGGCGGTGCTCGGATTTGTGCAGGTGCTGCGGCAAGAGCGACCGACGGTGCGGTGGCGGGTGCTCGATGCGGGCGGACTCACCGGCGCGGAGCGGGCGGCGGCGGCCGAGGGAGAATGGGGCGCGCCGGACGACGAGACCGTCGTGGCGTGGCGCGGCGGACGACGATGGATCCGGGGCTGGGATGCGGTGCCGACAGCGGACGCGGGGAGCTGGCGCGACGGCGGCGTGTTCATCATTTCGGGCGGCTTCGGCCGGCTCGGTCTCGCTATAGCCGATGCGCTGGCCCGGGCAGGGCGCGTGCGCCTGGTGTTAATCGGACGGCGCGGCGCGAGCGGTGCGGAGGAGCGCGTGCGGGCGTTGGAGGCGACCGGCGCGGAAGTGCTCGCGGTGGCGGCGGATGTCGCTGATGAGGTGGCGATGCGCGGGGCTGTGGCGACCGCGGACGCGCGCTGGGGCGCGGTGCACGGGGTGATCCACGCCGCGGGATTGACCGGCGCGGAATCGGTGCGCGCGGCGGCGGAGACCGACGAGGCGATGCGGGCGGCGCTGTGGCACGCCAAGGTCGCGGGTTGGCGGGCGCTGGATGCGGCGCTGGCGGGACGGACGCTGGATTTCCGGCTGGCGATCACATCGCTGGCAGCAGTGGTGGGCGGACCGGGGCTGGGCGCGTATGCAGCAGCAAATGCGGCGCTCGACGCGCTGGCGGAACAGTCGGCGACGCGGACGGACGGCACGGGCTGGAGCAGCGTCGCCTGGGGCGGCAACGGCGGCGCGGCGATGGACGGCGCAACGGGAGCGGAGGTATTGCGGCGGATTGCGGCGCGCGGGGAGCCGGGCGCCTGGGTGGTCGCGATGACGGATTTGCGCGCGTGGTTGCGGGCGAGCGCGCCGACGCTGGCCGCGTCGGCTGCGCCGGTGGCGGTGTCGCGCGCGGAGGCCGAGCGGGTGTTGGCGGAAATTTGGAGCGCGGCGGTGGGCGCGGTGCCGGCAACGTGGGAGCAGAATTTTTTTGAAGCGGGCGGCGATTCGTTGTCAGCGGTGCAAGTGGTGGCGCAGATCAACCGGCGCTTCGGGACGGAGCTGACCGTCGCGGCATTTTTGAATCAGCCAACGGTGGCGGCGGTGGCGGCGCGAGTGGCACCCGACGAAGTGGCGGCGGCGGAGGCGACCGGCGCGCGGGTGCGGCGCGGGGCGTTGCGCCGTGAGCGTCGCGGAGGAGGCGAAGCATGAGCACGGCGAAAGCGGCGGCGGACGCAAATGCAGTGGCAATCACGGCAGTGGCGGGGCGTTTTCCAGGGGCGCGGACTGTGGAGGAATTTTGGGCGAACCTGCGGGCGGGCAAGGAATCGGTGCACTTTTTCACGGACGACGAGTTGCGCGCGGCGGGCGTGGACGAAGCGTGGCTCGCCGATCCCCACAATGTGAAGGCGCGGCCGCGGCTGGAGGACATCGATCAGTTTGACGCGGCGTTTTTCGGCATTCCGCCGAGCGAAGCGGAATGGATGGACCCGCAGCATCGGCTCTTCCTCGAGGTGGCGCACGAAGCGCTGGAGCGCGCGGCGATCGCGCCAGACCAGTTCGACGGGCTGATCGGAGTGTTCGGCGCGGCGGCGACGAGTTCATATTTGTTGGGCAATCTCAACGGGCATCCGCGCGCAGCGGCGGCGGGGGCGGCGCTGGGCACGGGGAACTTCCCGGATTTTCTGGCGACACGGGTGAGCTACAAACTGAACCTGCGCGGTCCGGCGTATGCGTTGCAGACGGCGTGCTCGGGGTCGCTCGTCGCGGTGCACGTGGCGGCGCAGAGTCTCTTGAATTTCGAGTGCGATGCGGCGCTGGCGGGCGGCGCGGTGGTGAATGTGCCGCAGGACACGGGATATCGGTATACCGAGGACGGCGTCGTTTCCCCCGACGGACACTGCCGGCCCTTTGACGCGGCGGCGCGCGGCACAATTTTTGGCAGTGGCGTAGGCGTCGTGGTGCTGCGCCGGCTGGCGGATGCGGTGCGCGACGGAGACCGTATCCTCGCGGTCTTGCGGGGCTCGGCGCTGAACAACGACGGGGCGATGAAGGCGGGCTTCACCGCGCCGGCCGTGAGCGGACAGGCGGAGGTGATCGGGGAAGCGCTGGCCAACGCGGGCGTGAGCGCGGACGAAATCAGCTATGTTGAAGCGCACGGGACCGCGACGCCGCTGGGCGATCCGATCGAGGTGGCGGCGTTGACGCAGGCGTTTCGCGAGTCGACGCAGCGACGCGGGTTTTGCGCGCTGGGTTCGGTAAAATCGAACATCGGCCATCTCGATGCGGCCGGCGGCGTGGCGGGTCTGATCAAGACCGTGCTCGCGCTGCAGCACGGCGAACTGCCCGCGACCCTGCATTTCAAAACGCCGAATCCGAAGATCGATTTTGCCAGCAGTCCGTTTTTCGTGAACGCGCAACTGACGCCGTGGGTGCGGCCGGCGGGAGGCTTGCGGCGTGCGGGCGTGAGTGCGTTTGGCGTCGGCGGGACCAATGTGCACGTAATTTTGGAGGAAGCCCCGCGCGAGATGGCGGGGGCGATCCCGGGCGCGGGCACGGGTTCAAACGCCGCAACCGGGCGCCCCTGGGAGTTGCTGGTCATTTCGGCCCGGAGCGAAGCGGCGCTCGAGGACGCGACGAAACAATTGGCCACGCGCCTCGGCGAGGCGGAAGCACCGATTTTGGCGGCGACGGCAGAAGCACTGCGAACGGGTCGAAGGGGGTTTGAATTTCGGCGGGCGGTGGTGGCGGCGAATGCCAGCGAGGCGGCGGCGGCCCTCACGGCGAAGGATGCCGCCCGCGTGGCGACCGGGCGGGTGAAGCCCGGGGCACGCGAAGTGGCGTTTTTATTTCCCGGACAAGGGGCGCAAGCGCTCAACATGGGGCGGGAAATGGCGGCCACGGAGCCGGTTTTTCGTCAGGCGTTCGACCGGTGCATCGAGCTTTTTCGCCCGCTCCTGGGAGTCGATTTGCGCGCGGTGATCCATCCGGCCGGAGCGGCGGACGAGGCCGCGGAGGTGCGGTTGCGGCGGACGGACTTCGCGCAACCGGCGTTGTTCGCGGTTGAATATGCGCTCGCGCAGCAATGGATCGCGTGGGGCGTGCGGCCGGCAGCCTTGCTGGGGCATAGCCTGGGCGAGGTGACGGCGGCGTGCGTGGCGGGGGTGTTTTCGCTAGAGGACGCGGTTCGGTTGGTGGCGGCACGCGGGCGCTTGATGCAGGCGCTGCCGGAAGGTGCATTGCTGGCGGTGACGCTGTCGCCGACGCAAGTGAAGGCGTATCTCTCGCCGTCGCTTTCGCTGGCAATCGTGAATGGTCCCACGGCGTGCGTCGTCGCGGGCGGAGTGACGGTGATCGCAGCGCTGGAAGACCGGCTGCGGGGCGAAGGAGTAATGGCGCGGCGGTTGCCGACGTCGCAAGCGTTTCAATCGCACCTGATGGAGCCGGTCGTGGCCCCACTGGCAGCGGAGTTACGCAGCATGACGCTGCGAGCGCCGAAGGTGCCGATGCTGTCAAATGTGACGGGGCGCTGGCTCACAGCAGCCGAGGCGACCGATCCCGGCTACTGGGCACGGCAGGTGCGGCAGACGGTTTATTTTGGCGACGGGTTGCGCGAGCTGGCGAAGGAGCCGAACCGATTGTTTGTGGAAGTCGGTCCGGGGCGTATCCTCGCTGGCCTAACACGGCCGAATCTTGACCCGGCCGACGGCCGCAGCGCGTGGGCCTCGTGGCCGGACGCGCGGGAACGAAAATCAGAAGCCGCAACGATGCTCAGCACGCTGGGTCGCCTGTGGATCGCGGGGGTGCACGTCGACTGGCGCGGGGTGCGCGGCGCGGCGGCGCGGCGGTGTGCAGAGCTGCCGACCTATCCCTTCGAGCGACGCCGCCATTGGATCGATCCGGTGCGGGCGACGGACGGCGCCCGCGAGGGCGCGGCAAAACGGCGGATGCCGATGGACCGCTGGTTCTACGTGCCGACGTGGAAGCAATCCACGGCACGAGTTGCAACCGGACCGGCTCCGGCGGGAGCGGCGTGGATCGTAACGCTGGACCAAGGCGGGGTCGGAGGTGCCGTGGCAGAGCGCTGGCGCGCGGCGGGGCGGACAGTGGTGACAGGGGCAAACGGCGGCACGGGGACCTGGTCCGAGTTGGTGCAAAAAGCGGGCGCGGACGGGCGGCGAATCGCGGGAATCGTCGCGACGGATTTCTTGGACGCTGCGGACGAAGCGGCGGCGCGCGAAGTGTTTCACCGTCTGAACGGACTGGCGGCGGCGTGGGTGGCGGCGGGCGGGACGGAGCCGTTGCGGCTGCTACTCGTGACGGCCGGCGTGCACGGAGTGTTGGCGAGCGATGCGGTGCGGCCCGGCGGGGCACTGGCGGCGGGTCCGGCCCAAGTGTGGCCGTGCGAAATGCCCCTGATCGATGCGCGGCACGTGGACCTCGCCGCCGGGGAACCGGCGGAGACAGCGGGCGCGCAACTCGACGCGGAGATGTCACTCGGCGACGGGGCGCGGTTGGCGGCGTGGCGGGCGGGCGGGCGCTGGGTGCCGCACTTCGAGCCGGTCGCGATGCCGCTCCCGGAGACGGGTGTGACTGCAGTGCGATCGCGTGCGGTGATTGTCATTACCGGCGGTTTCGGAGGCATTGGCATTGTTTTGGCGGAGACACTGGCTCGCACGGCGCAGGCGCGGCTGGTGCTCGTGAGCCGGCGCGGGGGCGCGGGCCAGGGCGAGGTGATCGCAAAACTTACGGCGCTCGGCGGCGAAGTAATGGCATTGGCGGCCGATGTCAGCCTGGACGAGGCGTGGCGGGGAATATTCGCCGCGGCGGAGGCGAAATGGGGCGAAGTTCATGCAGTGATCCATGCGGCGGGAGTGCCTGGACGCACGGTCGCGGCGCTCAAAACGCGTGCAGACGCGGAGGCCGTGTGGGCGCCGAAGCTCGGGGGCATGGCGGGATTGGCAGAGGCGGCAGCGGCGCGACGGCTGGATTTCGTGCTCCTGTGTTCGTCGCTCGCAGTGTGGTCGGGCAGCGTGGGGCAGAGCGATTACGTGGCGGCGAACGCGATGCTCGACGCGCAGGCGGCGGTGCTGGCGGCGCGCGGAGTGCCGGCGATGACGATCAACTGGGATCTCTGGAGCGGAGTCGGCATGGGCAGTGCGGAGGCCAAGGGAGCGGAGTTCGCAATCCGGGCGACCGAGGGCGGCGACGTGTTGCAACGGCTGCTGGCGACGCCGCGGGGTCGCGTGATGGTGTCGACGGGAGAACTGCCCGGGCGTTTTCTGCACGACTACGCGGCGCGGCAAGACGCGACCGTGACGGCGGCGGCGCGGCACCCACGGCCGGCCCTGGCGACCGAGTTTACCGAGCCCGCGGCGGGACTGGAGCGAGAGCTGGCAGACCAATGGGCGGCGGTGCTCGGGCTGGAGCGCGTGGGCGCGGAGGACAATTTTTTCGAACTGGGCGGCGATTCGCTATCCGCGTTGCAGGCAATCGCCGCGCTGAAGGCCGCGCGGGGCGTGACGGTGGCGGTGGTCGAGCTCTATGACGCACCGACGCCGCGACGGCTGGCGACGGCGATCAGCAGTGCAGCGGGCAAGCTTTCGCCGAACTGAGAATAGGTCGAAGCGGTTTCCCTCAGTGCGGAGAGCCGGGGCCGCAGAGCAAAATCTTCCGCACGACGGCAGGAGCCCTCGCGAGTGGACTCCCCGTTTGGCTCGAGGTATCCGCGCGCGGTCTGCTGTCGTTGATCGACTGCGTCGTTACAGCTGAAACCGAAAAAACTACCTACCCTCGGTCGGCGACAGGAGTCGCTGGGCACCAAGCGCCCACCCGACCGCGCTTCCAATCACCGGCGCCAACAACGCACCAAGCCACCCCTTCGTCGTTGCCGTAGAAGGGCTCAGAGACGGACCCATTTCGATTCCCGGGGCGCTCTCCCGGTTCGCGAATTCGTCCCTGCGGGAGTTCCCACCTCAACACCATCAACCCGCGATAAACGGAGGGGAACCAATCGATATCATCACTCCGTGCCACACTCAAAATCACGGCGGAGACACCGGTGCCACGCTCCGCGTGGGGACCAACGCGTGCACGATCTTCCGACGTTACGTTTCGGCAACGTGCCCGGTGGGTCAGGCAAACGAAAACTCCCCACGTTTCCGCACGATAACGAGATCTGGGCTTGGCGCTTGTGCGACAGCTGTTTTAGTCGGGGCTCTTTGGTTCAAAAATTCCGCCATGATTTCTCCCGCCCCCGGTTCCCTTGATCCCGCCAAACACGTTGCCATCGTCGGCATGCAGCTCCGTTTCCCGGGTGCCACGACGCTCGCGGAATTCTGGCAAAACCTGCGCAACGGGGTGGAGTCGATCCAGTTTTTCACCGAAGAGGAATTATTGGCGGCGGGCTTTCACGCCGGGCTCTTGCGCAATCCGGCGTTTGTCCGGGCGAATCCGAATCTCGGAGACACGGCGGGCTTCGATCCCGCGTTTTTCGGCTTCACGCCGCGCGAGGCCGAGGTGATCGATCCGCAAATCCGGCTGATGCTGGAGTGCTCGTGGTGCGCGCTGGAAGATGCCGGTTGGGAAGCGGACCGGTTTCCGGGCCGCATCGGGGTGTTCATGGGGGCGAACATCAGCAATTATTTCATGGCAAATTTGCTGCCGCAGATCGAGGAGCTGACGGCCGGACAGGGCGAGATCTCGGCGCTGACGTTGTTCAACGACCGCGATTCGCTGGCGACAATCGTCTCCTATAAACTGAATCTCAAGGGGCCGAGCGTAACGGTGCAGACGTATTGTTCGACGTCGCTCGTGGCGGTGCATCTCGGCTGTCAGAGTCTGCTCGGCGGCGATTGCGAGATGGTGCTGGCCGGCGGAGTGTCGTTGAACAACGAAGCGGTTGCGGGTTACACCTACACCGAGGGCGGCATCAAGTCGCAAGACGGACATTGCCGGACCTTCGACGCGGCGGCGAGTGGCACGGTCTTCGGCAACGGTGTCGGCGTGGTCGTGTTGAAACGGCTCGACCGCGCGCTGGCCGACGGCGACACGATCCACGCGGTTATCCGCGGTTCGGCGATCAACAACGACGGCGCGATCAAGGCCGGCTACACGGCGCCGAGCGTGCAGGGTCAGATCGAATCCATCTCGGCGGCCATCGCGCGGGCGGACGTCGATCCGGAGACAATCGGCTTCGTCGAGGCGCACGGCACGGCGACGCTGGTGGGCGATCCGATCGAGGTGACGGCGCTGACGCAGGCGTTTGACGCGGCGGGCGCGAAGCGGCGGCAGTATTGCGCGCTGGGTTCGGCGAAGACCAATTTCGGACACCTCGACCGGGCGGCGGGCGTGGCGGGGCTGATGAAGACGGCGCTGACGGTGCGCGAAGGCCTGATCCCGCCGTCCCTGCACTATGTGCAGGCCAATCCGAAAATCGATTTCGAGAGCAGTCCATTTTTCGTTAATACGAAGCTGCGCCCGTGGGAAAGTCAGGGCGGGCCGCGGCGCGGGTTGATCTGCTCGCTGGGCGTCGGAGGGACGAACGCTCACGCGATCGTCGAGGAGCCGCCGGCGCGCGCGCCGTCCGGGCCGTCGCGACCGGTGCAGTTGGTCGTCGTGTCGGCGCGCTCGGAGAGCGGACTCGGCGCCGCGACCGACCAGCTGGTGAAATTTTTGAACCAGAATCCGGATGTGCCGCTGGCGGACGTAGCCTTCACGCTGCAGAATGGCCGGAAGGTTTTCAGTCAGCGGCGGATCGCGGTGGGGCGCGACGCGGCAGAGATCGTGGCGGCGCTGGAAGGGCGGGCCGCGGGGCAGAGCCACTCGGGCGCGGCGGCGGGCACGAAGCGGCCGGTGGCATTCATGTTTCCGGGGCAGGGCGCGCAGTATGTCGGCATGGGGCGCGAGCTCTACGAAGGTGAAACGGTGTTTCGCGCCGAAGTGGACCGCTGCGCCGCAGTGTTGCGTCCGTTGCTCGGGCTCGATCTGCGCACGGTGATTTATCCGGCGCCGGCGGCGGCGGCGGGAGCGGCGGAACAGCTGAAACAAACGGCGCTGACGCAGCCGGCGTTGTTTACCGTCGAATACGCGCTCGCGCGCCTGTGGCAGAGCTGGGGGGTGCAACCCGAGGCAATGATCGGTCACAGCATCGGAGAATACGTGGCGGCGACGCTCGCGGGCGTGTTTGCCGTCGAGGACGCGTTAGCCCTGGTGGCAGCGCGCGGGCGGTTGATGCAGAGTTTGCCGGCCGGCGAAATGTTGGCGGTGCCGTTGCCGGAGTCGGAAGTGCTGCCCCTGCTCGGGGTGGAGCTCTCGCTCGCGGCGGTCAATGCGCCGGCGAGCTGCGTTGCATCGGGGCCGGCGGCGGCGGTGGCGGCGCTGGAGCGGGCGTTGCAGGCGAAGGGCGTCGAAGCGCGGCGGTTGCAGACCTCGCATGCGTTCCACTCGCGCATGATGGATCCAATTCTGGCAGAGTTTACCGCGTTGGTAGCGAACGTGAAACGCAGCGCGCCCACGCTGCCGTATATTTCGAATCTCACGGGCACATGGGTCACGGCGGCGCAGGCGACGGATCCGGCTTATTGGGCGCAGCACTTGCGCGGCGCGGTGCGGTTTACCGACGGCGTGGCGGAGCTGCTCAAGAGCGGCACACGCGTGGCCCTTGAAGTCGGGCCAGGCCGGACGCTCGCGACGCTCGCGCGGCAGCGGCCGGAGCTGGCGGCGCAGGGTGCGGCGATCACGACGTTGCGGCACGCGCAGGAAAAAACATCGGACGCGGTGCACGTGCTGGGGGCGCTGGGTAAACTCTGGATCGCGGGCGTCGAGATCGACTGGACCGGCTTTTCGGCGGGCGAGCAGCGGCGGCGCGTGCCACTGCCGACGTATCAATTCGAGCGGCAACGTTATTGGGTGCAACAGAAGGCGATCGCACTCCCATCGGCGGGGGCGGCGGCACCGGCGGCGTTTGTGCGGCATGCGGATTTGGCGGATTGGTTTTACGCGCCAGTGTGGCGCGAGACGCCGGCGGCGGCGAGCGCGGCGACGGCCGGCAACCAGTGGCTGGTGCTGGCGGATGCGGGTCCGCTGCGCGACGCACTGGTGACGCAGCTGCGCGCCGAAGGCCGGCAGGTGACGCTGGCGGAGACCGGCGCGGCGTTCTCCCTGGTGGACGACGGACACTATGTGCTCGACCCGTCAAAGAAGGACGAGATCGCGATGTTGTTTTCGCTGCTGCGGGGCGAGCAACGCTGGCCGGACGTGATCGTGCACGCCTGGACCGAGCAGCCGGCCGCAGGCGCGGCGTTGGCAAATTTTGAACGAACGCAGGCGCGCGGTTTTCACAGCCTGCTCGCACTGGCACAGGTGTTGGGCGACGAAAATCTGACCCAGCCGCTGCGGCTGGGCGTCGTGACCAACCGGATGCAGAGCGTGACCGGCGAACCGATCGTCGGGCCGGAGCGGGCGACGGTGCTCGGGCCATGCAAGGTGATCGCGCAGGAATATCCGGAAATTGCGAGCGCGGGCATCGACGTGGCCGGAACGCCGGCCGAGATGGCCGCGGCGGTGCTCGCCGAACTGGGTGCCGTGCCACGCGAGCCCGTGGTGGCATGGCGTGGGGCGACACGTTTCGTCCAACAGTTCGAAGCGCAACGCCTCGGGGCGCCGGGTGCGAAGGTCCCACTATTGAAGACCGGTGGAGTTTACCTGATCACGGGCGGACTCGGGGGCATCGGACTGAAAGTGGCTGAGTGGCTCGCGCGGACGGTGCAGGCGAAGCTTGTGTTGACCAATCGTTCGGCATTGCCCGCGAAAACCGAATGGGCGGCGTGGGTGAAAACTCACGGTGCGGAGGACCGCGTGAGCCGGCGCATCGCGAGCGTGCAGCAGCTCGAGGCGCTGGGGGCGGAAGTGTTGCTCACGACGGCGGACACGGCAGATCTCGCCGCCATGAGTGCGGCGGTAGCGGAGGCACGCGCGCGTTTCGGCAGGATCGACGGCGTGATGCACGCGGCCGGTGTCGCGGGCGACGGCGTAATCCAATTGAAGGAAAAGAAAACGGCGGCGGGGGTCATTGATGCCAAGATCAAGGGCGCGCTCGTGCTCGAAGCCGTGCTCAAGGATACTCCGCCGGATTTCGTGGTGCACTACTCGTCGATCGCCGCGGTGGTCGGCGGCTTCGGCCAAGTGGACTACTGCGGGGCAAACTCGGGGCTCGATGTGCTCGCGCGGGCGGCGACGCTCGCCGGCGGGCCGACGACAATTTCGATCAACTGGGACGCGTGGTCCGAGGTGGGCATGGCGGTCGAGACGGTGGCGCGGCCGAAGGCGGCGGCGGCCGCGAAATTGGCGGCGGAGTTCAAGCCGGTGGAACACCCGTTGTTCCAGCGCTGCCGAATCAAAGGCGACGTGATCGAATACGTCGGGACGTTTTCAACGGAAGGGCCGTGGTTGATCACGGACCACGAACTTTTCGGCAAGCCGACACTCCCGGGCACCGCGTATCTGGAGCTGGTGCGGGCAGCGTTTGCGCGACACGTCACGGCGGAGAGCTACACCTTTTCGGACATGTATATCCTCGCGACCTTTTCAGTGGAGCCGGGACAACCGCGGGAACTGCACACCGTTTTGACCAAGGCCGGGGATGGATACGAGTTTACGGTAAAGAGTCTCGCCGCCCCTGGCACGGACGAATGGGTGGAGCACTCGCGCGGCACCATCACACCCGGCACGGACCGGCCGCAGCAGACGCATGATCTGGCGGCGATCACGGCGCGCTGCAAAGGGGAGTTTCACGATCTAAAGGCGGCGGACAACATCGTCCCCGGCGAACTGCGCCAGCAGGCCGGCCATCTGCGGGTGGGCGCGCGCTGGATGACGCCCGACTGGGTCCGCATGGGCGAACTCGAGGGCACCAGCAGTCAGCGCCTCGCCGACGCCTACGTGGGGGATCTCGCGATGCACCCGTTGCATCCCGGCATGCTGGATTTGACCGCATTTTTCCCGTTCAAGGCGGTTGGAGTGAATGTGCCGTTCTCGCACCGGGTGGTGCACGTCTACGGCCCGCTAACGCCGCGCATCCAGAGCACAATCAAACAGCACGACGACATGATGGCGGACCGCCAGACGTTGAATTTCGACGTTTGGTATTGCGACGAGGCGGGTCGCGAGCTCGTGGTGTTCGAAGATTATCTATTGAAACGCGTCGGAGCGCGCGGCGCGCCGCAAGGCGAAGCCGACCGCTTTCCGTTTCTGCCGGGCGCGGAAAACTTCCAGGTCAATATGGCAGCCCTCGGCGAACTCGACACCCTCGCGCCCGCACCGTGCGCGCGCGTGGAGCCGGGCGAAGGGCAGATCGAAGTGCAGATGCATGCGGCCGGCCTGAACTTCAAGGACGTGCTGCGTGCGCTCGGCATGTTGTCGTCGGATCACGATGCCGGTCTAGCAATCGGCTTCGGCGGCGAAGGCGCGGGAGTCGTGGTGCGCACCGGACCGGGCGTCACGGAGTTTGCGCCGGGAGATCGCGTAATCGTGATGGGCTCGAAGTGCTTCGCCGGTTTTCTGACGGTGCCGGCGCAAGCGGCGGCGCCGTTGGTGGACGGCGTGGGCTTCGAGGATGCGGCGACCATTCCGCTCGTGTTTCTCACCGCGCACTACGCCCTGCACGTGCAGGGCCGGCTGGCGAAGGGCGAAAAAGTGCTCATCCATGCGGCGGCGGGCGGCGTGGGGCTGGCCGCGATCCAATGTGCGCAACGCGTCGGCGCCGAAGTTTTTGCAACGGCGGGCAGCGCGCAAAAACGCGACTACGTAAAATCGCTCGGCGTGAAGCACGTCTTCGATTCACGATCGTTGTCGTTTGCGGACGATGTAATGAAGGCGACGGGCGGGCAGGGAGTGGACGTCGTCTTGAATTCGCTCGCGGGCGAATTCATCGCGAAAGGCCTCGGTGTGCTCACGCAGTTCGGACGTTTCCTCGAAATCGGTGCGCGCGACATTTACCAAAACAGCCAGCTCGGACTGCGGCCGTTTGCGAACAACCTCTCGTTTATGGCCATCGAACTCGGGCCGGTGATGCTGCGACGACCGGCCTTCGTGCGGGAGATGCTCAACGAGATCATGGGCTATTTCCGCACGGGGCAGTTCAAGCCGCTGCCCAAGGAAGTGTTCGCGATCAACGACGTGGCATCGGCCTTTCAAACGATGGCCGGAGCACGACACATTGGAAAACTCGTCCTTGCCATCACACCGCCGGCGCGGGCGATCCACGTGGCGCCGGGCGCGCGGTCGACGGCGGCCGCAGCGCAGGGCAGCGCGACGGCGGATTCGATCAGCCCGCGGGAGGGCATCGAGGCGCTCGCGCGAATTTTGGCGGCAGCGCCGGCGCAGATGGTCGTGTCGCCGCGACCGCTGCAGCCGATCATCGATCACGTGCGTGGCCAGTCGAAGGCGGCTGGCGGTCCGACGGCGGAGGCGCCGAAACCGTCCTCGCGCAAACGTTACCCCCGTCCCGCACTGGGGAACGCCTACGTAGCGCCGCGCAACATCATCGAGACCCAGCTGGCCGAAGCGTGGCAGAGCTTCCTCGGCATCGAGCAGGTAGGGGTGCAGGACAACTTCTTCGAGTTAGGCGGAGATTCCTTGATCGGCGTGCAGGTCTTGTCCGGCGTGAAGAAGGAATTCGACGTCAAGCTCCCCGCGGCGTCGCTTTACGAAGGTCCGACAATCGAGGCGCTGGCAATGGCCGTGGAGGCGGCCAAGAAGTAGCAAGCAACGCGGGCCGGAGAAACTATCATCATGAGCACAAGCTACGAACGAACGGTGCGGTTTTCCGAAGTGGATGGCGCCGGGTTTTTATTTTTCGCCAACTACCTCGTGCTCTGTCACGAAGCCTACGAGGCAAGCTTGGCCAACGCCGGGATCGAACTGCGGAAATTTTTCGGCGAGCACCGCGTGCTGATCCCGATCAGCAAGGTGACGGCACAATATCTAGGCCCGCTCCAGAGCGGGGACCGCGTGCGGATCGAAGTGTTGCCGCAACCGAACGGCGACAACTCGTATGGTATTTCCTACCGCATCGTGCACCTCGGCGCGGCCGAGAAACTCGTGGGCATCGCGCGCACGGATCACACGGTGATCGATATCCAAACGCTGGTGCGCAAAGCGCTGCCGGCGCCGCTGGCCGAGTGGATTCGCAGCGCGGGAGGCGCGTCGGCCGCGTCATGACCGTCCTCGGCCTTTCCGGCGGCATTGATGCCGCACACGCCAACGACCATGCCGTGCGGTTCGACAATATCCACGACGCGGCCGCCGTCCTCGTGCGCGACGGCCGAGTGCTGGCCGCGGTAGAGGAAGAACGGCTCAACCGGATCAAGCACACCAACAAAGCCCCGCACGGCGCAATCCGCCGCTGCCTCGCCCTCGCAGGCAGTCGGCCCGAAGACGTAGATGCGGTGGCGTTCTATGCGACGGAGCCGTATGTGCAGCGCGTGCTGGCGATGCTGCACCTCGGAGATTTTTCGCAAAAGGAACTGCTGACGCCACGTGGCTACGTGCAAAAAATGTGGCGGACGGCGCTCGGGTGCGAACTGGACCCGGCGAAGATTTTTTTCGTGGACCACCACACGTGCCACGCCGTAAGCGCGTTTGCCATGGCAGGATTCGATGCCGCGCTCGTGGTGAGCCTCGACGGCCAGGGCGAGGGCATTTCGGGCACGATTTGGGAGGGCCACGGCCGCGAGCTGAAGCTGCGGCAGAAATTCGGCGAAGCCGACTCGCTGGGTTTTCTCTACCGTGACGTGATCCGGTATCTCGGCTACGAGATGTTCGACGAATACAAGGTCATGGGCATGGCGCCCTACGGCGACGCGACGCGGTATCGGGAGTTATTCAAGACGTTCTACGAGCTGCTCCCGGAGGGAAACTACCGGTTGCACCTTGACCGGGTGCCCGCGCTAATGCGTGTGACGCGACCGCGCCGCAAGGGCGAGGCGTTCGGCGAAACCCATCAACACATCGCCGCCGCCCTGCAAGAAGCGGTGGAGAAAATCGGGCTGCATGTGCTGGCGCATTGGCGGCGAGCGACGGGAAAAACTAATCTGTGCCTCGTCGGCGGAGTGGCGCATAATTGCTCGTTGAACGGTCGCGTGCTCTACGCCGGGCTCTTCGAAAAAGTCTTTGTCCAGCCTGCCGCCCACGACGCCGGCTGCGCGCTGGGTGCGGCGCTCGCGACGCAGCTTGCGCGTGCGCCGCAGTCGGCCGTCGAGGCGCTCACGCACGTTTACTGGGGCAGCGAGACCGGGACCGACGTTGAGATCGCAGCCGAACTGGCGGGGTGGTCGAACTTCGTGACGGCCGAGCGCTGCGACGACATCGTGGCGCGCGCGGCGGATGAGCTCGCGGCGGGTAAGGCGATCGGCTGGGTGCAAGGGCGCGCCGAGTTCGGCCCACGTGCCTTGGGGAATCGCAGCATTTTGGCCGACCCCCGCCCGGCGGAAAACAAGGATATCATCAACCGCATGGTGAAAAAGCGGGAAGCATACCGGCCCTTTGCGCCCTCGGTGCTCGCGGAAAAGGTCGATGACTATTTTGTCACAACGCCAACGCAGAAAGAGTTTCCCTCGATGAGCGTGATTCTCGACGTGCGGCCCGAGTGCCGCGCGTTGCTCGGCGCGATCACCCATGTAGACGGCACCGCGCGGGTGCAGACAGTCGCGCGCGCGACAAACCCGCGCTACTGGGAACTGATCCGGGCCTTCGGCGAACGGACAGGCGTGCCGATGCTCCTGAACACGTCGTTCAACAATCACGCGGAGCCCATCGTGGACTCCGTGCAGGACAGCATCGTGTGTTTTCTAACGACCGATCTGCATGCGCTCGCGGTTGGCGATTGGCTCGTGAAAAAGCGCGAGCCCGCCCCGGAAGCGTGGCTGGCGCGGCGAATCGGATTGCCCGTAACGGTGGCACTCACGCGGGCGCGACGCTGGACGAGCGGAACCGAGCAGGAGTGGGTGCGCGAGGCGCGCTTCACGTATCACCACGGGAAGACCGCGAAATTGTCGGAGTCGATTTTCGCCGTGCTCGGTGCGGCGGACGGGCACGCGACGCTTGCTGACCTCGGAGCCAAAGCCGGCCTGGACCGCGCGGCAACGCTCGCGCTCGTGCCGGAGCTGCGGGAGCTGTGGAGCAACCGTATGGTCGTGCTAGCGTGAACGCCCCGCCTGCTCCCTCCTCGCGTCCGCCACCTCGCCGCCGTTGGCTCCGCGCTTTCCTCGGCGTCGCGTTGTGCGGACTGATCTGTGTCAGCACTTTGCTCACACCCACCGTGCAGACGTGGCTGCTGCGGCAGGTAGCCACCCTGCAACCCGGTTGGCGGATGGAGATCGAACAATTCGGCGTCGGCGTCGGGGGACTCGATGCCCGCGGCCTCGACTTCGGAATGCCGGGCCTCTCCGCCACCTCTGCGCCCATAACTGTCACTCTGCTCCCTTCGCGCCTGCTCCGCGGCGAATTGCACGTGGCCCAGGTCGACGTGCCTCGCCTGCGCATCGAGATCACACCTGAGAAATTTCCCGCCGCCGCGCCCGCCACGGCCCCCGCTCCGCCTGCCGAACCTTTCTCCGGTTTGCTCCCTCTGCTCCGCTCTCCTCTCCCTTGGCTCGTTGAGACAACGAATCTCGACATCGAGATCGCCGTCAAGGAGGGAGGCCGGTCCGTCGTGGTGAGCCGTCTCCGCCTGCGCGGCGGCGGTTTGCGCGCAGGGCAGACCGGCGAGTTTGCCTACGAATTTTCCGCCTCCTCCCTCCTGCTGGCGGCTGGCCCCGACAACGTCATCAACAGCCGCGGCACTCTGCGAATCACGCAAGATGACGCCCACGGCATCGCGCGGATCGAGCTCGCGGGCGACCTCGCTCTCCCCCGCTACGGCCCCGTCTCGCTCGCCCCGGGCAAGTTCACCCTCGCGCTCGCCGCCACACCGACCGGCGAGCACTATGCCGCCACGCTGCGTTGTGGCGACGGCGTGGGGCTCGATTTTTCAGGCGACCTCGACCGCGCGCACTCCGCACTCGCCGCCACGTTGGCCTTTCACGTCGACTCCTCCGTGGCCGCCGCGCTCTGGCCGAACCCTCCGCCGCGCGCCGCGCTCGACGGGAAACTCACGTTGGGCCTCGATCTCAAAACTAACGCGCTCGATGCCGTGCTCACCGGCGATTTGACTGCGCGAGACTTAGTAAACCTCCGCCCCGAACTCGCCGCCGTCGACGCGCTCGCGGGCAAACTCGATGCCGCCCTCTCCGTGCGCGCCGGCCGCACCACGCTGGATCGCGCGACCTTCGCGCTGCGCGGCGAGACGTCTCCCTTCGCGCTCTCGCTCACGCTCGGCGCGCCCGTGTCGTTTCCACTGACGACTGCGGCGAACGCGCGCATCACGCTCGCGGGTCTCCCCGCCGCTTGGGCCAACCCCGCACTCGGCACCGCCGCGCAAATCACGACGGGCAACCTCTCCGGCGAGTGGACGCTCGCACTCGATCCCGACCAGACTTTGCGCCTCGACGCAACGCGCCCCACGACGCTCGGCCCAGTAGCCCTAACCGGCCCGCTCCTCCCGGGGATGCCGCCGTTCACGTTGCAATTCAGCCCGCGCCTCACCGCATCCGCCGCGCGGCTCGCGTTTGCGAGCGACGATTTCGCCGTCACGAGCCCGCAGGGCGACCGTGTCACGCTCACGGTCTCCGCCACGCACGAAATAAAGACCGACGAAACCCGTTTCGCCGGCACGCTCACGGGCGAGTTGCCCACGCTGCTTGCGAGCGCGGAGCACGCCCTGCCCTTCACCCTCGGCGCCCGCTGGGATGTCGCCTCCACGCCCAAAGGCCAGCGCGTCACGACGCTCGAATTTACCGCACGCCGGCCCGGCATAGCGGAGCCGGCGGTCTCACTCGCGTTGCAGCAACCGATCGATTTCGGCGCCGACGACGAACTCGCGCAGCAGCGCGGCCTCGATCTCCTCAAACTCAATATCCGCGATCTCCCGCTGGCCTGGATCTCGCGCTGGCTCCCACACCGCCAACTCACTGGCGCGTGGGCAGCCGGCGAATCCGTTCTGCGCCGCGCGGAGACGGGCCGCGGTTTTGTGTTCACGACGCGCACGCCGTGGACGTGGACGGATCTCGGCTTCACGGCTGGCGGCCAATCGATCTTTCGCGGTCGCGCGCGTCTCGCTCCGGAGTTCACGCTCGGCGAGGAGCGCAGCACCATCCGCGTGCACCAGCTCGAACTCGTCGACGACGCCGGCAACCGCATCGGCGGAGAGGCGACGTTTGCTTGGCGAGAACGCGAAAAGAAATTCGCCACCACGCTCGCGCTCGACGGAGATTTTCCCGCTCTCCCCGGCAGCCGTGACACGTTCGGTCCGCTCACCGCAAGGCTCCGCGCGGAAGCCCGCTCCCTCGATAAGCGCGTTTCCCAAGTCGAGACATTCCACCTTGAGGTGAACCGCGCCGAAGGACCGCTGTTCACCCTCGCGTCGCCGCAACCCTTTCTCTTCACCGCCAAGCCCAACGGCGAATTCATCGTCACCGCTCCCGCTCCTCTCACGGTCGACGTGGCGCGCATCCCGCTCGTTTGGCTCCGCCCGTGGCTCCCGCCCGACGCGACGCTCACGGGCATACTCGAGCCCACGCGGCTACTCCTACTCGCCGAGCCGCAGAACTTTCGGCTGCGGGCCACCCTACCCGTGAGCATCACGGATTTCAGCTATGCGCGGCACGGCCAGCCGCAAGTGCAACAGGCACAGGGAAGTTTTTTTCCCGGCGTCGATTTCCGCCTCATCCACCAGTTTCAGCCCACCTTCCAACTCGGCTACGCCGGGCGGCTCCACGCCAGCGATGGCCGGCTCGATGTGGCCACCGCCCGCGCGATCGACTTCGAGGGCGCCCTCGGATTCATCGGTAACGACCAACGCATCCTTCCCGATCAACTCGACCTGGCCGCGCGCATCGATTTTTCCGCCCTCCACCGCGTGCCCGTCCTCGCCGAAAACGGAATGCCCCCCGCCGGCGAACTCGTGCTGCGCGCCAACGGCAATCTGCGCGACGATCCGCCCGAATTCTGGGCCCGACTCTCCGGCGTGCCCTCCGCCGACCGCCGCCGCACGTTGCCCGCGCTCGAGATCAACGCGCACGGCCGCATCGATATCGCCGCCGACACCATCGCACAATCCGTGCACTTCGACGTTGCCACGCTCTTCGCCACGACTCCGTTGCCCAGCGACGCGTCCTTTCAGCTCGACGTCGCGCTCGCGCATAAAGCCATTCCCGTCACCTCCGTCTTGCGAAGCAAATTTTTCGACGTCGGCGAAATCATGGCACTCGCCAACGCCTTCTCCCCACCCCGCGCGCCGCCTTCCTCTGCTCCTGCTCCCGTCACTCCCGCGCCCGCCGCGGTCGAGACCGTCGTCGTCCCACCGCCCGATCCAGTCCTGCCGCAACACCGCGGGCCCCTCGGGGTGCCGTTCTGGGGCGGACTGCGGGGCAGCTTCACCCTCGAGCTCGCCGCCGTGAAGTTCCATCCCTACCGCATCGACGGCGTCCGCGGCCGCCTCGCGCTCACCGACCGCGCCTTCACGTTGGACGATCTCTCCGGAGAAATTTTCGGCGGTCGGTGGGGCGGCGGGTTGCGCGTCGGCTACGATCCCGTGGCCAAGAACGATGATCACACGCTCGCGGGCGAATTCAAAATCGAACAATTCGACACCGCGCACGCCATCCGCACCGCTTTCCCCAACGATTTCGGTTCTCTCGAAACCCGTCTCGATCTGCGCGCGTCCGTGCAAGGCGCCGGCAACCGTTGGTGGCAACTGCTGGACCGCACTTCGGGCGAATTCACGCTCGATGCGCAAGGGGGCACCGCCCGCCTTACGCACCCGCAGCTAGGAACCGCCTCCACGCTGCTCGCCCTCGCCGGCACACTCAGCTTTTCCTCGGAAATGCGCGCACTCGGCCGCCTCGTGCGCAAACTCGGCGAGATGCCCGTCGAGCGCCTCCGTGTCAGCGGCGCGCGCGACGTCGCCGGCAGTCTCGTGCTCCGCGAATTTCGCCTCGATTCGCCGCAAGTCCGCCTCCTCGGCCACGGGAGCGTGCCCGCCGTCGAGGGCATCCCGCTCGTCGCCCGCAAGCTCGATCTCAACGTGGAACTCGCGGCGAAAGACGAAATGGCCGTCATTCTCGGCAACATGAAACTCCTTGAGAAGAAACCGCGCCCCGACGGTTTCCTCGCGATGAAACAGCCCTTCGCCATCGGCGGTGAAGTCGGGAAGCCGGACCCGAGTCAGCTCTACGACATGCTCGCCCGCGCCGTTGACGGCTCCTCGGGCACGTGGTCGCTCATCATGAGGAAAGTGCAAAAAGAACTCGAAGAGTCGTCGCCACCCGCACCGCCCGCGAAAAAGTCCGCTGCCCTCGCTCCATGAACTTTACCCGCCCAATGTGCGCCCGCGCCCTCGCACTCGTTCTCGGTCTGCTGCTAGGGTTTTCCACCTCGGCCGCTGCGCCCGCAACACTCACGCTGGCCGGCTCGCTCACCAACACCACGCAACTCGTCACCGCCCCCGGCCGCTTCGAACTCACGCTCGACGGCGACACCGTCGGCGGATTTTTGAGCGTGGAAACTCCGTTGCCAGCCGGCCGTTGGCCCGTCGAGGGAACTCGGCGCGGCGCCTGGTTAGAACTGGTGTGCCGCACGACCGCGACCACCCGCCTCGTCTTCCGCGGCGTCCTGAGCCCCACGGAATTGCGCGGCACCTTCATCTCGGGCGGCGGCGGCGAGATTGTTCAATACGGTCGCTTCCGCGCGGCTATCGTCCCGCCTTCCGCTCCTTCGAAACCGTGAGTTCCGCCCTTCGCTCCTCCCGTTCCCGTGGCCCGTGGTGGTCTAGGCCTGGTCTCGGCTACGAACACGGCGAGTTGCACTTCGCCGGTCAAGCCGTCGCTGCCCTCGCCCGCCTACACCGCACGCCACTCTACCTCTACGACGCCGCCCGCGTGACGGAAAACCTAGATCGCGTGCGCGCCGCGCTCGCCGCCCGCGCCCTGCCCTTCCGCGTTTTCTACGCGATGAAGTCGAACCGCCATCCGCCGCTCCTGCGCGCACTGCGCCGACTCGACGCCTGCGGCCTCGACACATGCTCGCCTGCCGAGGTGGCCCGCGCGCGCGCGTGCGGTTTCGCGGCGGAAAATATTTCTTTCACCGGCACCTCGCTGAGCGACGCCGATCTCGACGCTCTCCTCCGCCACGAAGGTCTCGTGCTCAATCTCGACTCGCTCCACGACATCGCGCGGGTCGGCGCGCTCGCGCCCGGCCGGCGGATCGGCCTGCGGATCAACCCTGGCCTCGGGATCGGCTATCGCCGCAACCGGCTCCTCCGCTACGCCGGCGGACGCGGCACCAAGTTCGGCATCCACCGAGAGCAATTTCCGGCCGCTCTGCGCCTCGCTCGTCGCCACGGACTCGTCGTAGAAGGCATTCACTTTCACACCGGCTGCGGCTACCTCACTCCGCAACTCCCCGTGCTCGCGGAGATTTTCTCGGCTTGTCAGCCCTTCGTCGCGCAAGTCTCCCGCCTGCGTTATGTAAACCTCGGCGGCGGTCTCGGAATCCCATTGGTCCCATCGGACCGACCGCTCAATCTGTCGGCTTGGAGCGCACTCGTCGCGCAACAGTTCGGCGGGCGCGGATTTGAAATCTGGTGCGAACCCGGCGACTACCTGGTGAAAGACGCCGGCCTCCTCCTCCTTGAGGTCAACACCGTCGAGCGCAAAGGGCGCACTCTCTACGCCGGCGTGAACGGCGGCTTCCAACTCCACATCGAACCCGCCTTCTACCAACTTCCTCTCGTGCCCGTGCCGGTGCACGCACCTGGCCCACGCACGCGTCTGCGCCCGACCACCATCGCCGGCCATATCAACGAAGCGCTCGACATCCTCCACCGCGACGCCCACTTGCCGCCCCTCGCTAACGGCGACCTCCTCGCCTTCCTCAACGCCGGCGGCTACGGCGCCGCAATGGCCAGCAATCACTGCATGCGCGGCGCGTTCCACGAACTTCTCCTCTCGTCATGAAAACTCCGCGCCCGTCGCCGCCCGCCCGCCGCCCCCGAGCCTTGCTCGCCACCGTCGTCCGCGCACTCCGTGAAGAACTCGGCGAGCAGGATTCCTTCCTCCGAGCCCTCGACCCCTCCGAAGCGCTGACGCTTGCCGCCGCAGCGGCGGGCGACGCAGTGCGCCTCAAGCGCTGGCTGAAACGCCGCTTGTGCGGAGAACCCCTCGCTCACATCACGGGCTCTTTCAGCTTTCGTGGCCTCACCTTCGCCATCGACAAACGCGCCTACGTCACCGACCCCGAACTCACGCATCTCGTATCGGCCGTGATCGCCCGCGGCACCATTCTCGCAGCCGCCCGCAAACGCGCTCCATTGCTCGCCGATGTCGGAGTCGGCTGCGGCAGTCTCGCTCTCGCGATCCGGCACGCCCTCCCGGTCGCGCGTCTTGTCGGCCTCGACCTCGATCCCGACGCCCTCGCCGTGGCCGCGCGCAACGCCGCCAAGCACCGTCTCCCGCTGCGCCTCATTGAAAGCGATCTCTTTGACAGCTGGCCAACCTCGCTTCGCGCCCCCGACCTCATTTACGGTGACCCGCCGTGGGGCGACACCACGACGCTCTATGAGGCGACCGCACGCCCTGCCGCTCACTACCACGTCATGCCTCCGGTCTCGGCTTTTCCCCTCGGCGGCCGCACCGGTGTGCATCGTCAAATTCTCCGCGCGGTCGCTCGCCGCGGCTGGCACTCCGAGATCTGGCTCAACTGCGGCGTCCTCCCGCGCACTGAACTTACCGCCTGTGCCCAATCCGCCGGTGCCAAAGAATTCGAAGTCATTTCACCCGTCCCCGGCCTAAGCCTGCTGCGTTGCCAGATGAATTAGCCGTCGACCAACCACTGGAATACTTAAGCACGTGATGCAACACCGTCCAAAAATTTGGATTTGCCTCAGCTCCTCAATTGTAGCGAATTCGACCCGTGACGCCTCACTTCCCGCCACCTTTTGCAGAGCTTAATCACCACAATAAATCCGCATGGGATGAGCTCTACGCTTCAACCAAGGAATCGGTTTGGGGGATGAGTCCGGTTGGGTTCCTAACTAAGTATCTTCCGCCGGTGACCAACCTACCGCCCGGAGCAGTGCTTGATGCCGCCACCGGCGAAGGCCGCAACCTGCCCCCGCTCTTGGCACTGGGTCGTCCCGTCACCGCATGCGATGCCTCGGCCGCCGCACTCGGGAAAATCCCGGCTCCTCTGCGCCAACGCGTCGCGCTGGTCGAATCCGACCTGGCTGAATTGCCGCTACCCTCCGCCTCGTTCGCCTTCGTGCTCCTCTCCGACGTCGTGGAAACCCTCCCCGATCCGGTTGCCGTCCTCCGCGAACTCGGCCGCCTCCTCGTCCCCGGGGGCCTCCTCCTCCTCAATATCCCGGACAGCGACGACGGCATCGCTGGCATCGAAATGGAGCCTACCGCGGCAAACGGCTGGCTGTATCGAGGACGTTACTATTTTCGCTTCTACTCCCGCGCGGAGGCCGAAGCCTTGATCGTCGAGGCCGGCCTCGCACTCGTCGAAAGCCATGTCGCCACCTGGCACGAAGAACCGCATCCGCATTTTCGCCCGGAAGCACACACCCATCGGAGCCTGATCCTCACCGCAAGGCGTTTCGGCCCCTGAGCCCGCTCCGCCCTCATGCCCAGCGTCGCGCAGAAACTTTTCCGTCTCGCCCCTGGCGAAGGCTACCGTATCGGTCGCTTCGCACTCCTCGGCCTCCTTCTCCAGGCTGGCCTCGCCTTCGGCACGAGCGCCGCCGACGCCCTCTTCCTCGTCAAAGTCGGCGCCGACAAGCTCCCCCACATCTACATCCTCACTCCGGTGATGATGCTCTGCTACATCCCCGCCTACTCCGCTTTGCTCTCGCGTTGGGGCATCGACCGCGTGTTTGACGCCACGCTCGGCCTGCTCGCGGCCTGCGGCGTCGCCCTCTGGCTGCTCTGCGCCCACTTTCACGGCGCCGAACCGATCGCACTCTGCTACGCCGCCAAACTCTACGCCGCGCTCTGGTATGTCGGTCTCTACACTCTTTTTTGGAATTTCTTGGACGGCTACTTCGACCTTGTGGACGCGAAGCGCCTGTTCTCTTTCTGCTTTGCCGGCGGCGCCCTCGGCTCGATCATCGGCGGTTCCCTCGTCGACGTCATCTCCGCGCACTTCGGCGTAGGCGCCCTGTTTCTCGCTTGGGCCGTCTGCTCCGTCGTCGCCGTGCCGGTGGTCATCTCCATCCGCCGCCGCACTCACAAACTCGACGCCGACGATGCCGACAGCGACGACGCGCCTGCTTTGGCCGAGGCCGCCGCCGCCGTCCGCCAGATGGCCGGCTCGCGCTACGCCATCGTGCTCACGGCGCTGCTGTTTTTCACCCTCCTCACCGCCACGGTCTGCGAATACCAATACATGGGCATCTTCGCCGAGGGCCTTGACGAGGCAACCCTCGCTTCCTTTCTCGGCCGCCTCACCGCGATGGTGAATATCGTCAACCTCGCCATCAGCCTCTTCTTCTTCAACCAACTCGTTGCCCGTTTTGGCGTCCGCAACGTCGCCCTCCTTCAGCCCGTCGCCTACGCCGTGGTCTTCACCGCGCTCTTGCTCAACGGCGACTATGCCTCCGCCGCCGTCGGCTTCTTCGCCTTCCAGGGCCTAATGATCGCGATCGAATTCAACAATGTGAACCTCATGTTCGCCGGCCTGCCCACCGCCGGTCGCAAACAGATTCGCACCCTGATCGAGGGTCTCTGCGAACCCCTCGCCACCGCCAGCGCCGGCTTCTTCCTCCTGTTCGCTGCCAGCTCCGCCGGCTCAGACGATTTGCCCCTCCTCAGCCCGGAGCAACTCTCGATGGCCGGCATCGCCCTCGCCCTCAGCTGCCTCGTCCTCGTCCTAATCCTGCGACACGACTACGCCATCGCCATTGCCGACAACCTCCGCGGCGCCTGGCTAGATTTCACCCGCCCTACCGCGCCACTCCTCGCCCGCACCACGCCGGCCGACCTCGATCTCGCGGAAAGCCGCGCCCTCGCCGAAGATGGCCCCGTCGCCGCCCTCGCCCTGCGCGTTCTCCATCTCAAAGACGCAGACCGCCTCAACCGCACGCTCCCAGTTTTCCTCCGAGAGGCCTCAGCCGAGGCCCACCGCCACGCCTTGCCGGTGTTCGAAGCCATCGTGACGCAACGCGACTCCTCCGCCGCCCGGGCCCTCGTCGAGTGGCATCGCACCCGCCCCCCTGGCACCGACATCGAACTCGACGCCCTCCTCGCCCGCCAAGGTCTCGGCCCGACCGGCGACGTCACGCAAAGCGCCGCTCTTCGCCACATCGATACCTGCCTCGCCGCCGGCGACGAACCCTCCGTGCTCCAAGGTCTCCGCGCCCTCGGCGGCCTCCACGACGCCCGCCAAGCTTTCCGCCTCCGCCATTATCTCCGCTCGCACCTCCCGGCCGTGCGCAGCGAAGCGCTCATCGCACTTGATCGCCTCGCCGACGGCACCTCCCGCGTCCTCATACCGGATCTCGTCTCGACGCTCCTTGTCGGTTCCACAGCCGACCGCGCCCGCGCCATCAGAATTTTTGAACGTATCGGCGACACCGGCGCGCTTTCCTCTCTACTCGCCGGCGCCGGCTCCTTCACCCCCTCGGAACGCCGTCAGACCGAGCAAATGATCGCCCGCTTCGGTTCGCGCACGGTGCCCACCCTCATCGCTGTTTCCCAAAGCCCGGCCTACGCTGCCACCGCCCGCTCCGTCGCCCTGCGCGCCCTCGGCCGCCTATCGCTCCCGCAAGCGCAGATGCTCGCAGGCCCCCTGGTTGAACAAACCACCCGCAAAGCCTACTCCGTCCTCAGTGGCGCGATGAGCCTCGCCGCGCAGGGCGACGAACCCGGCCAGACCGTCCTCCGCCGTATATACCGCGACTACCCGCTCCTCATCAGCTCCGTCGTCCTCGAAACCCTCGCCGTCGCCGGGCGCCTGCCCAACTTCGAATCCGTCCTAGCGGGCCTCGACAGCAGTCAATCCAAGGAGCGTGGCTACGCTCTCGAGTCCGTCGAACAAGCCTGCACCCGCGAGACGTTCACCCTCCTCCTCCCGCTGATCGACCGGCGCTCCGTCGAAGCCCAGATCGAGTTCGGACGGAGCCGCGGTCTCATCGCCAATGCCACGACCGCCCAGGTCCTCGCTCGCGCTCTCGCGTCCGATTTCCCTCTCGAAGCCTCTGCCGCCGCGCAAGCCTCCCACGCGCTCGATCCGGCCGGCTCAGCCGAGGCCCTCCTTGCGAAACTCCGCTCCATGCGCTCCCCAATGCTGCGCAAGACCGTCTTCACTCTCCTCGCACGTCGCGCCGGCCACACCGCCCTCGCCTCCGCCCTCACCCCCGTCGAACACGTCAACGCCCTCCTCTCCTTTCCCTCCCTCTCCTACGCGCTCCTCACCCACCTCGAATTTATGGGAGCCCAACTGCGGCTTGCCACGCCACCGGCCGGCACCGTGCTCTGCCGGCGGGGCGAACCCCTCCCCGGCATCTGGTTCGTCCGCGCGGGATCCGTGCGTGCGGCCGACGGCACTGCGCTCGAGCCCGGCGGAGTGGTCGGCGCCGAAGCCCTCCATGGCGCGCTCCTCGCCCCCTGCACCTACTCCGCCGGCGAACGCTGCGAGACGTTATTCCTCCCCTCCGCGGTCATCCGTCGCTGCGTCGAAATTTTCCCTGAGTTTGGCGTAGCCCTCCTCGCCCACGCCCCCGACGCATGAGCACGCGACCACCCCGCTTTTCGCTCTCCGGCTGGCTCCTCACCAGCCTCCTCTCCGCCTTGGGTGTCCTCATCGTTGTCAACGCCGTCGAAATCCATTCGACGCTCAGCGAACAGGTCATGCGTGGGTTTGACCGCAAGCTCCTCGCCATCTCGACCACGACCGCCTCCTTCTTCGACTCCGCCGACCACGCCTCGATCATCGAGACCCTCCCCATCGCCGCCCTCGCGCCCTCCGCCACCGAAACGCTTTTCTGGGCGTCCGATCCGAAAAAAAATCTCCTCTGGAAAATCGACCCCGCCAACGGCTCGGCCACTGCCACCTCTACCCTCCTTCCGGCCGGTTTTGACCTTGTCGCAGCCGGACCGGACCCGGCCAACCTGCTCGTCGCCTCTTCCCAAACCGGTGAACTGCGTCTCCTTTCCCTCGCCGACGGTAAATCAACTCCGTTCGTCGCCCGCCTCACCCCGCCACTGTCCGCGCTCGCCTCCGATCCGACGCGCGCCGTGCTCTATGCCGTCGGCACTCATCTCGACCGCCTCGATCTCCGCACCGGCCAGGCGACGCGCGCCGCGAAACTTGAGAAAAGTTATCTTAGCTTAGCCTTCGACCACCGCGATCAGCGCCTTTGGGCTGTCGACGCCAACGGCACCGAACTGGTGAACCTCAACCCCGCGGACGGTGCCGAACTGAGTCGGGTCCTTCTCGCGCCCAAGAAACCCGACCCCGCTCCCGCCGACTGGAAACCCAAGCCCACCCGCTTCGTCGCCGTCGCGCTGGAGCCCAAATCCTCCCGCCTCCTGGGCGCCGAGGGCAGCGTCCTCGGTGGTTCCCGCGGCCTGCTCTGGATCGACCCCAAGACCGGCGAAGTCTCCGGCGACGGTCTTCGGCCCAACTTCAATCGCGAGCTGCGACCGATGAACCTGTCCTACGCCTGGCCTCTCCGCCGCATTAGCAACCGCACGAATTTAACGTTCCTCTACACCCAGATCTATGCCGGCGAGGCACACGTCGACAAAATCGTCTACGGTGCCGACGGCACAATCGGCGCTGAGCATTCTCCCCCGCTCAGTGAAGACGTGGTGCCGCCCACGGAGATTCCCGGCATCAAAGAAGTTATGGAGCGTGGCACGCCGCACCTCACCCAGGTCAAGGCGTGGAATCAATGGGGGCTGCTGAAGAGCGCTTGGGCGCCCATCTTCGGTCCCGACGGGCACCCCGTGGCCATGGCCGGGGCTGATATCAATATCACGACGATCCGTGATGTGACCCGCCGCGCCCTCGTAATCACCTTCTCTTTCGGCGCCATCCTACTTGTGCTCGCCGGCCTCGTCTCGCTCGCCATTGCGCGTCAGTTGACTCGCCCGATCGCCGCCGTCAAAGCCGCAGCCCTACGCACCGCCGCCGGCGACTACAGCCAGACGATTAAGGTCGCCAGCCCGAGGGAGCTCACGTCCCTCGCCGTCGACTTCTGCGGTGCTGCCACGGACCTCGGCCGCCACTCCCAGGAGCTCGCCGTCGCCGCATCAGTGTTGCGGGCTGGCGCCGACCGTCGTGCCCTCACGACCCGACTTGCCAGCACTTTCCCTCTCATTGGCGCCGCGCCCGCAGGCTCGCCGTGGGCCTGGGGCAGCCACGACGCCCAAGAGGAGATTCCCTCCGGCGGCGCCGTGATAGCCGGTGAGAACGCGCTCGTGTGGATCTCCGCCCCGGCTTCCGGCGATCCTCTCGCTGCCGCCACTCGCCGCGCCCAAGTCGCCGTTACGGCCCACGCCCTACTCAGTCGCCACGGCGCCGACCCCACCCGACTCGCGCCCGCCCTGCTGGCGGCACTCGCCGGAGAAACCCTCGCCTGGATTCTCCTCTCACCCTCCGGGGGTCACGTCCTCACGGCGCGACCCGATCTCCTCCACCTCGGCCAGGCGCCCGCCCTGCACCCCTCCCCGGACGCCTTCGTCGCCTTGCCTCCGCCCGCCCCCGGCGCGGCGATCGTCGTAGGGTGCGCTCCCGGCGCGTTCGGTGCCGACGCCTCCGCCACCCTCGCCGCGTGGCGCAGCCAACCCGCAGCCGGTTCGCGGTTCGCCGTCATTGTTCAGCCCGCCTCATGAAACCCTCTGCTCCAGCTCCGTTTTCCCCTACGTTGCTCGAAAGACTCTGCGCGCTGCGGGCTGTGCCGCCTTTCGACCGCATCGAACCCTCCGACCTCGCTCTCCTCGCTGAGATAGCTGAGCCCCATGCCTATGGCCCCGGCGAAGTCATCCACCCCGGAGGAGCGCGCCTATCCAGGGTCCTCGTGGTAGTCTCCGGTGGTATCATTCAAGGAGACAACGAACCCGCAGGACGCCTCCTCGGCACCGACTCGCTCTCCCGCAACGCTCCGGTCCCGCCGCTCAAGGGTGATCCCTCCGTTGGGGCCTGCGTGCTCCGCTTTGACCGCGGCCCGTATTTCACGCTTCTGCGTGAGTGTCCTGCGTTTACCATCGGCCTCCTTGAACTCGGTGCGGCGCGCCGCCAAAACCCATGACGATCCTCCGGCAAATCCTGCTGTTCGTCCTGCCCCTCTTTGTCGTGGTCGGCGGCCTCTCCAGCATCTTCTCCGCCTGGCTTGGACTCTCGGTCGCCCACAACTCTCATGTTGACGGCTCCGAAGCGATCGCCATCAGCACCGCCGAGTGGATCAATCCCGACGATCTATCCGCCCTCCGATCCGGCACTCCGCTTGCGCAGACCCGCCTGGGCCCGATCACCGACCGCCTCCTCCGCTGGGGTCACGTCCGTCGTTTCACCCTGCTCGATCCAGTCACAGCTATTCCCCTGGCTGATACGGCTACCAACGGACCTCCCGTCGCCACCGCCGCCGACCTCAAAGAACTCAAACCTGGCGCGGTGCTCGCTTTGAAGGTGCGGTCATCGGCCGACGGCTCGGCCCAGCTCGAGCCTTACCTCACCTTCGTGGGCGACCGCCGAGCCGTCCTCGCCGTCGAAGTGTCCGCCGATGATTACCTCGCAACACGCCACCGTATCTTGCGCGCTGCGCTCGTCTACACGTTACTCGTCACCACCATCGGCGCGGTTCTCGCCTACTTGCTGGGCCGCACACTAAGCCGCCACGTCGGACTGCTCCGCGATTCAGTCGCAACGATTGGCAAGCCGGCCTTCGCGAAGACCCCCTTGGCCGGCGGCGTCAGTGAAATCGCCGACCTCGCATCGACGTTCGCGGTCATCCACAACGTGCATACGGAGACCGCCGACCGCAACCAGCGCTCCCTCGCGGATGCGAGTTTTCATCACGACGAGCGCTCACTCGCCGAGGTCTACCAACAAGCCGTGCCCAAACGTGGCACGTGGACCTCCGGTCCCTTCTCGGCCGCATGGCTCCCCGTCGGCACTCCTCTGCCGTCCGTGCTGACCGGTGTCGTCCCCCTCACCGGCGAAACGGGTGTCGCTTTCGCGGGCATCGCCGGCCCCCCGGGCGATCTCGCCGCCGCTCTCCGTGCCGACGCCGCCGCCCGTTTTCTCGTCACTCGTGTCGCCGATCAACCCATCGCATCAGCCGCGCGTGACACCGTCGCCCTCTTTGGTCTCACCCGACTGAGCCTACTAAGCTGGAACGCGTCCGGTTTCTTCCAGTGGTCGACCGAAGCCGAAAACAGCTCGGCGCTCCAACCTTGGACGGATACGCCCGTCGTGCTCTCAGCCTTAGGTCCCGTCAATAGCGAGCGACTGGCGCTCTTCCTGGCCAACTTCCCCGGGCGACCAACCGCCGCCCTTTTGGAGGACTTCCCGTGTATGGTGGAGACATTGGAAACGGGCGCCGTTCTGATCTTGCGCCGAACCCAATGAACCCTACCTCCCTGCCTCGCTGGTTGGTCGACGCCGGAGCGCGGCAGAGCCACCAAAGTGGTTGGGCATGCAACCCTCGCCTGCGCTCTCCTGCACCTCGCGCTGTTTGCCTGAGCCTACAGGCAAGAGTGCCGCCATTTTGAGTGCGCCTACCTCGACCAGCTCAACGTCAAAAATAGAACCCACGGGTATCGTCTCCTCCGCGCCTTGCCCCCCGCCAAACCCGCCCGCCGCGGCCGCCAGGTGCAACATTTTCGCATTTTTTTGCTCGTTTCGCGACGCCCCACTGATAGTCACGCCAAGCCTTCCCACCCTATGAAAACCAATCGACTCGTTTACGTGTTCCTCGCCTGCGGTGCCCTCACCGCGCAGGCCGATACTCTCCGTCTCAAGAACGGCGACCTCCTCACCGGCACCACCACCAAACAGGAAGGCGGCAAAGTATATTTCAAAAGCGACTACCTCGGTGATCTCGTGATTAAAGAGAGCGACGTCGCCTCATCCAAGACCGGAGCCGCTCCGAGTGCCGCCGAAGTTGCCGCGCCCGCTTCCTCTGCGGCCGCTTCGGGCGCCTCGCCCGCCATCGGTGTCGCATCCTCAACCGGCTCGACTGATTTCAAAGGCCAGGCAGGCGATGCTAACAAGCCCAACTGGACCCGCTCCCTTTCTTTCGGCGGTGCCTATAACTCGGCGATCTTCGAGCAAGGCCGGCTCAAAACCGCCACCGGCGCCCAGATTCCTACCACTGGCGCGTCCCTCAAGCTCCCGGGCACCACGACCAGTTACCAAGGTGCCCTCAGCCTCGTGCGCACCACCCCGACTGATGCCCACTCCTTCGACGCCACCACCACCTTTTCCGATTCCGAGCCAAACGGTAAGGTCGCCGACACCTATTCCGGCGTCTTCGCTTGGAACCACAAGCTGAGCGACCGCACCTATACCGTCAGCCGCACCTCCTACACCGTCGATAACGTCAAGAACATCGACTACTCTGCCATCCAGCTCGCGGGCTTCGGCTACAAAGTCGTCAACACGCAGAAGACGAAGTTCGATATCATCCCCGGCGTCCTCCTCATGCGCGAAAAAAAGGGCAACCAGTATGACGACCGCACCATCTTTGGCGTGGGCTTCGCCCAAAGCCTCGCCTACTTCCCCTATGCCTTCGGCGGCTTCGAACAAAAGGTCCTCTACCGCCGCAGCGTCAATGATTCGAAACTCTGGGTCGCCGACGCCTATATCGGTTTCAAAGGTATGCTCAGCGCCCAGCTCGGCGTCAGCGTCGGAGTCAGCTATGTCTACGACAACACCCTTGGACCGTTGCCTACTCCGTTCAACTTCGTGATCGCCCAGAAGAAAGACCTGATCCAGACCACCTACGGCTTCCAGTATAAATTCTGATCCGCAGTCCCGCTTCCCCGGATCATCCGGCGAAGAAATTGCTCCCATTAGACAACGGCCCGACGGCAACGTCCGGGCCGTTCGTTTTTTACGTCGGATCCTGCTTCGTTTGCTCGGCGTCCATCGCCTCGATCTCGCGCACCGTGCGCACCACTTCGTCCCACACGGTGGGGCCACCCGCGATGGTTGCAATTGCGCCGTTGAAGCCTGCAAGGGTGGGTTGCTCGAATAACGCCCGTAACGGAACCTCTAGCGTCGTGCGGGCCCGCAGCCGCGCGATCACACGCGTCGCCAACAGCGAGTGCCCGCCGAGGTGGAAAAAGTTATCGTCTCGCCCGACCCGCGGCACACCGAGCAATTCGCGCCACAACTCCGCGACAAAGCGTTCGCCGTCGCCGGCCGGCGGCACGTGGGGCGCGTCCGACGCCAACAGCGCAGGATCAAGCGGCGGTAGACTGCGGCGGTCGATCTTCCCGCTTGGGGTCAGCGGCAGCGCGACGAGCGCGACGAAAAAAGCCGGCACCATGTAATCCGGCACCAAACCGCCGAGAAACAGGCGTAACTGCCCGGCCGTCGCGTGCGTGCCGGGCTGCAGCGTGAAAAATGCCACGAGGCACCGGTCGCCCGGCGCACGCTCGCGCACGACGACGGCCGCGCCGGACACCGCTGGATGGCGGATCAGCAGCGTTTCCACTTCGCCGAGCTCAACTCGAAAACCTCGGATTTTCACCTGGTCGTCGAGTCGGCCAAAGAACTCGATGTTACCATCCGCCAGCCACCGCGCGCGGTCGCCGGTGCGGTAGAGGCGCGCACCGGGTGCGGGTGAAAACGGATTGGGCACAAAGCGCTCAGCCGTGAGCTCGGGCCGTCGGTAATAGTCGCGGCCAAGATTCGCACCGCCGATGAACAGTTCGCCGGGGACGCCGATCGCCACGGGATTCAACCGCGCATCGACGATGTAGATTTGAGTGTTGGCAACTGGCCGCCCGATCGGCGGCGGGGGATTGAGCCGGTCCGGCGGACCAGCAAATGTGTAGGCGGTCACCACATGCGTCTCGGACGGTCCGTAGTGATTGTGAAAAATCGCTCCGGGCAACCGCCGGCACAACGCCACGATCGCCGGGGTAAGGATGAGCGCCTCGCCCGTCGTGATGATTTCACGCAGCGCCGCGAAACGCTCGGGCTGTTCGCCATAGTCGGCGGCGAGCTGTTGGAAAACGACAACGGGTAAGACTACTTTTTCAATCCGCGCGCGCTCGAGATAGTCGATCAGTTTCGCCGGCTCAGCCCGCACGGCTTCGGTTGCGATGTGCAGTTCGCCGCCGCTACCCAGGACGGCGAAAATATCATGAAAGCTTACGTCGAAACTCAACGACGCGAACAACAGGCCGCGCGCACCCGTGAGCAGATTCTCATGGTGCCACCGGATGAGATTATACATGCACGCGTGCGTGAGCGTCGTGCCCTTGGGCCGGCCGGTGGAGCCGCTCGTGTAGATCGTATAGAGGAGATTGTCGCCCACGACAGTGCTCGCGGGCGCAGTAGCTGGCTCGGCGGCGATCTCGGCGGCGGCGAGATCCAGGTCGAGTTCAATCACACCGGGAGGTGGACGCAGCCCCGCGCGCGTCTCCGCGTGGGTAACAAGCACAGGCGCACGCGCATCCTCCAGCATGAAAGCGACACGGTCCGCCGGATAGCCCGGGTCGAGCGGCAGATAGGCCCCGCCGGCCTTGAGCACGCCCAGCACGCCGATGACCATATCCACCGTGCGCCCCAGCGACAGACCTACGATGACGTCGGGACCGACGCCGAGCCGGCGCAGGCGGTGGGCGAGGCGGTTGGCCTGCGCGTCGAGTTGCACGTAGGTCAACCGCTCGGCCGGATCGACGAGCGCTAACGCATCGGGCCGACGCTCGACTTGCGCTTCAACGAGGCGATGCAGCAACGGCTCACCCTCGGTCGGATAGTTGCGCGCGGTCGCGTTAAACTCCTCCACGACGAGGCGGCGCTCCGCAGCGTCCAGCATCGGCAGATCGAGCAGCGGCGTGTCGGGTGCGGCCACGGCCCCGGCGACCAAGCGCGAGAAATGTCCCGCGAGGCGCGCCATCGTCTCGGTCGTATAGAGATCCGTGCGATACTCGATCCAGCCCTCCAGCGCGCCGTCCGCCACCGCCCGCAACGTGAGGGTAAGATCGAACTTCGCCTCCGGCAGATCGCTCGGCAAAAACTCCGCCTGCACCCCCGGCAACTCGAAAGCCGGCAGCGCCGTTTGCAGCACAAACATCACGTCGAAAAATGGATTGCGGTTCAATTCCCGCGGCGGCTGCAACGCCTCCACGAGCAGCTCGAACGGGACGTCCTGATTCGCATACGCGCCGAGGCACGTTTCCCGGACCGCGCGCAGCCATGAACGAAACCCCGGCTGGCCGGCCACCGTCGTGCGCAACACGAGAGTGTTAGTGAAGAAGCCGATCAGCGGCGCCGTCTCCGGCCGGCTGCGCCCCGTCACCGGTGAACCAACCGCAAGGTCCGCTTGACCCGTGTAGCGGTGGAGCAGCACTTGGAACACCGCAAGCAACGCCATGAAGAGCGTCGCGCCTTCCCCCTGCGCTAGTTTCTCCAACGCAGCGACCGTCGGCGCTGGCAAACGAAACACCTCCTGCGCGCCGCGCGCCGAAGGCCGGGCGGGTCGCGGAAAATCCGTCTGGAGTTCGAGCGCGGCTAAGCCCGCGAGCCGCGTGCGCCAATACTCAATCTGGCTGCGGCACGCCTCGCCCGCGCCCCAGCGGCGCTGCCATGCGGCGAAATCCACATACTGCACCGCGAGCGGCGTGAGGCCGTCGGGCTTTCCCGTCAGCTCCGCCCGGTAATACGCGGCCATCTCCGTCGCGAGCAGCCCCAGCGACCACTGGTCGCTCACAATGTGATGCATCGTGACCAACAGCACGTGCTCCGTCGGCGCGAGCCGCAGCAACACTCCGCGCAAAAACGGCCCGCGCGTGAGATCGAACAGTTTTGCCGCCTCCGCTGCGACGCGGGCCCGCACCGCGCCAGCGCGTTCTTCCGTGGGCACCGCCGACAAATCCTCGGTCGACCAACCGGGTGCGGCCGCCGCCATCACGCGTTGAACCGGCTGCTCGCCGCCGGCGAACACCGTGCGCAGCACCTCGTGCCGTTTCGTGAGCGCCGTAAGCGCCCGTGCGAGCGCGCCGACATCGAGGACGCCGGCGAGCCGCAACGCCCCGGGCACGTGGTAGGCCGAACTACCCGGTTCAAATTGATCGAGAAACCACAACCGCTGTTGCGCGTAAGACAGCGCCGCCGGTGCCAGCGGGTCCGCCCGCGGCGTCGGCGCATCCACGACCGAACTGGTCAGCCCTTCTTCGGCGAGCAGCAATTCCATCAAGGACAGGCGGTCGGCGGCGGTCGGGTCGGTCATGTTCAAATTTCCACTTCCTGCATCGCCCCGGTCGACGGTGCCGGCGTGGCGGCCATCGCCGCGAGTTTCACCTGCGGCAACCACTCGGCGGCGAGCTGCGCCAGCGTCGGGCTCTCCAGCAGCCGGGTCAGCGGAACGTCGATTGCCGCATCGCGCTGGAGACGATTCTTAATTTCAATCGCGACCAGCGAGTCGACGCCGAGATCGGCCAGCGGCGACCGCGGCGAGACGTCCGCCGGGTTCATCCGCAAAACTGCTGCGATCAGCGCAGCGAACTCGGTCGTCAGACGCGCCACCTGTTCGTCGGCCGGCCAAGCCGCCAGACTGCGCGCGATGCGTCCTGCCTCGGCCGCAGGCTCGGCCGCCGGCGCAACCTCCGCGAGCAATTCGGCGAGCAGCGGCGAGAGTTTCGCGGCGGGATCAGCGGCAAAGAGCCGCGACCAGTCCACCTTCATCGCCGCCACGTGCGGCCGGCCGGCGGCCAGCGCCCGCTCGAGCAATCTGAGGCCCTCGTCGGGCGCGAAGCGCGTGATGCCCAGCGATTCGAGACGACTGTGAGCGCGACGCCCATAATCGGTCGTGGCAAAACCGATCTCGCTCCACGGCCCCCAACCAACGCTCAGGGCCGCCGCCCCGCGGGCCCGACGCCGGCGCCCGAGTGCGTCGAGAAACGCGTTGGCCGCCGCGTAGTTGCCCTGATGCGGCGCGGGCAGAAGCGCGGAAAAAGCGGAGAACATTACGAACACGTCCAGCTCCGCGTCGTGCAACGCTGCGTCGAGGTGGGCCGCGCCCGCGGCCTTCGCGCGCCAGGTTGCCGAGATCAATTCCGGAGTCAGTTCAGCGAGCGCTCCGTCCTGCCAGGCGCCAGCTGCATGAAACACTCCGCGCAGCGGCACGCCGGCGCTCTCCACCAACGCTTCTGCCACCGCTGTCGCATTCCCAAGATCGACGCTTCGCACCATCACGGTCACGCCCGTTCGTTCGAGCGCCGCGAGGTCGGCTGCGCGCGCCGCGTCCGGTGCTTTGCGTCCCCATAACACGAGGTGACGCGCCCCCGCCGCCGCGAGCCAACGCGCGACCGCAAAACCCACGCCGCCCAGCCCGCCCGTGATCAGATACGCCGCGTCGGCTCTCGGTCGGAAACCCGCGAGAGCAGGATCGGATATCAGGGGTGCCGTAACGAGCCGAGCCGCCGCAGTTTGTCCGGACCGCAGCACCAGCTGGTCTTCGCGCGTCAAAGTCGTGAGCGCGAGCCAGAGAGTCTCCGCCTGAGCTTCGGCCGGGAGACTCGGATCAAGATCGATCAACCCGCCCCAACGCGCCGGCTGTTCCACCGGCAACACTCGCAACAGTCCCCAGAACGCCGCGCCCATCGGATCCGGCACAACTCCGCCGGCCGCTTGCGCCCCGCGCGTCACCGTCCACAACCGTCCCGTCGAGCGTTGCACCAACTCCGCTGTGCCGGCGAGCTCGGCGCCGGGTTCGAGCGGATGCAAATCGATCACGCGGTCGAGACCGCTCGGCACCGGCTGCCCCGGCATCCACGCCGTCGCCGTCTGCCCACGCGCGCGCAGTTTCTCGATCAACTTCACGGCCAAGCCCTGTCCTTCGCCGCACACCAACCAGTTTTGCGGCTCCGTCGCGACCGGCTCGTGCGGCACAAGCGTCACCGCCCGCCACACGATTTCGTGCCCACTCTCCGTTTCGCGGATCGGCGTTCCACCCGTCTGTTGTGTCGTGGAACCGGCCAAATTCACCCGGAGCTCAGCCGCGAATGTAGCCTTAAATGCCGTGAGCGCGGGCAACATATCCAGCACGTCCTTGGTCGTCGCGCCGAAATCCAGCAGGCATGCAATTTCGCTCACTCCCGCCGCCGCAAGCCGCCGCACGAGCGGCGCACAACTCGCCGGCGTGCCGATGAGCGCGCGCGTCGCGACGAAACGATCGTAGAGAAACTCTACAAACGCCGTGCGCTCGCTCTCGGACAACGCCGCGAGATCGACGTCCCGACCGCGGCTCGCTCCGAGCCCGCGCAACAGGTGCAAATTGTCGCGCAGGTAGCGCGTATAGGGCGCGCGGGTTTTTGCCCCGACCGCCGCGGCATCGGCGCCGACAAATGTGTGCAGCATGACCGTCACACGGCCGGCGGCGGGATCGTGCCCGGCCTTGGCGCGCGCCGCCCGATAACGCGCGATTTTCTCCGCGAGTTCATCGGGGTCTTGGTCCAGCAAGTGAGTGAGCAGATGCGCGCCGGCTTCGCCGGCCCGCTCAAACGTGCGCGGATTCCCGGCGGCCGTGATCCACAGCGGCAACTCCGCCTGGACCGGCGTCGGGTAGGCGCGCACCTCGGTTTCGCGACCGTCGCCGGCCTGCACCCGAATTTTCTCTCCACGCCAAAGGCGACGCGCTTCGGCAATTCCGCGAAACAGCTCGTCCTGCCGCCCTGCATAACGCTCGGGCGCCAGGGCGAAATCCGCAGGATTCCAGCCCGGAGCAAAGGAGATACCCGCGCGCCCGCCTGAGAGGTTGTCCACCATGGACCACTCTTCGACGATGCGCAGCACGTGGTGCAGCGGCAGCACACAACTGCCCGCCATCAGCCGCAAATTCTCTGTCTCTCGGGCGAGCGCCGCATGGAGCGTCGCGGGATTCGGATAAAGACCGCCGAAATCCGTAAAGTGTCGCTCCGGCGCCCACACACTCGAGAAGCCGTGAGCATCCGCATAGCGCGCCGCCGCAAGCACCATCCGGTAGCGCTCTCCGGTCTCTGTCTCTGAGCCGTTGAAAAACATTATGCCGAACTGCAACGCGTCGGGAGCGTCGGGCGCATGATCGACGGTCACGCCACTGCCGCGGGGCCCGGCTGCCAGCACGGGCGGCTCCGGCTCAATCCAATGACGTGTTCGTTCGAATGGATACGCCGGCAAAGTCACGAGCCGCGTCGGCGGCGGGACGATTGAAGGCAAAGCGGTCTCCATCACCGGCTGGGCCAACGCGGCGGCAAGCTCTCCCGCGTCACGGCCCGTGACGACCCGATGGTGCGCGAGCAGGCTGCGACCCACCGCCGCGGTGTAGCAAATCTCAGCCGTCGTCACACCGCTCGGCAGAGCACCGAAAAACTCGCGATAGCGCATACTTAGTCGGGTCAGCGCGGCCGGTGTTTTTGCCGAAATCACCAGTGTGTGCAGCCCCGCTCCCTTCGCCACCGTCAGAGGCGGTGCCGCTTCGGGTGCTTCGAGCACGACGTGCGCAATCGTGCCGGAAGATCCAAAAGAACTCACGCCGGCAATACGCCGCGCATAGCCCGAAGGCCACGCTTGCATCCGCGTCGGGACGACGGCCGGAATTTCCCCCAGGCGCAGTTCGGGATGTTCCCGCGTGAAATGCAAATGCGGCGGAATCTCGCCGTGGCTGAGTGCGAGCACGGTCTTGATCACACCGCCGACACCAGCCGCCGACTCCATATGGCCGACGTTAGTTTTCAGCGAACCAATTACGAGCGGCGTCGTGCGTTGAGGGTCGCGACCGAAAACGCCGGCGAGCGCCTCCGCTTCGATCGGATCGCCGAGCGAGGTGCCCGTGCCGTGGGCCTCCACATAGCCGACCTCGGCCGGTTTGACTCCCGCCGCCGCGAGTGCGGTGCGCACCAGCGCCGCCTGCGCCGGCCCGTGCGGCACTGTGAGTCCGGCGCGCGCTCCGTCTTGCGCAACCGCCGTTCCGCGGATGATTCCGAGGATGCGACGTCCGTCGCGCCGCGCGTCCGAAAGGCGTTGTAACACCAGCACGCCGCAACCCTCGCCGCGCGCATAGCCGTCGGCCGCCGCATCGAAGGTTTTGCACCGGCCATCCGGCGCGAGCATCCGCGCGCGCGACACGGCGACGGAATTGTCGGGTGCAAGGATCAGGTTCACTCCCGCCGCAAGCGCCAGGGTGCTCTCGCCCGTGCGCAGGCTCTGGCACGCGAGATGGATCGCCACGAGCGACGAAGAGCAGGCCGTGTCCACCGCCAGGGCCGGACCGCGCAGACCGAAAAAATAACTTAGCCGGCCGGCGGCAATATTGGCGACGTTGCCGGTCGCACAGTAGGAGTCGATCCGGCGCAAATCGTGCCGGTAAATCAGCCGCAAGTAGTCGACAACCGTGAGCGCGACGAAGACGCCGGTGGCGCTGCCGGCGAGTTTGTCAGCGGGTATTCCAGCGTGCTCGAACGCTTCCCACGCGGTCTCCAACAGCAGGCGTTGCTGCGGGTCCATGGTCGCCGCCTCACGGGGAGAAATCCGAAAGAACGCCGCGTCAAACTTGTCCACGTCGTCAAGAAACGCCCCGTATTTCGTCGCGATCTTGCCCGCCGCGTCGGGATCGGCGTCAAAAAAATCCGCGGCCGCCCATCGCTCCGGCGGCACTTCTCGCACCGCGTCGAAACCCGTTCGCAAACTCTCCCAAAACGCCTCCGGACCGTGCGCCCCACCCGGAAAGCGGCAACCGATCCCCACGATGGCCACGGGGTCATGCGCGGCCTGCACTGCTGCTTCAAGCTCGGTGATGCGCGCCGCCTGTTTCTGCAAAGCCGCCAGCGCTGCACGCAGCTGCACCGTGTGGGGGGAAACCGGAGACGCGGCGGGCAGCGGGTTCATGGCCGGACGGTGCGGGCTTCGGCCGCGCCGATTTCTTGCGCGAGCAAGCGAGTGAGTTCCGCCTCGGACAACTCCTCGCTGGCTTCAGCCGGAGCCGGCGGCGCAGGTAGCAGACCGGCGAGATAGTCAGAGAGCGACACAATGTGCGGATAGTTGAACACCACGGTCGCGCGGAGCGGCACGCCGAGCGCGGTCTGCACGCGGTTTTTGACTTCGATCGCCATGAGCGAATCCATCCCGATCTCAAAAAATCCGCGCTCGACGGACGGCAATCGCCCCTCGGGCATCCGCAACGTGCGCGCGACTTCCGTTTGCAACCACGCGCGCAGCCGCGCCACGCGAGATTCGGCCGACAGCGCGGCGAGTTCGCGGAAAAAATCCGTCGGCTCCGCGCCTGCCCCGCTCGCCGCGGAGTCGGCGCCGAGCTCCGCAAACAGCGAGACCCGACCGCGCGCCGCGAAGAGCTCGCGGAAGAGCGCCCAATCCACCGTGGCCACCACCTGACTCGGGCAACGCGTGACAAGCGCGAGCTCTAGGGCGGCGATGCCTTCGGCCGAGGGCGTCGCGTGCAAACCGAACCGTGCCAGAAAAGCCTGGTCCGCCGCACTCATCACCATGCCGCCGTCGGCCCACGGCCCCCAGTTGAACACAGTTGCCGGCAGACCCAACACCCGCCGCTGGTGGCCGAGCGCATCGAGAAAATAATTGGCTCCGGCGTAGAGCGGCTGGCCACGCGAGCCCCACACCGCCGAGATCGACGAATAGAGCACGAACCAGTCGAGCGCGAGGCCGCGCGTCAGTTCGTGGAGAATCCATGCACCGGCGATCTTCGGCGCGAGCACCCCGCGGTGCGCGGCAAACTCCGTCTCACGCGCCGTGCGGTTCTCCGGCAAGCCCGCGAGGTGAAACACTCCTGCGAGCGGACGCCCGCGTCGACCGATGTCCGCGAAGACTGCCGCCATCCGCGCCGCATCCGCGACATCGGCTACTTCGAACACGACCGTCACGCCCGCAGCTTCGAGCGCTGCGACCGTAGAGATTTTTTCGCGCGTGACTCCATCGGTGCCGGCCGGCAACGCCGCCCACATCGCGCGCGGCGGGAGGGCTTGCAATCCCGTCAACACGAGGTGGCGCGCCCCGCGGGCCGCGAGCCAACGCACGAGCCGTCGGCCGATGCCGCCGAGACCGCCCGTTACAAGGTAGACAGCATCGCCGCGCAAGACGAGCGGCGCGTGGGGCACCGCCACGGCCTTGACGAGCCGCGGCACGTAGCACCGTTGGCCGCGCCAGACGAGCTGGTCTTCGCCGTCGCATCCGCCCGTGAGCGCGTTGACCGCCCGCGCAGTCTCGTCGTCGGTCGTCGCGAAATCGAGATCGAGCAGACCGCCCCAATTCTCCGGTTGCTCTACCGCGAGCACCCGCCCGAGTCCGCAAACGGGGGACTGCGCCACCGCGCAAAGCCCGGCCGAGCCGCCGACTCTGCCGACCGCACCGCGTGTTACGACCCAAATACGCGCCGTCGAGCGCGTGCCCTCCAGCGCCTGGGCCAGATGCAGCAGGCTCGGCAGACCGACGTTCTCCGCCGTTTGCAGGGCGGCCAAAGTGGTCGCGCGGCCATCGGCGAGCGCGAGCGCCCAGAGGTGAGCGACGCCGGCCGGCACGAACCGCAGCCCCGCAAGCAGCGCGGTAAAATCTGCCGCAACCAGCGGGTTTACGCGGAAACGGTCCGGCGCAAGCACGGCAAACGCTTCGCCCGGTTCCACGTAAGCCACCATGCTACCGCGGGCGGCGAGGGCAGCCCCGAGGCGCGCCCCCGCACCTGTGCCGTCGTCGAAAATCAGCCAGTTTCCAGACTGCACGGTCGTCACCGGTCCGGGAACGGCGGTGAGTTCGCGCCACTCCAGCGTGTGCAAGATCGAGGACGGTGCTGTCACCGTCGCTGCGGCGACCGCGACCGGCGGTGCGACCGGCGCGAGTGCTGCCAGCGGCTCACCCGCGAAGTGCGCGCGCACGCGATTCAGATACGGCAGCGCACCGAGTGTATCGGGAACACTCGCACCAAAGTCCAGCAGGCACGCGATCTCGTCGACACCGGCGGCGGCCAGTTGCTCGGCCAGCGCGATACACGCGGCAGGCGTGCCAAACAGCGCGCGGCGCGCGTAGAATCGCTCGAAGATAAAGCCGACGAAATCGTCGAGATCGGCGGGCGAGAGCGCCGCAGGATCGGTTGTGCCGCCGCGGCTGACCGCGAGGCCCTTCAAGAGATGGATGTTCTGCTTAAGAAACTGACAGTAACGGTCGCGGATTTGCACGCGCACGGTCGCGTCGTCCGGCCCGACAAACGTGTGGACCATCAGCGACACGCGGCCTGCCGACGGATCGTGCCCTGCCCGCGCCCGCGCCGCGCGATAGAGAGCGATGCGCTCGGCCAATTGCGCAGGCTCCTGGTCGAGGAGATGCGTGAGAAGGTTCGCGCCGATCTCGCCCGCCCGCTCAAACGTGCGCGGATTGCCGGCCGCCGTCACCCACACCGGCAAGTCGCGCTGTAAGGGCGTCGGGTAGATGCGCACCGCCGTTGCCGCGCCTACTCCGCTCGTGGCGGCGACGGTTTCTCCGCGCCAGAGGCGGCGGACTTCCGCGATGGTGTTGAACACCGTTTCGTGCCGATCGGCGTAGGCCCCGGGCGCCATCGCAAAATCGTCCGGATTCCAGCCCGAGGCGAACGACACGCCGACGCGCCCGCCCGAGAGATTGTCGATCAGCGACCAGTCCTCCGCGATGCGCAGCGGATGATGCAACGGCGCGACGAGACTGCCCGCCATCAGCCGCAGTGAACGCGTCTCGCGCGCCAACGCGGCGGCGAGGACGGTGGGGTTGGGATACAACCCGCCGAAGTGCGTGTAGTGGCGCTCGGGCACCCACACACTGCTGAAGCCGTGCTCATCCGCAAAACGCGAGGCGGCGAGCACAAGCCGGTATTTATCGGAATCGCCGGCGACTTCCGTGCCGTTGAAAAACATGACGCCGAACTGGAGGCGGGGCGGTGCGCGGCCGGTGCGCGGCGCCGGCGTCGCGGCGCGCGACGAAGTCGGCAAATCGAGCCAATGGCGTTCGCGCTGAAACGAATAACCCGGCAGATCGAGGTCGGCGCGGCGACGCGCACCAGGCGCGACAAGTGCCGTGAGATCAAGCGCCACGCCCGCCCGGTAAAGTCCGGCGCTCACCGCGAGGAGCTGCGCCCCATCCTCACTACCGGGACGCAACGTGGGCCACCATCCGGCGGCATCGGCGACAGGCCAATTTTTCTGCGCCAACGCGATCAGGACGGGCCGCGGGCCGAGTTCGACGAAATGCCGCAGTCCGCGCGCGTGGATCGCCCGCACGGCGTCGGCGAAACGCACCGTGCCGAGCACATGTGCTCGCCAATGGGCCGGCGACGCGAGATCGGCGCCCGGACCGAGATTGGATTCCACCGCAATCCGCGGAGCAGAGAACGTGACGCTTGCCAACACCCGCTCAAACTCCGCCAGTATCGGCGCCATCAGCGGCGAGTGAAATGCGTGCGACACCGCGAGCGCGCGGCTCTCGATCCCGCGCGCCGTGAGCGCGACGGCGAGCGCCGCCAAATCGTCGAGCGGGCCGGCGAGGACGGCTTCTCGGGGGGCGTTGAGCGCCGCGAGGGCAACCTGCGGCCGGCCCGCGATAAGCTCACGCGCC
>CANGHW010000011.1 GCA_947453695.1 Opitutia bacterium
AGGTGGGATTCGCACTCAGCGGTCCCTCCTCCATTGCCTGCTCGATGCTTTTGTTGATCGCGCCGAAATCCATCAGCGTGGCGCCGATGGTGACCAAAGCCCCACGATCTCGCAGCGAGGAAAACGAATAGCCAGCGTCGCTCACGGCCAATTGGGCTGCCGCCAACGCGAATTGAGTGTGCCGAGCCATCCGCCGCGAATTCAACCCGGGCACGTAGCGCTCCAACTTGAAGCCCCTCACCTCCGCCCCCGCGAACGCTCCTGCACCTTCGGGAAACCGCTTGAGAGTCGTCACGCGGCTCACCGGTTCCTGAATCTGCCGGAGAAATTCTTCCCGGCCGATCCCCGCGGGGGTGACAAAACCAATCCCGGTGATCTTAACGCGCCGCCGCTTCATTCCTGCGCCGCGGCGGGGAATACGAGGTGGACGGTCGTGCCCTTACCCGGCGCCGACTCCACGGAAAATGTCGAACCGTGTGTGCCTGCCAAGTGACGGCAAATGCTCAGCCCAAGACCGGTCCCGTTGGCTTTGCTGCTGTAGCCGCCGTGCAACGCCCGCTTCAGCCGCTCGGCATCCATCCCGGCCCCGTTGTCCGCTACGCTCATCTCGATTTGCGCTCGCCGCGTCACGAAGGTCACCATCAGGCGCGTCGCCCCGGCCTCCAGCGCATTCTTAAACAAGTTCTGGAACACTCGCATTAGCTCGAAACGGGAGCCGCGCACCCACGCCTCAGTCTGACCCGCGCTTTGAATCGCCGTATTGCCGAAGAAGATGACCTGCCGCACCTCGTGCACGATGTGCACCAAGTCGACCCGGGAAAACTGCTGGGTCTGCTTCGACGCCATCCTCCAGTTCTCTGACAGATGGTGACAATACTCCGCCGCCTTCTCGACCATCGACGAATACTCGATGAGCTTCCGGGCCGATTCCGGATCACGCTGACCGATGATTCGCGCTTCCTCCGCCATCAACGACGCGTAGCCGATCACCACGGTCAGCGGGTTATTCAAATCGTGCACGAGTTCGACCGAGGCCCGGGCCTGCCAAATCTGCGGCTCGCTGCGCTCGATTTCACGCTTGAGCGCTGAATTCATCTCCAAGGCCTCGCGCGCCAGGTTCGCCTGCGCCCGCCGCAACCGGGTCGCCTGCGTCTGCTTCCGCACCGCCTCGATCAACTCCGCAATGTCCGGCGGCTTCCGCAGATATTGGTTGGCGCCCGCCAGCATCGCCTGCTGCGCCGTGAGCAAAGTCCCGTAGCCTGTCAGCATGATCACCGACACGTGCGGATCGATCTTCCGCAATTCTTCCAGCGCCTTGATTCCATCCATCTCCGGCATGCGGATATCCATCACCACCGCCGCAAACTGCCGCGCCCGGAGCTTCGTCAACGCCTCTTTCGCCCGCTCCGCCGTATCCACGGCAAACTCCGCGCCGAGGCTGAACGCGATCGACTCCCGTGGGCCGTATTCATCGTCCACCACCAAAACAGGCGGCTTTTCCGAGGGCATGACCGCGGGGGTTACGGGTAGATTTTCGGTCAGCATGTGGGCTGAATCACTGAAATTGGGCGTAAGAAACGGCACGGGCCGTGAAGCATCTCGAGTGTCTGCATTTCGGCATTTGCGCTGTCAAGGCATGCATCCGGGATTGATTTGCATGAAGGCCAACCCGACGATCTTCACGTGATTTTTACCGTCGTCGCCCTTGCCTCCGCCGCGCTCGCCGGGGCCTTCACCTGGCTCTTCTTGCGTTCCCAATCCGCCGCCCTGGCCGAGCGCGCTCGTCTCGCTGCCGAGGCTCTCGCCCGCGCTGAGTCCGATCTGGCCGGGCTGCGGGCCCGCGCGAGCGAACTTGAAAAACAGGCCGCCACCGCCACGGAAAAAGTCGCTGCATTTAACGAAGCTCGTGAACGCCTCACGGTAGAGTTCAAGGCCTTGGCGGCCGACGCCCTCGCGCGGAATAGCGACGAGTTCATGAAACGCGCCGGTGATTCGCTGGTGAAGCCGATCCGCGAGTCGCTCGACAAGGTCGACACCAAGATCGCCTCGCTCGAAAAGGCCCGCACCGAGGCCTACGGTTCTCTTTCCGAACAACTCAAGGGCCTCGCCACGACCAGCGCGACGCTCCAGGCCGAGACGACCAAACTCTCCCGCTCCCTCCGCTCTACCAGCACTGCCGGTCGCTGGGGCGAACTCCAGCTCCAGCGCGTCGTCGAACTCGCCGGCATGGTCGAGAACGTCGACTTCCTCCAGCAAAACGCCGTGGGCGAAGTGCGGCCCGACATGCTCATCAAACTTCCCGGCGGGAAGACCATCGCCGTCGACGCCAAGGCCCCGATGCAGGCCTTCCTCGAAGCCCTCGAGGCCTCGGATGAAAGTGTCCGCAAAGCGAAGTTCATCGAACATGCCCGCGTGGTCCGCGGCCACATCGACGCCCTCGGCAACAAGTCCTACTGGAAAAACATTCAGCCTTCCCCCGAGTTCGTCGTCCTCTTCATCCCCGGCGAAGCCTTTTACTCCGCTGCCCTCCGCTACGAACCCGACCTCTTCGAGCGAGGCACCGCCGTCGGCGTCATTCTCGCTTCCCCGGCCACCCTCATCGCCCTGCTGAAGGCCGCCGCCTACGGCTGGAAACAGGAGGCCCTCTCGAAAAACGCCGACGACATTCGCAAGCTCGGCCTCGAGCTTCACGAGCGCGTCGCTTCCGTCGCCAAGAACATGGATGAACTTGGACAGCGCCTCACCCAGGCCGTCGGCGCCTACAACAGCACCGTCTACCAAACCGAAAGCCAGCTGCTCGTCACCGGTCGCAAGCTCGAAAAACTCGGCGCCGGCTCCGAGAAGAAAATCCTCGAACCCCGCCTCGTCGACGACACCCCGAAGTCGCTCACCGCGCCGGAATTGAAAAAATGAGCCACGCCCTCCACGGTATTTGGGAGATGGTCCGGGCCGAATCGGGCGGCGAACCCTCCAGCGATCTTCTCGCGCTCCGGGTGGAACTTCGCCTCACCGCCGAGACCTACCAAGTCCACTTCGCCGGCGAGCTCGCCGACCAAGGCACTTTTTCCCGCGGCCCCGACACCCCGCACGCCTCCCTCATTCTCCTCGGTGGCCACGGACCCAACGCCGGCCGCACGATTCCCTGCATTTACCAGCTGGTGGGCGACCGCCTCCGCGTCTGTTACGGCCTCGATGGCACAACGCCCACCGCGTTCGCCAGCCCCGCCGGCTCCACCCACTACCTCGCAACCTATCGCCGCAAAAAATAGGGCCGCTGTCCGTTGGCTTAGGGTCTGATCGTCGAATAAGCAAAACGGCCACCACACTTCGCTTTTCGCAAACTCCCTCGCCCAACCAATCCATGTCCACCCAGACCATTCGCCTGCACCGCGTCCTCCGCTCCACCCCGGAAAAACTTTACCGCGCGTTCCTCGACGCCGATGCCATGGCCAAGTGGCTTCCGCCCTATGGCTTCACCTGCCAGATCCACCACTTCGAGGGTAAAGTCGGCGGCACGTTCCGCATGTCGTTTAAGAACTTCACTACCGGCCACAGCCACTCCTTTGGCGGCGAATACCTCGAACTCGTCCCCGGCGAACGCCTTCGCTACACCGACCAATTCGACGACCCCAATCTCCCCGGCGTCATCACGGTAACGGTCACGTTTAAAAAAGTGCTCTGCGGCACTGAGGTAAACATCGAGCAAGCAGGTGTCCCTGCCGTGATTCCCGCCGAGATGTGCTACCTCGGCTGGCAGGAATCGCTCGCCCAATTGGCGAACCTCGTCGAGCCAGAGATTTCCCAGTAACTCTCCGCCGCTCTCGGTAATTTTGCCCACAGGTTCCCCGCGCGCGCGTCGCCCGCATGCGCGGCGAGTGGCGCGCCTCGCCATTGGTCACATCCAGCGCCGCTACCCCAAGCTTGCGAGCCCCACCTGACGCATGCCAGTCGCACCCCAGCGTCGCGCCCGCACGACTGCCGGCCCGCGTCAATCCGTCGCCGTTTGCCGGCTCCTCGCACTTTTGTCCGGCCTTGCGGAGTGTCGCCCGCCTCCCTCTCCTGCGCCTGCCTCGCACTCTCCATGCACCTCACCGGCCTCTTTCTCTATCCTGTGAAATCGCTCCGTGGCTGCGTGGTCAGCGCGGCTGAAGTCGATCCCTTGGGTCTCATGGGCGACCGCCGTTTCCTCGTCGTCGACGAGACCGGCCGCTTCCTCACCCAGCGTGCCCACCCGCGCATGGCCCTCGTCGATACCACGCTCGACCCCACCCACCTCACGCTCACCACCCCTACCGCCGCCTCCCTCCGCATCCCCCGGGCTTCAGACCCATCGGCGCCCCTTCGCCAGGTGAGCGTTTGGAAGAGTGAAAACCTTCATGCGGAGGACTGCGGAGCCACCGCCGCCCAATTTCTTTCCGACTTTCTTTCCGTCAGTTGCCGCCTGGTGCGCATCGGCCCGGCCTTTTCGCGGCCCATCCTCAAGGCCTCCGCGCACGCTGGCGACCACGTCACATTCGCCGATGCCTATCCCCTGCTCGTCATCAGCGAAGCTTCCCTCGCGAATCTCAACGACCGCCTTGTCACGATCGGCCACGAACCGCTCCCCATGGACCGCTTCCGCCCCAACCTGGTCGTCTCCGGCTGCCCCGCTTTCGCCGAAGACACCTGGACTCGCTTCCGCGTCGGCGACGTCGTCTTCCGCGCCGGTGGAGCTTGCGCCCGCTGCAGCATGACCACGGTCGATCAGCTCACCGGCGAACGCACCGGCCCAGAACCCCTCCAAACCCTCGCCGCCTACCGCCGCGACCCAATAACTCCCGCCAACGTCAACTTCGGGCAAAACCTCATCCACGAAACGAAATCCGGCACGCTCCGTGTCGGCGATGCGGTGCAGTTGATCTAGTCCCTCCTCACGCCGTCAGACAAATCGCGCCCGCGGTGACGCTTATGCCGACGCATGCGCCATCTCCCAGTCTCTCGCCGACTCTTTCCGCTCGCTCCATCGCTCCATCGCTCGCGCCGACCCGCCCTACCACCCGTCACCGCCGCGCACGCGCCCACGCTGCGCCTTGTGACCCGCGCGATGCTTCTTCGTCTGGATCATCCGCACTTTCTGCCCGCGCGACTTCGGCCGCGTCCGGCGCCGCTCCGCCTCCCGGGCGTCCATGACCGCCTCGCGCGCCACACGCACCCGCGTCTCGAGCTTCGCGACCAATTCCTCCCACGCCACCTCGCGGTTGGCCGCCTGCGACCGTTCGCGTTGGCACCGCACTTCCACGCCCGTCGGCCCGTGACGCAACCACACGGTAGAGCTTGTTTTATTAATTTTCTGCCCGCCCGGTCCCGCCCCGCGCACAAACTTCTCCTCCACGTCGTCCGCGCGCACGCCGAGTGCTCTTAGTCTTGCTTCGATTTGGGTTGGTAAAGCCATCGGTGCCTCTTTTCTTCTCCGAGAAACTATTTCCTGTCCCCCGAGTCAAACGCCCCCCTTCCTCCCACTTTCCCTCCATGCTCAACGGTCCCGCTTGGTCCCAGAAACTCCGCGCTGAAATTGGCAAAGCCGTCATCGGTCAGGACGCCGCCGTCGAACGCCTCCTCGTCGCCCTCCTCGCCAACGGCCACGTCCTCCTCGAGGGCATGCCCGGTCTCGCCAAGACGCTCCTCATCAAGTCCCTCGGCACCGCCCTCGGCGTCCAGTTCGAGCGCATCCAGTTCACCCCCGACCTCCTCCCCAGCGACGTCACGGGCACGATGATCTTCCAGCCCAAGACCGGTGAGTTCTCCCCCCACCACGGCCCCATCTTCGCCAACCTCGTCCTCGCCGACGAAATCAACCGTGCCCCCGCCAAGGTCCAGTCCGCCCTCCTAGAGGCCATGCAGGAGCGCCAGGTCACGATCGGCGGCCACACCCATCCGCTCCCGAAGCCGTTCTTCGTGATGGCCACCCAGAATCCCGTTGAGCAAGAGGGCACCTATCCCCTCCCCGAGGCCCAGACCGACCGTTTCCTCTTTAAGCTGCTCGTCGACTACCCGACGGCCGAAGAGGAATCCACGATGATGCAGCGCTGGGGTCAGGTCACCAAGCAGCCCGCCATCGCCCCGGTCTCGAGCGGCGAGGAACTCATCGCCCTCCGCGCCAACGTCGACGCCATCCACCTCTCGCCCGCCGTGCAGGGCTACATCCTCGGGCTTGTCCGCGCCACCCGCGCCCTCGCGGAAAAGGGCGGCACCAGCAAACGCTACCTCAACTTCGGCGCCTCACCCCGCGCCTCGCTCGCTCTCTATCAGGCCGGCCGCGCCCTCGCCTGGCTCCGCGGGCTCGACTACCTCTCGCCGTCCCTCGTCCAGGAAATTGCCCCCGACGTCCTTCGCCACCGCATCGGACTTACTTACGAGGCCGAGGCCGAGGAAATCACCTCCGACAAGATCATCGCCCAAGTCATCGAGCGCACCCCGGTGCCGACCATCGCCTAACCGCCTTCTCTGCGCTGTTGCGGCGGTCTGTAACCGCCGTCCTCCGCCTCACGTTTCGCCAGCCTTGGCCCTCCTTTCCCCCAACTCTCCGCCGCCTGCCGCGACCCAAAAGTCGCCGCTCGCGATTCTGCGCCAGCTCGAATGGCGCGTGCGCCACGCCGTTGAAAACATCCTGAGCGGTGAATACCGCTCGGCCTTCCGCGGCCGCGGCATGGAGTTCGACCAGGTCGTGAAATACGAGTTCGGTGACGACGTCCGCGACATCGATTGGAACGTCACCGCCCGCCTCGGTGAGCCTTACCGCAAGAAATTCGTCGAGGAGCGCGAGGTCACCCTCCTCCTGGTCTTCGAAGACTCTCCGTCGCTCCACTTCGGCTCCGGCGCGCAGTCCAAACGCGAAGCCCTCCTCGAACTCGCCGGCCTCGTCATGCTCCTCGGCGCCGTCAACCGCGACCGCGTGGGCTTCGTCCACGTCTCGCCGGCCGGTCCGCTCGTCCGCGAACCCGTCCGCGGCCGCGGCCAGATCATGCACGCCGCCGCGACGCTTCTCGCCCGCCCCGCGCCCGCACCCACCGACGCCCCGCCCGAGATGCCGTGGCGTTTCCTCGCCCGTGCCGCGCCGAAACACAGCGTTCTCCTCTGGCTCGGCGACTTCCCGCCGCGCATCGCCCCCGAGGGCTGGGCGGTCCTCCAACGCCGCTACCAAACGATGGGCTTCCGCGTCGACGACCCGTGGGAACGCGCCCTCCCGGCCGGCGAAAGCTTCGCCGCCTACGATCCCGCCGCCGGCCGCCTCGTCACCCTCGATGGCAGCGCTGCCGAACGCGCCGCTCACGCCGCGTGGGTGCGCGAACGTGAGGTCGCATGGAACGCCCTCTTCCCCGATGCTCTCGCCCGCCTGGTCGTCGGCACCGAGGAAAACCGCCTCGATGCCCTCGTGCGTTTCTTCCACGCCCGCATGAGAGCCGGCGCCCGCCGCTAAACGCCATGGGACACCTCGCGTTTAAAGACCCCCTCTGGCTTCTCGCCCTGCTGGCATTGCCGGTCCTGTTCTGGCTCCGCGGTCGCCGCAGCGTGCCGGTCTTGCTCGTGCCGTTCGCCGCCGCCTGGCATCGACCATCCCTCGCCGCCCCGTCGCGCTGGCCCGTCGCCCTCGCGGCCATCGGCCTCGCCCTGCTGGTCGGCGCGCTCGCCCGCCCCCAGCGCATCGAGGACAAACGCGAGGTCCGCTCGCAGGGCTACGACATCATGCTCTCCGTCGACCTCTCCGGCTCCATGCTCGCCGAGGACTACGAGAAAAACGGCGACCCCATCAACCGCCTCCAAGCCATCAAACCCGTCATCCAAGCCTTCATCGACAACCGTCCCGCCGATCGCATCGGCGTCGTCCTCTTCTCCGGCCGCGCCTATACGATGGCCCCGCTTACCTTCGACCACGACTGGCTCTCTCGTCAGCTTGAGCGGCTCAAGATCGGCATGCTCGAAAACGGCACTGCCATCGGCGACGGCCTCGGCGTCGCCCTCACCCGCCTCGAACAGGCCAAGCGCGAGAGCGGCGGCAAACGTCAGGGCGCCTTCATCGTGCTTCTCACCGACGGCGTGAATAACAGCGGCGCCATGTCCCCCGAGCAGGCCACCGCCCTCGCCAAGGCCCGCAACATCCCCGTCTACACCATCGGCGCCGGCAAGGACGGCTATGTGCCCATGCCCGTCTTCGACGCCAACAACCGCCGCATCGGCCGCCGCATGATGCTCTCCGATCTCGACGAGGCGGCGCTCCGCCTCATCGCCGAGGAGACCGGCGGGAAATTTTTCCGCGCCGTCGACACCGACACCATCGAGAGCGCCTTCAAAGCCATCGACCGCGCGCAAAAGATCGAATTCCAAGCCAAGAGCTACCTCATCACCACCGAGCTCTTCTGGTGGCTCGCCACCCCCGGCCTCGCCGCCCTCGCCCTCGCCGCTGTCATCGTGCGGCCGCTACGCTCCCAAAGCGTCGTCATCGCTGGCGTCAGTGATGCAGAGGCTTCTCCACCTTTTGGACAACCACCCCAGTCAGCGAACTCAGTCTCTCCAATACTACCCAAACAAAAACCCGGCACCTGGTTGTTGGTCACAGCAATCCTCCTTGTATTGTTTAACTTGCTGCTTGGGTTTTTCACCGGTTTGCGCGCATCGGGCAATTCATCCTACGCAATCGGAAATGCCGTCGGTCAACTACTTGGTGTCCTAGCCGTCGCGTTGCTCTTTGCCATTAGCCCTCGTTTTCGCAGTCCGCTTTCCACGACCCGTCTTGTAATGTGGTCATCCGTAGCAGTCGCCCTCGGCAATCTCGCTCGTTTGAAATGACCTTCGCCTCGCCCGAACTCCTCTGGCTGCTCCTCGCGCCTGTCACCCTTCTGATCTGGGAACTCACCCATCGACGCCGCACGGCTGCGACGTCACGCCCGAAGATCCTCCGGGCCGAGGCCGGCGCCCACTCGCTGAATCTCAAACTCACCTCGACCACGACCGCGAGTGCCACCCGCGTTCGCTACTGGCTCTTCGCTGGCACTTCGCTCGTCCTCCTCGCCCTCGCCCGTCCGCAATACGGCCGCCTCGAAGAGCCCGTCTTCGACCAGTCCCGCGAAATCCTCCTCGCGATCGACCTTTCCCGTTCGATGCTCGCCCCCGACGTCAAGCCGTCGCGGCTCGATCGCGGCAAACTTCTCATCCAGTCCCTCCTCGAAAAACTCGAGGGCGAACGCGTCGGCCTCGTCGTGTTTTCCGGCACCGCCTTTCTCCAGAGCCCGCTCAGCGCCGACTACGAGATCCTCCGCGAATTCCTCCCGGCGCTCAACCCCGACTTCCTCCCGCAGGGCGGCACGAATTACGGCGCCCTCCTCGACGCCTCCATCCAGGCCTTCAGCGCCACCAACTCCGCCGACCGTTTCCTTGTGATCCTCAGCGACGGCGAAGCCACCGACGAGGACTGGAAGGGCCGCATCGACGAGTTGAAAAAGAAAAACATCCGCATCCTCGGTCTCGGCGTCGGCACCGCCGGGGGTGCGATGATCCCCGATGGCTCCGGCGGTTTTGCCAAAGACGAGCGCGGCGCCGTCGTCCTCTCCAAACTCGAGAGCGGCACCCTGCAGGAACTTTCGACCGCCACCGGCGGCGTCTACCGCGACGCCAGCGGCTGGCTCGACCTCGCCGGCCTCATCAAGGAAACCGTCGAAGCCGGCCGTAAAGGCCAGTTCCTCGAGAAAAATACTATCCGCCTCGCCGAACGATTCCAGTGGCCCCTCACCCTCGGCGTCTGGTGCCTCCTCGTCAGTTTCTACCGCGAGTTCCCCGTGCGCCCCAAGCCGCGCGACATCAAGCTCACTCCTCACTCCAAAGCCTCCGCTCCGACCACCCCGCCTCCTTCCGCCGTGCCTCCCATCGTCGCCAGTCTGCTCCTCGCCATCTTCCTCGCGAGCCCAGCGCCCTCGTTCGCGATCATCCCGCCCTCTGGTGCGCCCACCGCCAAGTCCGCTACACCCGCCAATCCCGCCGCTGCCGGCGCCCCGGCCGCCCCACCCGCTTCCGAAGCTCTCTCCAAAATCGTCGGCCGCCTCGCCACCTCGCCCGCCCCCGCCGCTCGCGACTGGGCCGAGCTCGGCCGGGAGACGGTCACGTGGGGCAGCAAGCTGCAGTCCGAGCAGCAAACCATTCCAGAGGGCCCCGTCCGCGACGCCCTCGCCGCCGTCGATGTCGGCTCGAAACTCGACGCCAAGACCGCCGACTGGCCCAAGCTCCGCGAAGAACTCGAAGCCCTCCTAAAGAAATCCGAGGAGCAAAAACAGGATCAGCAGAAAAAGCAGGACGACCAAAACAAGCAGGACCAGCAGAACAAGGATCAGGACCAGCAAAACCAGGATCAGCAAAACAAGGACCAGCAGAAGCAGGATCAAAAGAAGTCCGACCAGAAACAATCGAAGGATCAAAAAGATCAGCAGTCGCAGGAGAAACAGGACCAGCAACAAAAGCAGGACCAACAGGACGCCAAACCCGACGACCAGCAGAAACAGGGCGACTCCGCCTTCGGCGACATGAAGGACAAGCCGCAACCTCCTCCTCCACCGCAGCCCGATCCCGGCACGCAAAAGGTCGGCGGTCAGCCCGAGCGCAAACCCGTCGAACAACAAGCTCCCGATCCCTCGCTCGCCCTCCCGCTCCAAAAACTCGAGCAACTCCGCAATCAGGACTCTCCCGCCCATCTCTTCCAACTCATGGAGGGTGAAAAAAAGCCCGCCCCGAAAACGAAGGGTAAAGATTGGTAATGCCCATGCGCCTCGCCCGCTTCGCCATCCTCGCCGTCATCGCCGCCTTCTTCATCGGCCTCGGGGTCTCCCGCGCCCACGCTCAGGCCGTCCGCTGGGAGCCCTCCGACGCCGATCCCTCCGAACTCATTCTCATCTTCGAGAACTGCTCGCCCAATGGCGCCCCGCGCCTTCCCGCCATCGAGGGCGTCCAAGCCGACCTCACCGGCCAGGGCACCCGCACCGAGTTCAACAACTTCACCCGCACCGATTACGTCCAGCTCACCTATCGCCTCCGCACGCGCGCGAACACCCCGATCACCATCCCGGCCTTCGACATCGCCACGAACAAAGGCAACCTCCGCGTCCCCGAGTTCAAGACCGCTGGCGCCGCCCGCAACCCGTCCCTCGACACCGCCGCCTCCTCCCAACTCGCCCCCGGCACCAAGACTGTCTGGGCCGGCGAGGTCTTCCCCCTGCTCTACGTCCTCGACGTCAACCGCCGCAATTTCTCCCAGCTCGAGACCGCCCCCGACTGGAACGCGTCTCCGCTCGTCGCCGAGGACTGGTCCAAGCCCGAACCCTCCGAGCGCGTCGTCAACGGCGAGGCCAAGCTGAGCATCGTCTACCGCACCCGCGCTTTCGCCAAGAACCCCGGTCCGCTCGCCCTCAACCCTGTCACCCAAATCGTCCGCCTGCAGACCGGCAGCATCGGCTTCGGCCTCTTCCAAGCCCCGCGCCTCGAACGTCTCTCCGTCGAATCTGCCCGCTCCGAACTCACCGTTCGTCCGCTCCCCGGCAACGCCCCCGCGTCCTTCGCCGGCGCCGTCGGCCAGTTCAAACTCACCTCCAAGGTAGTCCCGGAAAAAGCCGGCGTCGGTGAACCCATCACTTGGACGCTTGAGCTCACCGGCACCGGCAACTGGCCCGACGTCACCGGCCTCCCGCAGCGCGACGTCTCCAACGATTTCCAAGTCGTCCAACCCAAAGCCAAACGCACACCCACCGAAGGAAAACTCTTCGATGCTTCGCTCGCCGAAGATGTCGTCCTCGTCCCGACCAAGCCCGGCACCTACGCGCTCGGCCCCGTCAATTTCACCTACTTCGATCCAAAGAGCGGCACTTACCAGACCGTCTCCGCCCCGCGCACCACCGTCACGATCGCCGCCCCCGACGCTCCAAAATTCAACTTCGGCGCGACCGGCCAGGCCACCACTACTAACGAAAGCAATCAACCCGGTTCGGCGACGGCTTCCGCCAACGGACAAACTCCAGCTACTCCCAAAGCCCCCGCCGCCGTTCCCGCCGCGCCCGCCGGCATCCCGCGTGACCCGCTACCCGGCAACGCGACTGCCCCGGTGCCCATGGCGAAGCGCGTCCTCGCCGCCCTCCTCGCCCTCCCCGCCGCTTTGCTCCTCGCGTTCTGGCTTACCCTCGCGATCCGCCGCGCGCGTCAAACTGATCCGCTCCGCCCGCGCCGCGAAGCGCGCACGCGCCTCGCCGCCACCATCGCCCAACTCCGCACCGGCTCCCCCACCGCTCCCCTCAACGCCCAACTCCTCCTTTCCTGGCAACACGACACCGCCGTCCTCTGGCAACTCGCCCACGCCGCTCCGTCTGCCGCCGCGCTCTCCGATGCCGCATGGTCCACGCTCTGGTCCGAGGCTGATCGCGCTCTCTATGGTGCGAAATCCGAACTTCCCTCGGATTGGACCGCCCGCGCCGAGGCCGCCCTCACCGCGAAAAAAGTCCCCGGCTTCAACGCCCTCCGCCTCTTTCTCCCGCGCAACCTGCTCCCCTTCGCCGCGCTCCTTCTCCTCGCGTTCGCGGGACCTGACTCCCTGCGCGCCGCCGAACCCACCGCCGACTACGCCGCCGGTAAATTCCCTGCCGCTGAAAAATCCTGGCGCGACGCCCTCGCCAAGAATCCCACCGACTGGATCGCCCATCACAACCTCTCGCTGGCCCTAGCCCAGCAGGACAAGGCTGCCGAGGCCGCCGCCCACGCCGCCGCCGCCTTTGTGCAACGCCCCGACCACCCGTCCGTCCGCTGGCATCTCGCCCTTACCACGGAAAAGGCCGGTTTCGTCCCCGCCCCTCTCGCCCCGTTCCTCCAATCCGACCGCGCCCGTGAACTCGCCCAGCATCACTCGCCCGCCCAGTGGCAACACGTGCTCCTCGGTTCCGCCGTCATCGCCGCCCTCGCACTCGCCGGGCTGCTGGCCCACGCCTACGGGTTTAGCGCCCGCGCGCTTTTCCCGTCCTGCCTCGCCGTTCTCTTCCTGAGCATAGCCTCCGCCGGAGCCGCCTACGCCGCCTGGCAATCCTACGGCAGCGCCGCCGATTCCCGCGCCGTCGTCGTCTGGCGCGCCGGCACCCTCCGCTCGATTCCCACGGAAGCCGATACCACGCAGAAAACGACGCCTCTCGCCGCCGGCAGCGTCGCCCTCGCCGGCAAAACTTTTCTCGGCCGCTGGGTCCAGCTCACGTTTGACAACGGCCAGACCGGCTGGGTGCGCACCGACGATTTCGTCCCGCTCTGGCGGTAGGGCAGGTTGTCCTCAACCCGCCGCGCAACAACCAGAGCGGCGCCGGCCCAAGCGCCAACAGTGCCGCAATCCAAACTTGGTCTTTGGTCCTTGAACCTTGGTCACTCCGCGCGCAGCGCGGCAGTCTTCCGCACCATCCGCGCCATCGACTCCTCGGGATTGAGCGTCGTCACGCGCGCGACGTCCACCCACGCCAAGTCCTTCGATTCGCTCGAAATCACCAACGGCTCGTTCGGATCCGCCTCGATCATAAATCGCAGATCGTAGTGATAGTGCCCCGGATCGGTCTTGCGCGCCGGAATCCAGTGCCGGTCGACGTCAAAAATCTCCGCGCTCACGGCCCGCACGTTTGCCAGCCCGCTCTCTTCGCGCGCCTCGCGCAGCGCCACCGCCAGCAAATCCGGATCGCCGTCCGCGTGCCCTCCGAGCTGCAGCCACTTGTCCAGCTTGTGGTGGTGCGTCAGCAACGTCCGCGTCCGATCCGCATTCACGATCCACGCCGACCCCGTCAAATGCCCCGGCACGCACTCACGCCGCAGACACTCCGTCTCCGCCTCCACAAACGAGATCGTCGCCGCGACCATCTCCACCTCATGCGCGTCGGCCGCTCGCGCCACATGTGCCCGCAATAATTTCAAAACCGCGTTCCGATGCATAAATTATCTATCTTTTTCCCGCCTCTATTTTCCGTGTTTTCCGTGTGATCCGTGGGCAATTCACATTCCCCACTCCCGCTCACCGCGTCTCAAACCACTTCGGCTCCACCTTCACGCCCGCCGACGCCTCGATTTGCGCGAACACCTCGGGCACCGTCGCCGCTACACGATACAGCTCCATGTTCGATGGCTTGAAAAACTTCTCCGCCAACATCCGCTCAAACAACTTCACGAGGTCGTCGTAGAACCCGTCCTGATTCAAAAACACGCACGGCTTCTTCACGATATCGAGCTGCCGCAACGTGAGGATTTCCATGATCTCCTCCAGGGTGCCCCAACCGCCCGGCAGTGTCACAAACGCATCCGCTCGCGCCTCCATGAGAAGCTTCCGCTCACGCATCGTCACGACCGTCACGAGTTCGTCCGCTTCGTCAAAGGCCAGCTCCCGCACCTTCATGAAATCCGGGATGACCCCGACCACGTGGCCGCCCTTCGCTTTCACTGCCCGCGCCACCGCGCCCATGAGCCCGGTCTTTCCGCCGCCGTAGACGAGCCCCCAGCCGCGCGCCACGAGTTCATGCCCGAGTTCTGTCGCTGCCGCATAGTATTTCGGATCGAGCCGGTCGCTGGAGGAACAGTAAACGCAGAGCAATTTGGGCATGTATTTTGAGAAACCACTAATGCCCACTAATCGACACTAATAATTTTGGATTCCGTTGTCCGAAATTAGTGCTGATTAGTGTGCATTAGTGGTTCCTCCCTCCGTCTCCTACCTCGGCCGCCTCGCCCCTTCCCCCACGGGCCACCTTCATCTCGGCCACGCCCGCACGTTCTGGCTCGCCGCCGAGCGCGCTCGGCTCGCCGACGGTGTCTTGCTTCTACGCAACGACGACCTCGACGCCATCCGCTTCCGCCTCGATTTCGTCGCCGCCATGTTCGAGGACCTCCGCTGGCTCGGCTTCACTTGGCGTGAACCGGTCATTACCCAAAGCTCCCGGCTGCCCGCCTACCGCGCAGCCCTCGCCAAACTCCACGCCGCCGGCCTCATCTTCCCCTGCACCCGCTCCCGCCGCGATGTCCTGGAAGCGATCTCCGCCCCGCACGAACACGCCGCCGTGCCCGCCCCCGACGACGAACCCGTCTACCCTCCGCAGTTCCGCCCGCCCCCCGACGCCCCACTCCCACCCCTCGGCGAAAAAATCACCGTCAACTGGCGCTTCCGTGTTCCCGACGGCGAGGAGATCACGTTTCACGACGCCCGCTTCGGCCCCCAACGCGCCGTCGCCGGCCGCGACTTCGGTGACTTCCTCGTTTGGCGCAAAGATGATGTTCCCAGCTACCAAATGTCCTGCGCGGTCGACGACGCCGAGCTCGGCATCACCGAAGTCGTCCGCGGAGCCGATCTTATCAAGAGCACCTTTCGCCAACTCCTCCTCATCCGCGCCCTCGGCCACGCCGCTCCCGCTTACTACCACGCCCCGCTCATGCTCGACGACCAAGGTCAACGCCTCGCCAAGCGCCACGACTCCCTTTCTTTGCGGACCCTCCGCGCTCAAGGCGTGACTCCGGCCGAGATCATCGCGAAGTTCGCCGCCGAAACGACATGAGCATTCCCAAAATCGGCGTCCTCAACATCTCTGACCGCGCCGCCGCCGGTATTTATTCCGACGAACCCGGCCAGGCCTGCCTCGCACTCTTGCGGGAGTGGCTCACGACGCCCTTCGAGGTCGATTACAAAATCATCCCCGATGAACGCGACCTGATCGCCTCGGAGCTTCGCCGCCTGGCCGACGACGTCCATTGCTGTCTCGTCGTCACCACCGGCGGCACGGGCCCCGCGCAACGCGACGTCACGCCCGAGGCTACGCGCGATGTCATTAAGAAAGAGCTGCCGGGCTTCGGCGAACTCATGCGCGCCACCTCCTTGAAATACGTGCCCACCGCGATCCTCTCGCGCCAGACGGCCGGCATCCGCGGTCGCACCCTGATCGTGAATCTCCCCGGCCGGCCCAAAGCTATCCGCGAGAACCTTGAGGCCGTCTTCCCCGCCATCCCCTATTGCATCGACCTCATCGGCGGCCCCCGGCTCGAAACCAACGAAGCCGCCATGAAGGCCTTCCGACCCAAGAGCTGATCCCCCGGCGCCTCACCGCCCCCGCGGATTGCGCCACTCGGCCGGGAGGATCGACTCCGGACCAATGATATACACGCGGTAGTAGAGCCAGAATATCACCGCCCCGAGGAAGATCAGAAAGAATATCTCGCCCAACTCACCGCCGCGCGTCCGGCTGCTCCGCTGCATCCAGCCCACTAAGGTGCCGATCAGCGGGGCCACCACGAAGCCGACCAATGAGCCGCCAAAGAGCACCATCCCCATTATCGCCGCAGTGCGCAGGTATTCGTCATCGATGAGCTTCGCCTTGTAGCTCGCCAGCTCAACGCAGAGGTTCAGCAACAGCAGGCAACACGGCAGCACGTAGTAGTTCCGAACAACATTTTTGTTTTTCACAGGGCGCGATTTGACTCGTGGGCCACACTCGGCTCATGAACTAAGGCACACAACCCCAGCGATGACGACCTACGTTTACGAAACCATTCCGTCCAAGCCTGGCCTCAAGCCGCGCCAGTTCGAAGTGGCGCAGAGCATGAAGGACGCCCCGCTCACCCATCATCCCGAGACCGGAGAACCGGTCCGTCGCGTGATCGCTGGCGGATACGGACTCATCACCCAAAAAGCCGCTGCGCCCGCTGCCCCGTGTGGCAACCAGTGTGCCTGCTTCAGTCAAAACTGATTTTTCATATGATTAACTACAGCGCTCCCGACCTCACCCAACATCCGCCTCGCAGCGTCCGCGTCCGCCTCGGCGGTTACGCCCATCTTGCCCGGCTGCTCGATAAGGCCCGCGCGGTGATCGCCGGCAAGGGCGCGGACTACCACTACAATTGCCCGCTCGACCAGCAGCTGTTTGCCTTCACCGGCATCTCGGCCGATGCGATGCTCGCCGAAATCAAGACCGGCAAGACCGACACCCAGATCCTCGCTTGGATTGACGCGCAATCCAAGCGCCAGCGCTATGAAGTCATCGCGTGGTCTGCCTGGCTCGAACAGCACGGCCCCGGCGGAGCCCCCGGTCACGAGTGGGCCGCGAGCGTCATCAAGGGCAACAAGTCCGAGCGCGACGACATCCGCTCCTTCGCCGACCTGCTCGATTTCGACGACTATCACAGCTACGGCGGCAAGGCGTAAGCAGATTGATTGTAGCCGCGCCGGTTACGGCGAGGCCTCGATATCAGCACACCCCGCGGGGCCGGTTTCATACCGGCCCTTTTTGTTTTCAAAGCTCGTCGTATTTGGCCGAACGCCCCTTCGCCTTCTCCACCGGATATTTTTTCGCGTTCGCGACCATCTTCGCCTCGATCGAGGCCGTAAGGTCGAGCCCCGTCGCATTGGCGAACTCTAGGGCGTAGACCACGACGTCCGCCAGTTCGTCCGCGATTTTCTGCCGCTTCACCGGATCGGCGGCGATCGCCTTGGACTGCTCCGGCGTGGCCCACAGAAAGTGCTCCATGAGCTCACCCGACTCCGCCGCCAGCGCCATACTGAGGTTCTTCGGCGAGTGAAATTGCTCCCAGTCCCGCTCCCGCACAAAGGCGAGCACCCGTGTTTTCAGTTCTGCGACAGTGGTAGTTGCGTCGGTCGAAGCGGCCATTCGCGGATGATGTAAACCGGTTCACCGTCACGCAATCTTCACCATCACAAAATAATTTCCGCTTGGCACGAAGGCTGCGTCATGCAATCTCAACGACGTTCCTAATGACTGAGTCCTTTAAACATCAACGCAGCCATGCCGGCACTTCGTTTACGAAGGCCGAGCAGCAGTGCTGCGTCGCGATGCGACCGGTCGTTATTTCCAATTGGAACAAACAAACCGGCTCCGGCCTCAAAAACTAAACCATCCGTCCTGACGGAACGCGTTTAGTCTCTTGAGACCCGGAGCCCAACAAGGCCCGAGGAAAACGCTTCCGTTTTAAATTTCCTCCCATGCATACGATCATCCATCCCCTAAATCCCAGCACCCGCAGTGCAGCGACCGAGTCGACCACTTCCGTGGCCGCCTTTCGTCAGCCCAACTACGACTGCCAGGAACACACGGACACGATGAAACTTGTCGTCTATGTGCCGGGAGTCGATGCCGCCGGCGTCGAGATCGAAGCCCGCGGCCCCGACCTCACCGTCACCGCCAAGAAATCTCACTTCGTCCGCGTCAACTGGCAGTCCCTGCACCTCGAAACCGCGCAGCGCGACTACCAGCTCCGGCTGCGCCTCGGTTCCGGCTTCGATTACACTTCGATGCAGGCCGAGATTCACCACGGTGTCCTCACCGTGACGTTGCCCAAGCGCCTCACCGTCGCTGCCCCCAAGGGCAACGCCCGGCTCCGGCGCGTGGCTGCGTAACGCATCACCCTTTCGCTTCGACTGCGGCGGATCGCATTGCAGGCAGGAATAGGCGGCAACCTCTTCCAGACTTCGTTGCCACCGCCACAGTCGGGCAAAACTCTTCCGCGGTTCAAACGGCGAAAACAAAAAGGCCGCACCCCAAAGGTGCGGCCTGAATTTTTGTCGGAAAGCGCGCGGCGCGCTCCGTCGTTAGCTGCCAGATTTCTCTGCCTCGGCGAGAGTGAGAACCTTGTAGCCGCCGATCGTTTTGAAGTAGACGAGGATCACGAGGAAGATGATCGCCATCGTGAGCGGGATAAACGAATCGGCCTTGAGCGTATTGCGGTCGCCCGTTTGGTCGGCCGCCACGATCGCCTTTTGCTCCGGCGTGGGCGTCTTGGCCTCTTTTGCCTCGGCCAGTTTCTTGCCATCAATGGCGTAAACCGGCGAAAACACACCCGGGATGGGGAATTCCGACGGCGTGGCGGTCTTCACACTCTGGTAAACCGCCGGGCTCGATTCCTTCAGCGCATCCGCCGCGTAGCGGTCCTTACTGTAGCCGAGGCCGGGACCGCCGATCAAACCCGCGGACAACATACCGATGCCGCCCATGATTGAGATCGCGACCGCACCCGTGCGGGGATAGCGGTCGGAAGCGATCGCCAACATCGTCGGCCAGAAGAAGGTCTTGCCCGCTGCGTAGATGCCGAGGGCGATCAACGCCATGGTGAAGGTTTGCATGCCACTCGCAAGGCGGAGGCCCACGACGGCGAGGATCGAGCAGACGACCAGGAGGCCGACCGGCGAGAGCTTGAGGTTCTTCTCAATCCAATGGGCGCAGAAGCGCAGGCTGAACATCACCACGGAGGTCCAGATGAAGAGCCACTTGCCCTGCTCCGACGTGAACAGATTGCCAGTGATGTTTTGAATCCAGCCGTCCGTTCCAAGTTCGACCGCGCCGATCAGAGCGTGAGTGATGAAGAGCACAAACAGGAGAATTGAGCCGAGCGAGAAGCGGGTGATGACGCCCACGATGATCAGCAGCACGCCACCGACTGCATAGCCGGCGGAGGCCGGGAAACTCGCCAGACCAAAGAGTGCGGCCATGGGACCGGACACAAAGTTCGCCAACAGGTAGCAGGCCACCGCGGCGCCGAGCAAACCGACGTCCTTGAGCATTTCGCCAAATTTGGCGCCCTTCTGGGACGCTTCGGACTTCGGCATCTTTTGCCCCAGGAACATCAGACCGTAACCGACCGTCGGAATGAGATAAAGCGCGAGCTGGATCTTCCAGCTGACTTCCAACTTGTCGTCGAGAATCCAGCCGAGGACGGAACCGGCCACGAGACCCGCCGGCCAGGAGGCGTGAAGGATGTTGAGATAGTGGGTGCGGTTTTGCGGGAACAGAGTCGCCACGAGCGGATTGGCCACGGCCTCCAGTGTGCCGTTGGCAAATGCGAAGATAAACATGCCGATCGTCAGCATCTGGTAGGCATTAGCCGGACTGGTCGCACCAAATGTCACGAACGCCGAGATGACGTGGCACGCGAAGGCCGCGATCACCAGTTTTCCGTAACCGATCTTATCGACAATCACGCCGCCAATGATGATGCCGAAGCAGAAACCTGTGAAACCGGCGCCGCCGATGGCTCCGAGTTGCGTGGCCGTGAAGCCGAATTCCTTGCCCCAGTTGTCAAAGATACCGCCGCGAATGGCGAAACCGACGCCGGCGGCAAAAATAGCCGCAAATCCGGCCCAAAGCAGGCGTTTCGCATTGGGAGCGATGCCTTCGTTGCTAACTTGTTCGTTACTCATAGATGTGGATTAACGTGATGGTTGAGGGGAGAAAGCAGGTCACCGACCGGTTCAAGACCGACACATGAGTGCACCAGCACAGCAGAGCTGCACCAACGCCGCGGGGTCTCGTCGCAAGGGGGTGAAAAGCAAACGAGCGCTAAGTTGAGCGGCTCTTCCGTCGTCGGCAAGGGCGCAATTTAGCCGGGCCTTGCATCTTGCGTCTTACTTTGTGCTCAACTGGCGGGCGCCCCGTGCCGATGCGTATTCATACTCACCGCAACCCCCATGCACCTCCCGGTCCACCTTTTTCACCCCAAGGCTCCGACTCCGCCGCGCCTCGCCGAGACGATTTCTTTTCCTTCCGCCATCGACGTCACGTGGAATCGCCCCGTTTTTCGCGCCCCGCATCTCGCAGCCCTTCACCCGTTCGGGCCGGAGATTCCGTTTGTCGCCCGCCAGGCGCCCAAGTTTACGGCGCGTAAAAACAGCGCCTGATTATTTTGAGAATTCCCCCGGCTCATGGGGCACTTTCTCTGCCACTCACGGTCAACAGGGCTCCCATGCCACTCCCGATTCCCTTCTCCCGCCCGCCTGTCGCTCCCGAGCCACCGGCTCTGGTTCGCCTCGTCACGCGCGAAGACGTGATGTGGAACCGGCCTGTCTTTAAAGCTCCGCCGCTCGAGGTGCGGCCTCCCTTGGAGGATGTCGCCACGCTGAACTCTGGCCTCCGCCGCGAACTCAGCCTCGTCTGAGTTCCGCCCGCGGTCCCGCAACGGCCGGCCCTGACAGGCCGGCCTTTTCGTTTTTCGCGTTTCCGCACTTGGCGCGATGGGGGCGTTACGATTCCACTCGTTCGCCGTGATGCCCCTCACTCCGCCTCTTCTCGTCGCCTTGCGTGCCGTCCTCGACCGGCTGATTCCCACCGACGAATTCCCCGGCGCACTCGCCGCCGGCACGGATGACTACGTCGTGCGGGCACTCCTCGGCGACTCCGCTCGCGAACTTCCGCTGATCATCGCCGGCCTCGCTCGTCTCGATGCGCTGGCCCTCGCCCACCATTCTCCCGCCTCCACCTTCGCCGCCCTGCGCCCCGTCCAGCAGGATGAGCTCCTCCGTTCCCCGGAGGTTGCCGGCGACCCGTTTTTCCACCGCCTCGTCGATCTCGCCCACGAAGGCTTCTATGCGGACCCCGGCAATGGCGGCAATCGCGACGCCCTTTCATGGCAGATGCTCGGCTACGATCCACACGGCGGTGCCGACCGCCCACCGACCAGCGCGCCGGCCACGCCCTCGTCTCGGTGATCACTCGACCTGCGCATCTCCCTTCCGGCCCCTCCCCGGACGTCATCATTGTTGGCGCCGGTCTCGCCGGAGGCATTCTCGCGGGCCAGCTGGCCGAAGGCGGACGCCGTGTCCTCCTCCTCGAACGAGGCGACCACTTGCCGCACGAGGCCATTCCCGGTGATCATCTCCGCAATCACCGGCTCTCCCTCTACGGCGACAACACGAGTCTCGATCCCGCTGGCCACCCGCGCGTCTTTGTCGATCCGACCGGCCGTGAACACCTCGTCCCGCCCCACGACGCCCGGCACCAACTCAACGCTTACACTGTCGGTGGCGGTGCCCGCATTTGGGGAATGCAGGCGTGGCGCTTTCATCCGGACGATTTTCGCATGGCCTCGCGCTATGGCGTGCCGGCCGATAGCTCCCTTGCCGACTGGCCCATCGCTTACGACGACCTCGCCCCGTTCTACGATCAGGCCGAGCACGCCATTGGTATCGCCGGCGATCATTTCGGCGATACTCACGCCCCACGCACGCGCCCCTTCCCGCTCCCGCCCGTGCCCCGCTCGCCTTCGGCCGCCTGGCTCGCGCGCGGCGCCGCGTCACTGGGTTGGTCTACCTTCACTCCCCCGCTCGCGGTCAACACCGCGCCCTACCAAGGCCGCGGCGCCTGTATCCAATGCGCCCAGTGCATCGGCTTCAGTTGTCCCACCGACGCCAAGAACGGCTCGCACAATACCCTCCTGCCCCGCGCCCTCGCGACCGGCCGTTGCACCCTCGTCACGCGCGCCCAAGCCACCCGCGTCCTCACCGATGCGCGCGGTCGCGTCACCGGTGTCGCCTATGTCGCTCCCGTCTCACCCGGCTCTGCCACCCTCGCCTCGCACACCGTCCACGCGCCGCTCGTGATCGTCTCCAGCGGCGCCCTCGAGTCTGCGCGGCTGTTGCTTCTCTCCAGCTCCCCGACCCACCCGCACGGTCTCGGCAATCACAGCGATCACCTCGGCCGCCACGTGCAGGGCCACTACTATCCCATTGCCTACGGCGTGCTGCCTCCCGGCGTGGAGCAGACCCTCACCGGTCCGGGCGTGAGCATCGCGACCACGCGTTTCAACCACGGCAACCCCGGCATCATCGGCGGTGCGATGCTCGCCAATGACTTCGTCAAACTTCCGCTCATCTTCTGGCGCCAGTCGCTCCCGCCCGACGTCCCGCGCTGGGGTCTCGCCAACAAACGCGCCATGCGCGACCTCTTCCGCCGCGGCATCGATGTCCGCGGGCCCGTGCAGGAAATCCCTTCGCCGCACTCCCGGATCACCCTCGATCCCACGGTGCGCGACCGCCACAGCCTCCCGGTAGCGCGCCTTTCTGGCACCACTCATCCCGAGACCGTTCGCACCGCCGAATTCATCCGGCAACGCGCCGAGGAATGGCTCCGCGCCAGCGGCGCCGAACGCGTCTGGAGCTGGCCCCCGGAATTGAAGTTCTCCGCCGGCCAGCACCAGGCCGGCACCTGCCGCATGAGCGCCGATCCCTCCGCCGGCGTCACAGATCCCTTCGGCCGCGTCCACGGACACGACAATCTCTACGTCTGCGACGCCTCGCTCCATGTCACCAATGGCGGGTTCAATCCCGCCCTCACTGTCATGGCCCTCGCCTTCCGCACTGCCGCGCACATGCTCCGGTCTGCCTGATCGCTGCATGTCCGCTCCCGCCACCACTGTTTCGTCTTCCGACCATACGCTCGACCAGCGGGTGCAAGCCGAGCTCGTGCGCACCGCCTACGTCGATTCGATCTACGGTGCGATCTTCGCCTCGCTCGTGGCGCTGCTGCTCGCGTGGCAGATGACCGATCACTTTCCCCGCTCCGTCATCGCCCCCTGGCTCATCTTTTCGCTCTTCGGCAATGCCCTCCGCTTCGGCATGCGGTGGGCCTACGTCCGGCAACCCATTGATCCCAGCTCTGCCGCCCGCTGGTCGCAGGGATTCGCCGCGGTCAGCGGCCTCACCGGTCTCGGCTGGGGCTGGGGCGGTTGGGTCTTTGCGGTGGGCGAAGCCAGCAATCGCATCTTTGTCGTGCTCGTGCTGGCCGGCCTCGTCACCGGTGCCTCCCGGCTCCTCGTCCCCATCCTCGCGGCCAATCTCGCCTACCTTTATCTCACCGTCGTTCCGCTGATGACGCGCCTGATTCTCGATCCCGAGCAGGCCAATCCGATCCTCATCACGCTCACGGTGCTGTTTCTGTGCTACATGACGCTCGCTGCGCGCCAGCAGCTCCAAACACTACGCCGCACCATTCGTCTTAGTCTGGAAAACACCGCACTGGTCGCCTCCCTCGGCGCCGAAATCGATCGCCGCACGCTCGTCGAAACCGAACTCCGCTCCGCGTCCACTCGCGCCGAGGCCGCCAGCGTCGCGAAGAGCGAGTTCCTTGCCACCATGAGCCACGAGATTCGCACGCCCATGAATGGCATTCTCGGCATGCTCCAGATCGTGCGCGAATCCCAGCTCACTCCCGAACAACGCACCCAGATCGAGACCGCCGCCACTTCGGCCGATGCCCTCCTCGATGTCCTCAACGACGTGCTCGATTTCTCCAAGATCGAAGCCGGCCGACTCGACCTCGAACGCATCCCCTTCGCGCCCGAGCCTACTTTGCGCACGGTCGTCGATCTCCTCCGACCCCGCGCCCAGGCCAAGGGCCTCACGATCACCGCCGACTTTGCTGCCGATCTCCCTCCCGCCGTCGTGGGCGATCCCACCCGCCTCCGTCAGGTCCTCTTCAATCTCCTCGGCAACGCCATCAAGTTCACCGCTCAAGGATCAGTCACCTTGCGCGTTTTCCGCTCCGGCATTTCCGACTCAGCGGCGCCCACGCTCGTCTTCTCGGTGGTGGATTCCGGCATCGGTATGGATGCGGCGTCGGTGGCCCGGCTCTTCTCTCCGTTTACCCAGGCCGATAGCTCGATGAGCCGCCGCTTCGGTGGCACCGGCCTCGGCCTCGCCATCTCGCAAAAACTCGTCGAGGCGATGAACGGCAAGATCGCCGTCCGCAGCGAGCCTGGTCGCGGCTCGGAGTTTTCCTTCAGCCTGCGCTTCGAACTCCCGTCCGCCAGCGACACCAGCCAGCTCCGCACCACCGGCTCCCGCCACTACGTCTCACCGGCCCTGCGCGGACGCGTGCTCGTCGTCGAAGATGATCGCATCAACCAGCGCGTCATCGGCCACTTCCTCACCCAAATGGGCCTCGAGCACTCGCTCGTCGAAAACGGTCACGACGCCGTCAAAACCGCCCTGCAATCGCCCTGGGACATCGTGCTCATGGATTGCCAGCTGCCCGGCCTCGACGGTCTCGAGGCGACCCGCCGCATCCGCACCCAGCTCGCCACGCGCCCGCTCCCGATCATCGCCCTCACGGCCAACGCCAACACGCAGGATCGTGCAGCCTGCTTCTCCGCCGGCATGGATGATTTTATCTCGAAGCCCGTGCGGATCGAACACCTCGCCACCACCTTGGAAAAATGGCTTCCGGCAGCTCCACGCGCCAAGTGACGTCTGCTCTCGCCAACTCCCCGCCCCGCTGTAAATTTATCGGTCTTTCGTAGCCCATGCCCGCCGAAGCCAAGCCCGTCCCGCCCGCCGCCCCGGCTCCGCCTCCCTCCCGGCGCAACGACCCCGTCGAGATCAAGACGCGCGTTGAACTGGTGCGCATGGCCTTCCGCGAGCTGCGGAGCGGCACCTACGCCTCGACCGGAGCCGCCGTCGTATTCGCGATCGCCGCCGCCCAGACAAATTCGTCGGTGACGATGATCTGCATCTGGCTCTCATTCTCCCTTTGCCTCGGAGGATACCGGATCTGGTTGGACGATAGTTTCCAGTCGGCCAAACCCAGCCCCGAACAAACCCCCAAGTGGGCCTTCCGCTTCGTCGCCGCCACCACGCTTTCCGGACTTTCCTGGGGCGTCACCGCCTGGATGTTTCCCTTCCTGGAACGCGACAGCCCCTACGCGATCGCGCACACCCTCCTCCTCGCCGGACTCAGCACCGGCTCCTCGCGGCTGCTGCTCCCGATGCGCAAAGGCAGCATCGCCTACCTCACGGTCATCGCGCTGCCGATGTCCGCAGCCTTCTTCGCTCAGGGTGATTTGATTGGCATCACCCTTGGACTGGCCGTGATCGCCTACGTGGTCTTCATCGCCTCGGCCACCCTGCACTATCACCGCACCCTCTCGGATGCGCTCGTCGCCCGCTTCGAACGTGAAGCCCTCGCTGACGCCCTCACCGCAGAAAACGCCCGCCGTGAGGCCCGCGAAGCCGAGCTCGACGACGCCCGCAACAAAGCCGAGTCCGCCAGCAAGGCCAAAGGTGAATTCCTCGCCGTCATCTCCCACGAAATCCGCACCCCGATGAATGGCGTGCTCGGCATGCTCCGGGTCGTCCGCGACACCCCGCTCTCCCCAGAGCAGCGCGGTTATCTCAAGACTGCGTCCGATTCCGCCGAGGCCCTCCTGCTGTTGCTCAACGACGTGCTCGACTTCTCCAAGATCGAGTCCGGCCGCCTCGAAATCGAAAACGCCCCCTTCCCGCCCGCGACGATGGTCAAGTCCGTCGCCGACCTCCTCCTCGCCCGTATCCGCGACAAGGGCCTCCAGTTTGATCTCCAGCTCGGTGACAATCTCCCCGGCGTGATCGTCGGCGATCCCACCCGGCTCCGCCAGATTCTCGTCAATCTCCTCGGCAACGCCATCAAGTTCACCGAGCGCGGCCGCGTGGAGCTCTCCGTCACCTGCGCCGAGCGCACCCCGCAGCGCGCGGTGATGTATTTTACCGTCACCGACACTGGCATCGGCATCGATTCCGCCGCCCAGGAGCGCCTCTTCAAACCGTTCTCGCAGGCCGACAATTCCATGAGCCGGCGCTACGGCGGCACGGGCCTCGGTCTCGTCATCTCCATGCGGCTTGCGCAAGCCATGGGCGGCGCGATTCAGGTGCAGAGCGTGCTCAACCAGGGATCCACCTTCCGCCTAATTCTTCCGTGCAAGTTGCCGGAGATCACCGCGGTCACTCCGCGCTCGGATGAACCGGCGCGCTTCGTCACGCCCAAGCTTTCCGGCCGCGTCCTCGTCATCGAAGACGATTCCGTCAACCGTCAGGTCGTCGATCTCTTCCTCAAGAAACTCGGGGTTACGCCGACCTTTGCCCCCGATGGCGAGCAGGCCATCGAGGTCGCCACCAGCCAGCCGTTCGATCTCGTGCTCATGGACTGCCAGCTCCCTGGCATCGACGGCATGGAGGCCACACGTCGCATTCGCACGGCTCTCGCCGGCAAGCCCCTGCTCATCATCGCGCTCACGGCCAATGCTTCCACCCACGTGCGCGAGGCCTGTCTCGCCGCCGGCATGAACGACTTCTTGAGCAAGCCAATCCGCTTCGAGCTCCTCGCCAACGCGCTGCAGAAACATCTGCCGCCCGCTGCGTAGCCCCGCGTCACTCCGGCACGACCCACTCCACCCGCCCGCCCCCGCCCGGCGCCTGGGCCAGCGCCTCCGCGAGCCACGCCAGCATCGGCTCCGCTTCCTGCTCAAATTGCCACGGCGGGTTGATCACCACGAGGCCGCAGCCTTTCATCCGCATCGGCGCGGCCGGACCCGCGATCATCAATTCCAGCGCGAGTGTCGGCGGGGGACGCAGCATCCGCAGTTCCGCGAAGAAATCGTCGATCCGCGCGCGCTCCGTCAGCGGATACCACACGGCAAACACCCCGCCAGGCAGCCGCCGCAGTCCTTCGTCCAGCGCCCGCACGATATCCGCAAACTCATGCTGCGACTCAAAGGGCGGGTCGATCAACACCAGCGCCCGTCGCTCCGGCGGCGGCAGCAGCGCCCGCAGCGCGCCGTAGCCATCGCCTTCATGGACCAGCGTTCGGGGTGAAAATTGAAACGCTTCGCGCAAGGCCGCGCATTCCGCTGGTTGTCGCTCCCAGATAGCCAGGCGATCCTGCGCTCGCACCAGCTCACGCACAAACCAGGGCGAGCCCGGGTAATACCGTGGAGTCGCCGAGGAGTTGCCTTGTTGCGCGTCGTAGCGTCGGGCCAGCGCTGCATATTCCGACAGGACTTCCGGCAGATCGTTGCGCCCCGCGAGTCGCCCGATTCCTTCCGGCCACTCCGGCTTGCGTTCCATGGTATCGCCGCTCGCCGCCGCCGCGAGGTCGTAGCCGCCGCGTCCCGCGTGCGTGTCGAGGTAGAGAAAGCCTTTCTCCTTTTTCTGCAGCGCACGGACCAGCCGCGCGAGCAGGGCGTGCTTCATCACGTCCGCGAAATTCCCGGCGTGAAAATGATGCCGGTAGTTCATGCTTTTCCTCCGGAGCCGCTCATCGGGCCCGCCGCTGGCGTTCTCCTCGTCACGGCTTCGTCGCGCATCGCGCTCACGCCACCGGGATTTTCACCACGCACTTGCGGGTTAGCTGCGCCGCGTCGCCCACGCGGAGCGTGGGCATGTGCACATCCGCCGGGAAAAAGACCGCGGCCTGTCCCGGCCACACGCGGAGCAGCGACGCCGCCGGCGTATCAGCATACACGATCAGATCGCGCGCCGGATCATAGTCCGCCCGGGCCGTGATCGCGCCGATGTCCGCCACTTCCATCAGCTCCGCTCCCTCAAAAATAATCTGCAGGTCGATATACTTGCGGTGCGACTCGAAGAATCCGTCGCTGCGCGCCTTCGTCAGGTAGCACTCTTCGCTCACAAACACCCCGCCGCCCAGCTCCGTGCGCTGACGCTGGCCGGCTTCGATCGCCCGCACGCGCGCCTGCACCGGCGAGCCCGCCCGCAGCAATTCCTCCGCGTATGCAAACGCGACTTCGAATCCGGGGCGCGACGCCAGTTGCGCGCGCACTGTTGCCAACGTGCCATAGAGAGCCATCGCGCGACTTCACCGTCCGCCTCCGCCACTGGCAAGCCGCGAAACCCCGGCGAGCCCACCACGCGGCGCGTCCAGCTACTTCTTCCCCGGCAATGCCACCAGCGGTCGCGTAAACATCTCCGGCGTCACCGGCGGATTGGCCTCGATCGCTTCGATCACGATTTCCTGCGTCACCCGCCCGTCGCTCTGCACCGAGATGCGGTGGGGCAGCAGCACACCGTCTACGGGACGGAAATCATCGAACCGCGTCGTGACCTCGATCTTCCGCCCGCCGGCGGTGGTGCGTTGATCGATGCGCGCCACGATGAAAAACGTCTCTGCATCGAGCACCACGGCAAACGTGTCCGCGAGCTTCCGGGTCACCAGTAGCCGGACAAATTTCCGGCCTTTCACGTTAAACTCACCGGCAAAGTCCAGCGCGTAGCCCGCCGCTGGCCCCGCGACCAGCGGATCGTCGAACTCCACATCGGCCAAAAACAATTTCGCCTCGGCCGGCGGCATGTCCACCGGGCGCAGAGGGAGGGCCGAGGTATCGTATTTCCACGGTGGCGTGCGGCCGTCGCTGCCTTGCACGAGCGAGCGCTCCGGTGTGCCGATCTCCTGTCGCACCCGGTCGGGGCGCGCCGTGATCTGCGCAAACCGCACTTTCTTGCCTCCCGCGTAGACGAATCCCGTGGCCCGCAGCGATTTCAGCGCGGCGATCCGCTCGCGGCCGCCGATCACTTCTACGTGGATACTCGCCAACTCGCTGGCCTGATCCGCCCATGCGCTCACCGTCATGAGCAGCCCGCCGAGAAAAAGTGTCCACCATTGCATGACGCACCGTCACATGCGACGCCCCGCGCCTCAAGCTCACTTACGACTCCCGTCGTTCCGGATTCGACGGGCCTGCGTTACCCGCTCAACCTTCCACCCTTCTTTCCGTGTCCGGTCCACTCACCCGCATCCTTTCCGATCTGCACTACGGCGACCGCGCCAGTCAGGTCCGCGATCTGGCGCAGTTGCACCCGCTCTTCGCCGGAGTTTCGGCGCTCGTCTTCAATGGCGATACGCTCGACACGCGGCCCGGCCCCGATCCGGCCCTCACCGCCCAACTGCGGCGCGATGTCACTCACCTGCTCTCGACGATCCCAGCCCCGGTCACGCTGCTCACCGGTAATCACGATCCCGATCTTTCCCCGCTCCACTCCCTCGAGCTCGCTGCCGGCCAGGTCTTCGTCACGCACGGCGATGTGCTCTTCGACGACCTCGTGCCGTGGAGCAACGATGCCCCGGAGATTCGGCGGCTCATCCACGCCGCCGCGTTGCCCCCCACCGCCTCCCTGGAGGACCGGCTGTCCGTCTGGCGCCGCACCGCCGTCCAAATCCCCCAGCGCCATCAATCCGAGCGCAATCCCGTCAAATACGCCCTGCGCTTCGCGGCCGATACCGTGTGGCCGCCCTTGCGCGTCTTCCGTATTCTCGCGGCCTGGCGCGCCGCTCATCCTCTTGCCGTCGGCCTCGCCCGGCAGCATCGCCCCGCCGCCCGTTTCATTCTCACGGGCCACACCCATCGGCCCGGCCTCCACCGCTCTCCGTCCGGCGTCGTGTCCATCAACACCGGATCGTTCTGCCGACCCCTCGGGGGCACGTGCGTCGATCTCACGCCCCAGGCGCTGATCGTCCGCCGCATCGAATTTCGCTCCGGATCCTTTCATCCTTCCTCCCCGGTCGCCGAATTTTCCCTCGCCCCGGCCTGATCGTTCGCGAAGCTCCGGCCATGAGCATCGAGTTTGGCTGGTGGAGCAAAGATCCCGAGGGGAAAAAATGTCAGATCAACGCCGTCGTCCACGGCGGTAATATCGAATGGACCCGCCACGTCGGTCACCACACGTCGTGGATTCCCCATGAGCCCAACGATGACGACCGTGAGCGCCTCGTCTACGAAGCGTCCAAGCGCGTGCCCCGTCGGCTCATCACCACCAAGCAGTTTGAAGAAATTAAGATGCTGAGCGAAAACACCGGCCCCGGTCGCATCACCGGCCGCCGCGTCACCGGCATCGCGCCGTCGTTCAAGGCCAAGTCCTTGTAAGCCCGCTCAGCGTCCGGCGGTCAGCGCAAGCCACCGCATCGATTTTACCCGGGGATGTCTCATCCGCACAGCTTATGCTTCATGGCGGGGTCAGGGCATTTCATGATTCATAATTCGTAAGTCCACGGAGCAAGGGCATCCCCGGCCACCGATTGCACTGAGATTCCCCCAACGAAACAGAGCCGGCCCGAGGAAGCCCCAGAACCGGCTCTTTTCGATTTATCGACAAGGTGACCGGCTTGGACCGCGTGTGCGGCCAATCGGGGGCCAACGTGTGCTCCCACCTGCGGGCTTTTGATCGATCCCAAGGAACTGGGATCTGCTGTCCCAAAACCAGGGGCCTTTTCGGGATCAATCCCCTACTCCAAAGTTCCATCGTCCGCAGACGCGTTGCTAAAACGGTGGCTTCAGAAACGTGAGAGCCTATCCCGCCAAAGAATTCGCGCCGTCATCCGGCGGCGATCCATCGCGGCTACTATCGGTGCCGGCACAAAATCGAAAACTTCTTCTGCCGTATCAAACGCCCTAGCCGAATCGGCACCCGTTAAAAAAACTTGCCGTCACTTTTCTCGCCTTCGTCCAGTTTGCGGCGGTCCTTGATTGGCTCACTCATCGATTTTGAAAACACGCCTAGTCGCTCGATGGAGCGGAAATCAGTTTTCCAACAACCTTCCCCGCCGGCGCAACCATACCGCGCCCAAGAGCACCGCGCCGCCAAAAATGGCGGCATAGGTCGCGGGCTCGGGGATCGCGGAAACCGCGAGCGATCCGCCGACTTGAATTTGGTCGATGGTCGCTTGAAAAATAAAGGGATCGCCCGGCATTTCGACCGGCGTCTTACGTGCGTAACCATAGATGCGCAGCGTGGTCGCTCCAGTGATCGCCGAGAAATTTTGGTTGAATCCGCTGAAGGACAGCGTCGCCGTCCCATCGCTGGCGGAAGTGGTCGATCCGAGTATGGCGCTGAATCCCGATACCGATGAGGTCAGATAAAAATCAATCGTCCCTTCCAGCCCCTCGATCAGATTCGCGGAGAAGCTCGTCAGCGCCATTGAATATCCGGCGGCCGGCGTGAGTGTGAATTCAAAATAATCCGTCCCAGGTGTCCAAGAAGCAGCCGTCGTGGCATGCCAAAATCCGGGATTTGAAGTTCGCGCACCACCAAACCCACTTTCCAGCAGGCCCGCGCCATTGGTCAGCGGCGACGCCCCGAGCGAGGCGACGACCGCATCGCTCGCGAAGCCATTCGCGGCGGTGTTGCTGAAATTATAGTTCACCGCAAACGCTTGCGCATGAGCCGCAGAAGGCATGACGCCAGCTATGCACCAAAGCGCGGAGAGCACGGGAGCACGGAGTAGTTTCATTGGATTGAAGTTTTGAGATCAACTGGGCCTCCGGCCCGTGCCAATCGCAAAAGCCTCCCTGCGCCGACTACAGTGGTGGGCCAGAAGGCCCACGCCACCAATGGCGACTCTGGCCCAGCACGCTTGCCCACACATGTAGGGTTCGACGGCATGCTCGGATTTGAAAACACGCCCTACTTGCAGCCACTTGTGGACAAGTCGCCACTTTCATCGTGAAAATCAGCCATTCCAAATAGGAAGAATTCTGGAACGTGGCCGACGCATGAACATAACGAGGTTGCGCGGAGCCGAATGAAAGTGGCGCGAGTCGTCTAGCACCACGGTAGCGCCAGGATCCCGGACAGCTCATCGCTACGCGGTAGTGATTTCGGACAACTCATGGCCACCCACTGAAAAGCACAACCCGCCGCCTGCCTGCTGAAGGGGTGGACAACTCTTGGTTTCCTCCGCGGTCATTTCATGGCTAAACCGACACCCCGCGCCCAGAGAAGCTTGAACGCCGAGCAATAGTCCGCGGGGCGTTGGGCGATGCGTCGCGTCACTTCTTCCGGCGCGAGCCAGTCGCCCCCTGAAATCTCCTCCGGGTCGAGCGTGAGTGGTCCGTCGTGGCGCAAGCGGTAGATCCAGCAGAATTCCCAGCCCGTCTCCTCGCACGCTTCCACGCGAAACCAGCGTCGCAGTTCCGTCTCGGCCGTTCCGATCGTGGCGCCGTGCACCCCGATCTCTTCCCCGAGCTCCCGCACGGCCGCCGTATCGTAGTCTTCCCCCGAGTCCACGTGCCCGGAGCACGAGGAATCCCACAACCCGGGCGACATATCCTTCTTCATCGAGCGTTTCTGCAGAAACACCCGGCCCGCTCCGTCATACACCAAAATGTGCACCGCCCGGTGCCACAAGCCCGTCGCATGGACGACCCGGCGCATTTCCCGCCCCACCACTTCGTCGCGCTCGTTCACCACATCAAACCACTCGTCCGCTTTTTGGCTCATAGCCGCCCACGAAACGCACGCGCCCGACTGTGATCAAGCCCGCCCTTCTCCTCTTTCCTGTCCCCGGCCCGCGCCGCTTCCGCCTGATCCCGCCACCGGCGTTTTTCGCGACTCACCCTGCCCCGTCCGCGCCCGCGGGAAGATTCGCTTTGTCATCTCCGGCCCTTCGTGTCCTCTCATCCTTTCTTAAAGCAAAAACACCATGGCAAAAATCGACGTCAGCAAGGTCGCTGAAATTTTGAAGAAGAACCAAGTCGATCCCGCGCTCCTCCGCCGCGTGATCGAAGAGATGAACCTGGCCGTCGAACCCGAGGGCGCCGAGGGCGACAAGCCACCGGCCGTCAAAAAGCAATTCGTCATCGTCGTCTCCGACCCCGAAGGCCGCCTCCCGAAAAACGACTTCGTCGGCTGGGTCGTCCAGATCCCTGACAGCGAGAGCCCCGCCACCACGTTGGACCGCATCTTCCGCAGTTCTTACGACTACAACACCACCAAGAAGGGCCGCCTGCTCCCGGTGAAGACGGTCGGCGAGGCCATCGAGGCCATCCCGGCCAAGTTCTTCAAAGAGGCTGAGCTCTGGGTGAAACACAAAACCCCTGTCCTCGTCGTCAAAACCGACAACGAGATCCCGAAGGAGTAAGTCCCCGTGCTCCGCGCCGCGCGCCTTTCCGCCTTCGCCCTGCTCGGCCTCGGCGTCGCGCTGCTGTCCGGTTGCGATGCCCGCCCCGCCGCGCCCCTCGCGGCCGCGGCTTCGTCCGCCCCGGCCCCCGCCGCTCCTTCCGCCAACACCGCGGACGTGGTGCCGATCTCTGGTTATGAGATCGTCAACACCTACCCTCACGACCGTGGCGCCTTCACTCAGGGGTTGATCCACTACCAAGGCATCTTCCTCGAAAGCACGGGCCTCCACGGCGGTTCCTCCCTGCGCAAGGTCGACCCTTCGTCCGGCCGCGTCCTCCAGCTTACCCGCGTCCCCGCGCAATACTTCGCGGAAGGTATGACGGTCCTCGGCGACAAGATCTACCAGCTCACCTGGCAGAACCAAAAGGGCTTCATCTACGACCTTGAGCGCTTCGAAAAAACCGGCGAGTTCGCCTACACCGGCGAGGGCTGGGGCCTCACCACCGATGGCACCTCGCTTATCCTGAGCGACGGCACCCACCTTATTCGCTTCCTCGACCCCGTTACTTTCCGCGTCACCCGCACCATCGCCGTCCTGCAAAACGGCCAGCCCCTCCGCCAGCTCAACGAACTCGAGCTCGTCCGCGGCGAGCTCCTCGCCAACATCTGGCAGACCAACACCGTGGCTCGCATCGATCCCGCCACCGGACGCCTCCTGGGCCTGATCGACTTTAGCGGCCTCCTCGCCCCTGCCGACTACGCCGGCAACACCGACGTCCTCAACGGCATCGCCTACGACGCGAAGAACGACCGTCTCTTCGTCACCGGCAAGAACTGGCCCAAGCTCTTCGAGGTCCGCCTGAAGCCCCGCTCCTGAGCCCGCTCGCTCGCAGCCCCGCCCGGAATACCCGTCCCCGTCCCGCGGTCCCGGCCGGCCGGTAGCCTGCCTCCGTCCGCCCTCCTTTGGTGATCGGACTTCAGTCTTTGGTCGCCGGAAACACGTTTCTCGTCGCCGGATGTGCCCGCTTGGCCATCGGACGCGCGCTGCTCGTGACCGGATGTGCCCGGCTTGTGCCCGGACGCGCCCGGCCTGTCATCGGACGCGGGAATTTGCTCATCGGATTCGCGTTTCCTGTCATCGGACGCGCACGTCCGATCCGCAATTCTACCAAAATTGTCGCCGCCCGGGCGCCGGCGGTCACCGGATTCGCAAAAACTGACCCCAAATCTTCAAATTCGCTCACCGGATTTACAAATCCGATCATCAAAAGTGCTCATTCGTTCATCGGATTTACAAATCCGATCATCGGACGCGCGTGTCCGGTCACAGGATTTGTAAATCCGATGACCGGACGCGCGCGTCCGATGAGCAATTTCACGTCCACGACGCCACACCCCTCCCCGCCGGCGGCATCCTACCGCCTGACGGCTCGCTATTTCCGCAACTCGACCAGTGGGCCGTGCCGCATTTCTTCTATTTTTGCCCATGCCCGCGCCGCTTCCCTCCAAACGAGCTCAGCCTGACCTGCCGGAGCCCAAAGCCGGCCATGCCCGACCTCTTATCGCGTCCGCTCGGAGCCGACCGCTGATCGCGCTCAACCCCATGAGCACACGCCCCCCTCGTTCTAAATCGCATGCACCCCGGGCACGGCACCCACCGCCCTGCTCTCATCGCGACGGCCCCGCACCACTCCCCCCAAACCGCATTTGCCTTTTCTCCGGCCTTCCCGGCTAATCCACGCCTCCTTTTTCGTCCAACTCCCTCCTCCCCTTGGCCGCCAAATCTCTTCCCCCTCCGCTCCTCTATGCCGACACCGAGCGTAGCCCCGATGCGCTCTACTTCGGCCGCGTCGGTGTGCCCGATGCCTTCCTCGCTTTCGGCCTCCGCGGCAAGAAATACGCCGTCGTTAGCGCCTTGGAATTTGGTCGCGTCAAGAAGACGTCGGACTTCGACGTCGTGCTCCCGCTCGAGAACTACGTGAAGCGCGCTCGCGAGCTCTGGCCCCAGCGCACCATCGGCCCCGCCGAGGTGATCTTCCTCGTCGCCAAGGACCACAAACAAACGCGCTTCACCGTCCCGGAAGATTTTCCCGCCGGCATCTACGACAAACTTTTCGAACTCGGCCTCGATCTCGAAATCGCCGCCGGCGCGCTCTTCCCGGAGCGTGAAATCAAGACGCCCACCGAGATTGCCGCGATCCGCGAGGGCAATCGCCTCAGCGCCCTCGGTTTCGCCGCCGCCGAGAAAGTCCTCCGCGCCAGCAAAATTTCCGGCCGCCAACTCCTCCACCGCGGCCAGCCCGTCACGAGCGAGTCGCTCAAATTTGCCATCGAGGTCGCCATCCTCGCAGCCGGCGGCGTCTCCTCCCACACCATCGTCGCCGGCGGCGACCAGGCCTGCGATCCGCACGAGCGCGGCTCCGGCCCGATCCGCCCGCACGAGCTCATCATCATCGATATTTTCCCGCGCGTGACGGCCACCGGCTACCACGGCGACATGACGCGCACCTTCCTCCGCGGTCGCGCCTCGGACGCCCAGCGCGCCCTCGTCGCCGCCGTGCGCGATGCCCAACTCGCCGCCCTGAAGAAGATCCGCAGTGGTGCCAATGGTCGCGATGTCCACGCCCAGTGCGTCGAGGTTTTCGATTCACGCGGCTACGAGACGAAGCGCTCGTCCACGGGCTCCGTCGGTTTCTTCCACGGCACCGGCCACGGACTAGGACTCGCCGTGCATGAGCCACCCCGCATGAGTGGCGCCATAGACTATACCCTGCTCAAGGGCTCCGTCGTCACCGTTGAGCCCGGCCTTTACTATCCCGGTCTCGGCGCCTGCCGCATCGAGGATGTCGTGCAGGTCACCGATCGCGCACCGAAATTCCTCTCGTCCTATCCCTACGACTGGGAACTCTGTTAACCGCCCTCCGGGCCCTGTGGGGCAGGCTTTATGCCTGCCATTCTTCCCACCCGATGAAATCCCTTCCCGCTCTCCTCAAGAAAATCGCCGGCCTGCGCATCCTCGTCGTCGGCGATGTGATGCTTGATCGCTACATCTGGGGTGATGCCACGCGCATCTCTCCCGAGGCGCCGGTGCCTGTCGTCGACGTATCCAAGGAAACCTGGACCGCGGGCGGCGCAGCCAACGTCGCGCTCAATATCGCCGCGCTCGGGGCCCATTGCACGGTGGCTGGCTATGTCGGCCCGGATGAATCAGGCGCCAAGCTCACCCAGTCCCTCGGCTCAAAGCAGATCGACGTCATCCGCACACCCGGCGCCGCGCAGACGATCGTCAAGACCCGCGTGATGGTGCAGCGCCAGCAGCTCTGCCGGATCGACCGTGAATCAGCCCCTTCCGCCTACCGCTTCACTGCCGACGAGGCCGAGTCGCTCCTGAAGAAAGAGATCGGTGCGTGCGACGCGGTGATCCTCTCCGACTACGCCAAGGGCATCCTTCACGACGACCTCGTCGCCCGCATCACCACCCTCGCCCGCGCCGCCGGGAAGTTTATCGCGCTGGACCCGAAGCCCAAACGCAAACTCGCCTTCCACGGGCTCGATCTCATCACGCCCAACAAGCGCGAGTCCCTCGAGCTGGCCGGCATCACGCCTCCGCCGCACGCCCCCTACCCCGCCGCCGAGGTCTGCGCCCGCCTGCACGATCTCTACGCCACGAAGCACCTCGTGATCACGCTCGGTGAAGACGGCATGCTGCTCAGCACCAAGGGCAAGATCACCGGCACCATTCCGACCGCCGCCCGTGAAGTTTTCGATGTCTCGGGCGCCGGCGACACCGCGCTGGCCGCCCTCGTGCTCGCGCTCACCGCGGAAGCCCCGCTCAAGCAGGCCGCCCACTTCGCCAACGCCGCCGCGGGCGTCGTCGTCGGCAAACTCGGCACCGCCACCGTCACTCCGGCCGAACTCAAGGCCTACGTGAATCTCCGCTGATCCGTGGACATCGAACCTCGCCACTCACCCGCCGAAAATCGCGGGGCCCTGTTTCTCGATCGCGACGGCACCCTCATCTTCGACAAGCACTACCTCTCGGATCCGGCCGGCGTAGAGCTCATCCCCGGGGTCATCGATGCCCTCGTCCGGGCCCGGGCCCTCGGCTACAAGCTCTTCATCCTGACGAATCAGTCCGGCATCGGCCGCGGGATGTATACCCTCGACGATGTCCATCGCTGCAACGACCGCATGGATGAACTCCTCGGCCTGCCCCGCCCCATCTGGGATGGTATCTGCATCGCTACCGAGGCGCCCCACGAGCCTTCCCCATATCGGAAACCCTCGCCCGCTTATATCCTCGAGACCATCGCACAACACGGCCTCGACCCCGCGCGGTGTTGGATGATCGGCGACCGCCAGTCGGACATCGACGCCGGTCGCAATGCCCACATCCACGCGATCGCCGTCTGCACCGGCAAGCACGACGCCGCCGGCTGGGCGCAACTCGCCCTCCCGGGCCTCCCCGTCTACGCCGACTTGGCCGAGTTCGTCGCCACCCTCCGCTGACGCCTGCGCGGCTCACTGTGGGGCGGGCTTTACGCCCGCCATCCGTCCGCGACCGCCCTTTCACTCCCACCTTCACTTTCACTAAGCCGTGCCCGAACTCGCCGAAGCTGAATTCTTCCGGAAGCGCTGGGACCTCGTCGCGCGCGGCGCGCTCATCACCAACGTCCTGACCCACGACCGCGCCGGGATTTTCCGCGGCACCGATCCCCGCGTCGTTCGCCAGCATCTCACCCAGGCCCGCTTCCTCGGCTCGCAGGCGGCCGCGAAGCAGATGATCTTCCGCTTCAGTGGCGACAGCTGGCTGGGCATCCACCTCGGCATGAGCGGCGAACTCCGCGCCGAGCCCCCGGGCTACGTCCCGCAGAAACACGACCACCTCGTCCTCGTGGCGCCGCACCATACGCTCGTCTTCTCGGACCCGCGCATGTTTGGCCGCGTGTTGTTTCACCACGATCCTGTCGCACCCGCGTGGTGGACGGATATCGCACCGGCGCTGACCTCGCCCGCCTTCACGCTCGAAGTCGTCACCCTCTTCCTCCGCCGCCGCGCCCGCGCTCCGATCAAGGCCGTGCTCCTGATGCAGGAACGCTTCCCCGGCATCGGCAATTGGATGGCCGATGAAATCCTCTGGCGCGCGGCGATCCACCCCAAGCGCCTCGCCGGCTCCCTCACGCCGGCCGAGATCCGCGCCCTCTGGCGTGAATGCCGCCGGGTCGCCCGCCTCGCCCTCGACACCATCGCTGGCAAGGGCGACTACCTCCCGCCCGACCTCAACGCCCACATCCCTCAGACGTGGTTGTTTCTCCACCGCTGGGCCGATGGTGGACGATGCCCGAAGACGAAGAAGCCGCTGCGCCGCGAAGAAGTCGGCGGTCGCACCACCTGCTGGTCTCCGGCGCGGCAGAAGCTTTAGTTTTAGATTCTCGCGTTTCGCTTTCCGCCTCAGTCTCTCCTCGGTCCGTCCCCTCCCATTCAATCGAAACCCGAAAACCCTCCGGCGAAAATTCACCGGCTTCGTCTCGACGAACTACTCGTCGCCCGCGGCCTCGCCCCCACCCGGGCTCAGGCGAAGGCGCTCATCATGAGCGGTCGCGTGCTCCGCGGCACCGAGCGCCTCGACAAGCCGGGCAAGGAGTTTCCCGAGGATCTCGATCTGATCATCGAGCAACCGCCGCGCTTCGTCTCCCGCGGCGGGGAGAAACTCGCGGGCGCGATCGAGCGCTTCGCCCTCAATTTGCAGGGCGCCCACGTCCTTGACGTCGGCGCCTCCACCGGCGGCTTCACCGATTGCGCGCTGCAGGCCGGAGCCGCTGACGTGGTGTGCGTGGATGTCGGCCGCGCCCAGCTCCACGCCAAGCTGCTCGGCGATCCACGCGTCACCAATTTCGAAAAGATCAACGCCCGCCATCTCACCGCGCGTGATCTCCCGCGGGCGGAATTCGACGCGATCGTGATGGACCTCTCGTTCATTTCCCTGCGCTCCGTGCTGCCTGCGGTATGGCCGCTCCTTCGCGTCGGCGGCACACTCGTGGCGCTGGTCAAACCCCAGTTCGAAGCCGGCAAGGCCGAGGTCGACAAGGGGCGCGGCGTCATCCGCGACACCGCCGTGCAGGACGCGGTGCTGGCCGGGATTCGCGATTTCGCCCTCGCCGAACTCCCCGGCGCTGCCCTCGTGGGCACGATGGACTCACCGATCACGGGCACCGACGGAAACCGGGAGTTTCTGCTCGGACTGCGCCGGGAAACGCCGCAGCCTCGCGCCCGTTCATGAAGCCCATCCGCAAACTCGCGTTCGTCGTGAACGAGGACAAACCCGGCGCCCACGCCCTCGCCCGGGAGCTCGTGCCGATCGCGCGTCTGGCCGGCGTAAAGGTCAAACAGACCACGCGCTTTCCCCTGCCCAGCGGCTGGCTCAAGGGCTGGGATGCGTGCTGCGTGATCGGCGGGGATGGCACGCTCCTCGGCGTGGCCCGCGAATCGGCCCGCGAACAAGTGCCGATCATCGGCGTCAACCGCGGCAGCCTCGGCTTTCTCACCACGTTTTCCGCCGACGAAGCCCGCACCCAATTTGCCGGCCTGCTGGAGGGCGCCTTCCGCGTCACCCACCGGGCCATGCTCGATTGCTCGACCGGCCCCGGCACCCACGACCTCGCACTCAACGACGTCCTCATCAAAGACGAGATCAACTCCCGGCTCGTCCGCCTCGAAGTCTACGCCGACGACGAGCTGGTGACCGACTACACCTGCGATGGTCTGATCTTCTCCACGCCGACGGGCTCCACCGCCTACAATCTCTCGGCCGGCGGACCGATCATTCATCCGAGCGCCGGCGTGATCGCGATGACGCCGATCTGTCCGCACACGTTGAGCAATCGCTCGATCATCTTCCGTGACAGCGTCTGCCTCCGGGTCGTCAACCGCAGCCCCGACTCGCGCCTCCTCGTCGCCATGGATGGCCAGCGCAACCTGAAGGTCGCCGCGACCTCGCCCATCGAGATCACGATCGCGCAGCCCAGACTCCCGCTGGCCCAGCGCCCTGACTACTCGCACTTCTCCGTCGTCCGCACGAAGCTCAAGTGGAGCGGCGGCTTCGTGGACAAGCGGTAAGAGGCGGGCACGAAAAAGCCCCGGCTTTTTAGACCGGGGCTCGGAAACTTAAACGAGAGGAATTACTTCTTCTCTTCGGCCTTCTTCTTCTTCTCGGCCTTCATCTTCTCTTGATCGGCCTTGAGGGCGGCTTCCTCGTCTGGATCGAGCTTACCGTTGCCGTTCTTGTCATACTTCTTGAGGTTTTCGGCGTCACGTTTGGCCTTCTTTTCGGCCTTGGCGGCGGCGTCGTCAGCGGCGCGAACGGCCGGAGCGAGGAACATGCCGGCAACCGCGAGGAGGCTGGCAAGGAGGGTAACTTTAGAGGTGATAGTTTTCATAGGGCGCAGAGATCAGAGCGCACCCCGCCCCTGAAATCCAGCCTGTTTTTATAACCATGAAACCACTTGGTTACGAATCCGCCCGAGGCGTTTGTAGGTCAGGACAGCCTCCGGCATCGTCTCCAGTGCCCGGCGCAAGCCCGCAGCCGCCGCCCGATCCGCCGCCACCTCATCCATCCGGTGCAGCTCGATCCGCAGGCCAAACACGATCCCCCGCGACTGCGGCAGCGCCAAAAACGCCTGCCGCTCGACCCGCAACCACAGCCGATCCGGCGCCGTCGGCAGATCCGGCGCCGGCACGCCGCGCGCCGGGTGCAGATTGAGTTCATCGGTGGCAGCCAGCCCCCAGTTGTCTCGTTCAATCACCCCGCCGGGCTTCAGTCGCATAAGGAACTGCCGGATGGGCGAGGCCAGCACGGCGTTCAGCCCAGGGACCACGCCATGGATCTCATCCAAGGTGTGCCCCATCTTTTCCTCGAGGGCCCAGCCGGTCGGAAAGCAGAGCGCCCCACCCTGCAGACGAAACGCACCCTGCGCGTCAGCCGTGAGCAAGAGGAAATCCGGCTCCAACTCGGCCCCCAACTCCACCGGCGACTTGGCGGGCCGTGCCCCCCACGTGCGACTCAGCTCGGCCCACTCGGCAAACGCCGGCCGGCCCGGCTCGGCCAGAGCGGCGTAGCGACCGGGGGCTTCGGCGAGCCAACGCGCACGCTCGGCGCGCAGCCGACCCGAGGAATCCCGCCGGCCGAAAAAGGCCGCGGGCTCGCTCCGCCGCAAGGTGAGGTGGAAACGAAAGTCGCCGTCCGGAAAGAGGTCGGCGAGCGCGCTCACGGCCGCACGACCAACTGCGTGCACCGCCTGCGTTGGAAGTATTTTTGGGCAAACGCCGCCAGATCAGCGATCGTGACCGCATCGATCTTGGCGTCGTAGTTCTTCCACGCGTTGACCGGCTGGCCCTGCAACACGTTGAGCGCCGCATGGGCAGCCCGTGAGGCATTGGTCTGCATCGACTGGCGCTGGCCGGCCTTCAGCCGGGCCTGGCAGCGGCGCAATTCGATCTCCTCGACGCCGCCGGCCTGCACGCGCGCGATCTCCGCGTTGATCTCTGCCAGCACCTCGTCCTCCTTGCCCGGCTGGGTGCCGGCAAAGAAGTAGAACATACCGGTATCGAGCCCCGTCACGCGCGAGGAGCGCACGAAATACGCGAGGCCTTTTTCCTCGCGCACCCGCTCAAACAACCGCGAGGCCATGCCGCTGAACAACTCGTCGGCCACTTCGCCCACGAAGAAATCCGCGGTATGCACGGAGGTGCCCGGATAGGCCTGCAAGACAACCGCCTGTTCGCGGGGCTGCTTTTCCACAAAATCTCCCGCCGCCGCCGGCAACGCCTTCACCAGCGCCTCCGTCGCCACCGCCGCGGGCGCCGCGCCGCGCGGCAACTTCGCCAGCATGGCCTTCAATTTCGGGAGCAGCTTCTTGGGATCAAAATCACCGGCGACCGCCAGCACGACATTCGGCGCGACAAACAGCCGGCGGTGCAGCGCGCGCAGGGCGGCGGGCGTGAGTGCCTTGACTCCGGCGGTGTCGCCGCTCGCATCCACGGCCAGCGGGTGGGCGCCAAAGAATTTCTTCCGCATGAGCTTGCGGGCAAAGGTGACTACATCGTCCTCGTCCTGCGCGAGCGCCGCGAGTTGCGCATCGCGTTCCGTAGCGAAGGTCGCAGCCGCAAATTTCGGAGCGAGCACCGCGTCCGAAATCACGGAGAGCGCCCGTTCCCAATCGGGCGGCAGCACCTCGGCGGCCAGGCCCACACTGTTGTTGCCCCCGAGGGAGTGAAACGAGCCCCCGACTTCCTCGATGAACTCGGCGACCTGCGCCGCGGTGCGCTTGCCCGCATCCTTCGTGAGCATCGTGCCGAGGAGCGACGTCGCGCCGCGCTGACCAGCCTCCTCGAAGAGCACGCCACCATTGGCGACGAGGCGAAAGTGAAGATTCGGCAGGCGCCGATCAGGCTGCAGGAGCAGTCGTGCCCCATTGGCCAGACGCAGCTCGATAAACTCGGTCGTCGTGGTCCGCGCCGATTCGGCCACGGCGGCGGTCGCAGTCGCGCCCTTGGGATTGAGCGAGATCGACGTGATCCGGGAAGAAACGAGATAGGCCTGCAGCACGCGTTTCAGGTCCGCCGGAGTGATCGAGCGCAATTGCTCGAAATAAGACTTACTGTAATCGAGGTCGCCCACGACGACTTCAGCGGCGCCGAGGCGGGAGGCCTGACCGCTCATGGTCTTGCGGGTATTAATCTCACCCACGACGAGCTGCCGCATGGCCTTGCGCAACTGGGCCGGAGTGAAACCCTTGGTCGCGCAACGCGCCAACGTGCGCTCGATCGCGGCGATGGCGGCCGTGCGCTTGTCAGCATCAGCGGTGTAACCGATGCAAAACAAACCGCTGCTGCCGGGATTCCAGCTCGAGGCATCGATCGTATGGACGAGTCCGGCCTTTTCGCGGATCTCCTGCCACAGAACCGAGCTGTCGCCGCCCCCGAGGACAGTGGCGAGCAGATCAAGCAAGGGTGCATCGGCATGCGTCAGGCCGGGGATCGGCCAAGTGAGTGCTCCGCGTGAGAGCTCGACCTCCTCGAACCGATGGTCGGCCCGGGGCGCGAGTTGCAGGGGTTCGTTCGGCACGAGCACCGGCGCGAGCCGCACCCGGGGCGCGGCACCAAAGTGCTGCTCGACGGCCGCCCGGGTCGCGGCGACGTCGATGTCGCCTACGATCACGACCACGAGATTGTTGGGCACGTAGCGGGCGCGGTAATAGCCCACCAAGTCCTCGCGCGTGACCGCCGAGAATACATCGCGATGGCCGATGATCGGCTGCCGATAGGGATGTTCGCGAAAGGCCGCGGAGAACAAGGTATCCCAGAGCCGGTTGTCCGGATCGTCCTTCGTCATCGCGATCTCGCGGAGGATCACGTCCTTCTCCTTTGCCACCTCGTCGGCCGGTAGCGTGGAGTGCAGCACGGCATCGGCCAGCAAGTCGATCGCCACGCCCGTGTGCTCACTCGGCAAATCGATGTAATAGACCGTGCGATCGAAGGTGGTGTAGGCGTTGATGTAGCCGCCATGGGCTTGGACCGTCGCGGAAATATCGCGGCCCGCACGGCGCTCCGTGCCCTTGAACAGCATGTGCTCCAAGTAATGCGAAAGACCGGCCCCGAGGTGAGCGCCCTCGTGAATGCTGCCCGTCTTGACCCACACCTGAACCGAGGCGAGCGCCGCGGAGCGGTCAGGTTTCAGAATCAGCGTGAGGCCGTTGGGCAGCACAGTGCGTTCGATCGGTTCGTGCCAGAAAGCATCGAGCAGGCTGAGGTCGGCGGTGGCAGTGGACGGTTTGGCCATGAAAATGCGTGACCCGGGCGCGGCGACAGAGGCGCCGCCGACCGCGGGAATATTATGCGGCACCGAACGCTTCGGTCGTCGCCGAGCCCGAGGCGCGGGGACGGCGGGTGGGCTCGAAGGGCTTCACAAATGCCGCGTCAAAGTCGTAAATGTCAGCGAAATCCTCGCGCCGGTCGCTCTCGGTCTTGGAGAACACGTTGTATTCGATCAAATTGAAGACGATGTCGCCAAAATGGGTGCACTTGGTGACACCCCAGGCATTGAGGACGGTCTTGGTGAGCGGGCCAAACTGGTCGAGAGCATAGACCCGCAAACCATCCAGCAGCTCGGGACCGGTCACGTGCCGGGACTTTTCCGCGCGCTCGGCATCCCGCTTACGCAATTCCTTAACCGTGTGGTCCAAGCCGAGACGGACAAAATCGTAGGCTTTCCGGTCGAAGCGCGGGTCTTCCTTGCAGATGAGGTTTACGATTTCGGAGAAATCCGGGTCTTGCATGGCGGCGGGCGGGGACATTGGCACAGGGCCGAACGACGTGCAATCCCTCTCGCGTGTGATTCGCTCGACCACCCCATAGGTATAGCCCCCGGCCCGGCTTCAGCAATAATACTCAATAACTATTAACTGGCTACCTCGTCTTGCAATGTAACAACATCGTTACCGTTCATTCCATGATTGCTTCTACCCAAACAAATCATCCGCTGGCTGGCGGAAAGTCGGGCTCTCGCATCCCGACCCCGATTGAGTTGGCAACGGCCAAGCTCAAGTCCGCGGGCATGCGGATTACCCAACCCCGTGTCGCCATACTGGCGGCTCTGAACAAGTGCAGCAAACCCACGAGCATCGAACACCTCCACACGTTGCTCGGGGGCGAGTCCTGCGATCTTGTAACTGTTTACCGCTGCATGGCCGCGTTCGAGGAGATCGGCCTAGTGCGCCGGGCATTCCTCTACAACGGAACCGCTCTCTACGAGATCAACCTCGGACAACCGGTGCGCTACCACGTAGTGTGCAAGGCGTCCGATCAGGTTGAGCAACTCGACGCCGAGACCTCGGCCGAAATCGCGACCGCACTGCGTGCGGTGGAAGACAAACTGCGCGCCCGGGGCTACAGCGATGTCTCGCACATCGTCGAATTCTTCGGTTCACCGCCTCCGACCAGTCGCATAGGCACGTTGAGCCCGTTGGCTCATCGGTAATCTTTCGGCTTTCCGGCCGGTCACTCCAGTGACCGGCCTTTTTATTGTCGGCCCCCGCCCAGGCGGATGCGGGGATCCAGCCACAGCAGCAGCAGATCGCTGACGAGTGTGCCCACGACGCCCAGCAAACTGAGCACCATCAACAGCGACCCCGCCAAATAGACATCCTCGGCGAGCAATGCATCCAACAGCGTCGGGCCGATCATTGGCAGGCTGAGCACCATGGCGACGATTGCCCCGCCGGAGACAAGATGGGGGAACAAGCCACCGAGTCCGGAAACAAACGGATTGAGCGCGAGCCGCACGGGATACTTCAGTAACAAGCGCAGGGGCCGCACGCCCTTGGCCCGCGCGGTCGTTACATAGGGCTTCTGCAGTTCATCGAGCAAATTGGCGCGCATCACCCGGATCATCCCCGCGGCCGAACCGAAACCCAGCACCACCACTGGAAGCCAGAGGTGTTTCACGAGATCGACGAATTTTGCCCAACTCCAGTCCGGCATCGCCGCAAACTCCGGGGAGAAAAGACCGGCGATATTCAAATCGAACCACCGCTTCGCACCATACATGAAAACTAGCGCGAGCAGAAACGAGGGCACCGACATACCGAGGAACCCCAAAAAGGTGAGCACGTAGTCACCCACCGAGTATTGCCGCACGGCGGAGTAGATCCCCATCGGCAAGGCAACGGCCCACGTAAACACCACGGTCGCCAATGAGACGACTATGGTAAGCACAATCCGATCACCAATGACCGCGCTCACCGGCTTCTCGTGCTCCATCGAAAGCCCCAGATTGCCTTGTAGCAGCCCCGAGTCCGCGCTGTCGAACGACGTGAACCACGTGAAACCAATCCAGCGCGCGTAGCGCTGCCACATCGGCTGATCGAGGCCGAAGTTCTTGCGCAAATCGGCCGCGAGCTCGTCGGTGCTCGCCGTGCCCTCCATTTGGAGACGCGCCACGCGCATCTCGGCGAAGTCTCCCGGCGGCAACTGCACGAGCGTAAACACAATCACTGAAACCACGAACATGGTCGGGATCATCAACAACAGACGCCGCGCGATGAACGGATGGCGCAACGCCACGAGCACGAGGCCGAGCCCCGCGGCCGCCACCAACAGCCACCGGATCAACGAGGCAAAAGCACTCGGTGGCGGGGCCAGCACGATATCATCGGCGGGAGAATCGGGGTCGAGCGGCAGGACGGCCGCGAGCAGTGCCTGCTTGGTCTGCGCCACAACCGAGGGTTCATTCGGCGGATTTGCCCAGAAATAAGTTTCTATCCCCGTATTCGCCGGCGACTGCATGTTGGCGCCAAACAGCGCCACGCGGGGCACATTGCGGAATCCGTTTTTCACCACCACCAATTGCGGAGGCGGTGAGGCCACGCTGATCGTCCACACATTATCCGCGGCGATTTCCTGGATCTCGTTAAACCGCGCGATGCGCTCCGCCTCGAGCGGCTGCCGGTTGGCATCCTCCAGCAACTCCATCGCCCGCCGCAATGGGTGACCTGGCGCCGGCTCGATGGCATTGGGCCGGCGCGCCGCGGGGTCGCCGTGCAGACCGCCATATTGATTCCAGATACCGAAGCCCGGCGCGAAAAACGACTCGAAGTAGGTCGGCACAAAATTCCGCGCTTCAATCAACGGGTAGAATTCACTCTCTCCGGTCCAAACCGTGAAGTCGTGTTCGTAGGTAAGTTTCTCCTGCTCGAAAAGGCGGCGGGCGCGATTGCGCTGCAAGCTGCGCACACCGACGGCCGCCCAGTCGTCGACGATGAACTGCCCCGGCCCCTGCATCGTGTAATCGGTGAGATTCAAAACGAACGTCATGCGCGAGCCATCGGGAAAGGTGCGAAATCCTTCGCCGTCGCGCCCGGTCAAGCCGAGTTCGTCGAGCAGTCGGTTCGCCCGGGCCGGATCGTAATCCGTGAACGAGTAATAGAGCCGCGCATTGTGATACGGTGACTCGGGAGGCGGCGCGATCTGCGCCGGCTCCGTCTGGCCGTTGAACTCGGCGTTGATGATATCGCGGCGGTTAATCGCCAGCGAGAGCGCCTGGCGGAAACGCGCCTCGTTGAGCAGATCGTGCTTCCACTTCGTCTCCGGCCGCTCCGGATCGACGCGCCGGTTGAGATTCGGGAACAGCGTGAACAGGGACTGGGTGCTGGATTTCCAGTGGTAGACCTCGTAGCCGTTTCGCGCGGCATTCCCGAGCAGCATAATGTGGTCTTCGTAGCGGATGTGCCGCTCCTGCATCGACGGCTCACCATTGGACGCCGAGACGGCGATCAAATTGTTCGTCTTCACATCCAGCACGACCCGATCGAGGTAGGGCAGCTGCTTCCCCCGGGTATCAACAGCATAGTAGTAGGGATTGCGCACGAGCGTCTGCGTCGACGTCGATTGGTTCGAGCGCAGCACCCAGGGCCAGAGTCGCGGATGCTCCGGGTTCAGATAGTGCTTCATCTTCTTGTAGACCGCGACCGGACTGGAGAGCTTGAGCGCGGCCATGGTGGTGCGAATCAACTCAGGGTCTCCGTGCGCGGGATGAAATTTGCGCAAGTAGTGCGCCGGCACGATGTGGTCCGTGTAATCCTCGTAGTTCATGCCCGTCGTCGCGAGGCGTTCGAGGAACAGAGGGTTGGGCTGATCGAAAACGAAGCGCACGCGGAAATCATCCACTCGTTCAACTCGCCCCAGTGTGCCACCGGCGCGCAGGAATCGCGGCTGCGGGTTAAAATACCGCACTTCATCTTCATACCAGTAGATGATGTCTTCACTCGTGAGCGGGTGACCATCGGACCACCGCACGCCCTGCCGCAGGGTGAAGGTGTAGACGCGGAAGTCGGACGAAATCTCCCAGGCTTTGGCGAGATGGGGCACCACCGGATAGCCTTGCGGCGACCACCGCACGAGATTGGCCCCCGAGAGCCGCCAATAGATCGTGCTAAAATCCGTGATCGAGTTGACGAGGCGATACCAGGAACCGCCGTAGCGGCCGACCCCATCGACTCCCTCCATTACGACCGGCTCCGGTCCCACCCGTTCCAGCAACGGCGGCAGGCGCCCTTCCCGCACTAACTCTGCTAACACCGGGGCCTCGGCTTTCGGCCACCACGGCGCGCGCGAGCCGTCATGGTAGTCGACCGACCGGGTGACCACGGGCGGCCGAGCCAGATCGAGCAATTTGGCGTTTTGCCGCGCCTTTTCCACCGCCGCCAGTTCCGTGGCCGACGGCGGTTGCGGTAACGTCGTGACCGCCGGACGAAACGCCGCGCCAAATGCATACAGCAGCACGGAAAAACCGAGTGCGGCCGCAGCAAACCCGGCGAGGATGACCAGAATGCGCTTTGTCACGATGGGGAGGAGGGCAACCGCAACGCGCGCTCCCACCGAAGGCAACGCTCTTCCCTCCCCCTCTCCGGCACAGGCGCGCCGGACCGTCCGCGTCGTGCACGCTTGCCACCGCCCGACCGCAAATCGAATCTCCCGACCTCGCCCCATGAATTCCCCGATCTCCCGTCGCACCGCCTTGCGCTCCCTCGCCGGCGCCGCCGCCATTGCCACCATGCCGCGCACGCCCGCTGCCGAAACTTCCGCCTCAGCCACACCCTCCTCCGCCCCGATTCGCCAATCGGTGTGCAAATGGTGCTTCAAGGATATCCCACTCGACGCCTTTTGCGCCGCAGCCAAGGGCATGGGCTTGGAGTCCGTCGAGCTCCTCAACCCGGAAGATTTTCCCACGCTCAAAAAATACGACCTCTACTGCGCGATGGTCAGCAACCCCACGGGCAAGACCGCCCAGGGTGTGACCGTCGGCGGCATCAACAAGTCGTGGAACCGCCTCGAGCACCACGACACGCTCGTCGAGATCTACACCAAGCGCCTGGGGGAAGTGTCCGCCGCCGGCTTCAGCCAGCTGATCTGCTTCTCGGGTAACCGCGAAAAAATGGACGATCAACAGGGCCTCGAGAACTGCGCGGTCGGACTCAAACGCCTGCTCCCCGTCGCCGAAAAGGCCGGCGTCACCCTCGTGATGGAGCTGCTTAACTCGAAAGTGAACCACAAGGATTACATGTGCGATCACACCGCGTGGGGCGTGGAGCTCTGCAAGAAACTTGGCTCGGATCGGTTCAAGCTCCTCTACGACATCTATCACATGCAGATCATGGAGGGTGATGTGATTCGCACGATTAAGGACAACCATACCTATCTGTCGCACTATCACACGGCCGGGAATCCGGGACGCGCCGAGTTCGAAGCGCAGGACCAGCAGGAACTCAACTACGCGCCGATCATGCGCGCGATCAAGGCCACGGGTTTCAAGGGCTTCGTCGGCCAGGAGTTCATCCCGAAGCGCGATGCGCTCACCTCCCTGCGCGAGGCGGTAAAACTGTGTAACGTATGAGTGGAGGCCGGAGACCTTCGAAAGTTCTCCGCTTCGTGCTCATCGGCATCGGGTCGCTCGTGATCATATCGGCCTTGGTGAATATTGTGTCCGCCGGAATGCTCATCGAGCCCTCCGATGAGCAGTCGCTCGGTATCACCCGTAAGGAAATATTCGTGCAATACGGTGCGGGGTTCATTGCCGGAGCGACGCTCGTCTGGCTGGGCGTGCGGCGCAAATAATCACGCCATGCCGGGCTCGGCTCTGGACACTCGCCGGGCGAACGGGTTCTGATGCGCCATGATCGAACTGCGCGATCTGCGGAAGGACTTCGGCGCCAAGACCGTAATCAATGGCGTCAATCTCCGCGTCCGGCCCGGAGAAAAACTGGTCCTGCTCGGACCGAGCGGTTGTGGCAAGACCACCCTGCTCCGCATGATCAACCGGCTGCTCGAACCCACATCAGGCAGCGTCTGGTTTGAAGGAACTGATGCTGGAAAATACGACCCGGTCCTCCTGCGTCGTAAACTTGGCTACGTCGTGCAGGACGGCGGCCTGCTCCCTCACCGCACCGTGCGGGAAAACATTTTCACCGTTCCGCGGCTCCTCGGCTGGAGCACGCAACAATGCGAAGACCGCCTCTTTGTTATTAAAGCCATCCTCTGGCTCTTCGACAGTTGGTTTGAGATGTTCCCCCACGAACTCTCGGGAGGCCAACGCCAGCGGGTGGCCCTGGCCCGAGCACTGATCGCTGATCCCGCTGCGTTGCTCATGGACGAGCCCTTCAGCGGACTCGACCCGATGACACGTCAACTCATCCGCCGCGAGGTGCGAGGACTCTGGGCCTTGCGCGACAAGACGATCATCATGGTCACGCACGATATCAGTGAAGCCTTCGAATTCGGCGACCGTGTGGCGCTCATGTCCTCGGGCACAATCCAGCAAGTCGGCACTCCCTCCGAACTTCTCTTCCGGCCCCGCAACGAATTTGTCCAAAACTTCTTCAATCAAACCGAGCGCATTCACCACGAATGGCAAGCGGTGCGATTGATGGATCTCGAGTTGGGCCCCGCCGCCGAAAAATCCCCGCGCTTCGACGCCAAAATCGATCTACCTGCCACCGCAACAATCGCCGAAGCACTGGCCGCAATGGGCGGCGATACCAAGCGTAGCAGTGCGTTGCTCGAAGCCTTTCAAAAGCACAAAGTCCACGTCCGCGCCGCCGCACCGGAGCAGGACCCTCAGCAGTCATGATCCCCGACACGCTCCGAGCATTCGTCGGCATGCACCGCAATGAATTGGTGACGCGCACGCTTGAGCACGTCGAGTTGGTCTCATTGTCACTCTTGGCAGCAGTCGCGATCGGCATGCCGCTGGCCGTTGCGTTGCGTCGCAGCCGCCCGCTCTCCACGGGCTTCGTGGGCATGGCCAGCGTGGTGCAAACCGTGCCGAGTCTCGCCCTCTTGAGCTTGATGCTGCCGTTATTTGGCTTGGGAAGAAACAGCGCAGTGGCTGCTCTCTTTCTCTACGCGCTGCTGCCGGTAATCCGTAACACGCTGGTCGGTCTTGAAGGCGTCCCACTGAACATCGTCGATTCGGCCCGGGGCATCGGGATGAATCGGGTTCAGCTCTTCTGGGCAGTCGAACTGCCGCTCGCGCTGCCTACGATTTTCGCCGGCCTGCGCACCGCCGCGGTAATTAACGTGGGCGTCGCTACGCTCAGCGCCCTGGTCGGCGCGGGCGGCCTGGGCGTCTTCATCTTTCGCGGCGTCGCCAACAACCAGCCCCAGATCATTCTGCTCGGGGCACTACCGGCCGCGCTCCTGGCCCTCACCATCGACAGTCTGCTCGCGCTCGCCGAGCGCACCCTCCTCCGCCATACTTGGCGCGTCGCCGCCATCAGCGCTGTGATCCTCTCCGGTGTGCTGTTTGCCGTGTGGCGCCCCGTCCCCAGCACCGAGATCACCTTTGGTTTTCCCTCGGGATTCATCCAACGCCCGGACGGCTACGAGGCGTGGCGAACGCAGTATGAAATTCCGGCTGTTCGCTACACCGAGCTCGATATGAGCCTGCTCTACAATTCGCTGCGCACCGGCGACATCGACGTGGCCTGCGGCTCGGCTCTGGACAGCCGCGTTGAGTCGCTCGGCCTTCGGGTCATCGCGGACGACCGGCATTCCTTCCCGAGCTACGAGGCCGCGCTCCTCGCCCGGGAACAGCTCTTTCAGCGCATCCCGGCTATGCGACCGTTGCTCGACAAGCTCGGCGGAGCCCTGTCCACCGAGACGATGCGTAAGCTTGTGCGACGCGTGGAACAAGACGGGCTCACGAACGAAGCCGTATCCCGCGAATTCCTGCGTGAGTGGACCAAGTCCGTCGGAATTGACTGGCAGGAGCGCCGCGCCCTCGCAAAACGCCCTGAGCTCGATGCCCCCGACATCATCATCGGCACCAAGTCCGCCACCTCCCAATACATCTTGGGCCGAATAATCGAGCAGCTGATTGACGGTGCCACGGGATGGAACGCCCAGCTCAAATCCGGTCTGGGCAGCACGGCGATCTGCTTCGAATCACTACAACGCGGTGATATCGATCTCTATCCGGAATTTAACGGCATGTTGGCCGTGGCGATCTTCCAACTCGGCTCGGACACCACGAGCATGGACCGCCTGCGCAATGGAGCTGACCTGAATTCTTGGCTCAAACACGAGCTGGGACAACAGCATCACTTGGAATGGATGCCAACGTTCGGCTTCAGTAATGCCTACACCTTGATCGTGCGGGCAGACGACCCTCGCTTCGAGAACGTGCAAACCATGTCGCAACTCGCCGAGCTACTCCGGCGCTAATCGCCGGAGCGCCGCACTTGCTACATGGCCGCGAGCAATTTCCGGAGCGTTTCGTCGACGAGCTTGGGGTTAGCTTTGCCCTTGGCGGCTTTCATGATCGGGCCCTTGAAGGCGTTGATCGCGCTATCCTTGCCGGCCTTGAACTCGGCGAGGGCCTTCGCGTTCACCGCGATTGAGTCGCGGCACCACTGCTCGAGTTCGTTGGTGTCAGTGGGCGCGGCTTTGAGGCCTTTGCGGTCGGCGATGGCATCCGGTTGATCGCCGGTGGCGGCCATCTCAACGAAGATTTCCTTGGCGGCGTTGGTCAGCACCGTGCCGGCATCGAGCAGCTTCACGAGGGCGGCGATGTGGGCGGGACGCACGCGTGACGTCGCGAGCGAAAGATGCGCCGCCGCGAGTTCGCGGAGGAGGTCATTGACGATCCAGTTGCCGACGCCTTGGGCTTTGCCCGGACCAGCCAGCTGCGCGGTCTCCTCAAAGTAGTCAGCGAGCGCCCGATCCCAGACGAGAACAGACGTGAGCGTGTAAGGGAGCTGATACTGCTCCATGAAGCGGCGCTGTTTCGCAAAGGGTAGCTCGGGGCACTCGGCTTGGAGGCGGGATTTCCATTCGGCATCGACCTTCACGGGCATGAGGTCGGGGTCGGGAAAATAGCGGTAGTCGTGCGCATCTTCCTTCGAGCGCAGCGATTGGGAAGTGCCGGCCTGGCCATCGTAGTCACGTGTCTCCTGCACGATGGTGCCGCCGCGCTCGAGGACGGCGAGCTGGCGCTTGATCTCGTGCTGAATGCCGTCGCGGACGAAGGAAATCGAGTTGAGGTTCTTCAGCTCGACCTTCGTGCCGAGCTTGGTCTCGCCCACCGGACGGATCGAGATGTTGGCGTCGCAGCGAAGCTGCCCTTTCTCCATGTCGCAGTCGGAAATCCCTCCGTAGATCATCGTCGCGCGGAGCGAAGTGAGGTAGGCGTAGGCTTCATCGGCCGTGTGCATCGCGGGATCAGAAACGATCTCCATGAGCGGTGTGCCGGCGCGGTTATAATCGATCAGCGAATCAGTCGCGCCGTGGTTGAGTTTACCCACGTCTTCTTCGAGGTGAATGCGCGTAAGCGGGACTTTTTTGTGCTCGCCCATGATGTTGCGAGCGGAGCCGGGCAACTCGATCTCGACGGAGCCGCCGAGACAGATCGGCTGGTCGTATTGCGAGATCTGGTAGTTCTTCGGCGAATCCGGGTAGAAGTAATTTTTCCGGTCCCATTTGCAGACCGGCGCGATCTCGCAGCCGAGGAGGAGGCCGGCCTTGATGATGGCGTCGAGCGCGGCCTTGTTCATCACGGGCAGCGCACCGGGAAGAGCAAGGACGACGGGGTCGGTCAACGTGTTGGGCTCGTGCCCGTAGCCAGCGGCGACGCGCGTAAACATCTTCGACTGAGTCTTGATCTGGACGTGGACCTCCAGACCGATGACGGCTTCGTAGTTCATCAAAGTGAGGGAAATTTCGCAGACCAGTCGTGCCCTTGCTCGTAGGAGCGGGCGATGGCGAGGAGGTTGGATTCTTGGAAGGGTTGGCCAATGAGCTGGGCGCCAATGGGCAGGCCGCTCTGGGTGAATCCGCAGGGGACGCTGATCGCGGGGAGGCCGGCGAGGTTCACGCCGATCGTATAGATATCGAGGAGATACATCGCGAGTGGATCGGCTTTCTCGCCGATCTTGAACGCGGGCACAGGCGAAGTGGGCGTGAGCAACGCGTCGACCTCGCGGAAGGCATTGAGAAAGTCCTGGCGGATGAGCGTGCGGACCTTTTGCGCGCGAAGGTAGTAGGCGTCGTAGTAGCCGGAACTGAGCACGTAGGTGCCGAGGATGATGCGACGCTTCACCTCGGGGCCAAAGCCCTCGGCGCGCGATTGGAAGTAGAGATCGACGACGTCCTTCGCCGCGGTCGAGCGATGGCCGTAGCGGATGCCGTCGTAGCGCCCGAGATTTGAGGAGGCCTCGGCCGTCGCAATGACGTAGTAGGTGTCTAGGCAGTATTGAGTGTGCGGCAGTGAGACTTCGCGGATTTCGCAGCCCTGCGATTTGTAGAACGCGATGGCTTTCTCGACGGCGGCACCAATCTCGGGATCGAGGCCTTCGGCGAAATACTCTTTCGGGATGCCGAGTTTCCACGGGCCTTTGCGCTTCGTCAGCTCGGCGCGGTAGTCGGGAATGTCGGTCTTGAAGGACGTGGAGTCGCGCTCGTCATGACCGGCGATGGCGCCGAGCACGATGGCGGCATCCTCGACGGTGCGCGCGAAGGGACCGATCTGGTCGAGCGACGACGCGTAGGCGATAAGGCCAAAACGCGAGACGAGGCCGTAGGTGGGCTTGAGGCCGACCACGCCGCAGAGGGCGGCGGGCTGGCGAATCGAGCCGCCCGTGTCGGAGCCGAGCGTCGCGATGGCTTCGCCAGCGGCGAGCGCGGCGGAACTGCCGCCCGAAGAGCCGCCGGGGACGCGCGAGGTGTCCCAGGGGTTGCCGGTGGGGCCAAAAGCAGAATTTTCCGTGGACGAGCCCATCGCGAACTCATCGCAATTCAGGCGCCCCCAGAGGACGGCGCCGGCACGGCGTAGTTTTTCGGTAACCGTCGCGTCGTAGGGCGAGACGAAGTTCTTGAGCATCTTGCTCGATGCCGTGAGCGGCTGACCGGTGACGGCGATCACGTCTTTCAGGCCGATCGGAATGCCGTCGAGTGCGCCGCGCGACTGGCCGGCGGCGCGACGGGCATCGGAGGCGGCAGCCTGCGCGAGCGCATCGGCTTCGTCGAAGGAGTTGAAGGCGTGGACCCGCGGCTCAACCGACTTGGTCCGGGCGACGACGGCCTGAGTAAGCTCGACCGACGTTAGTTTCTTCGCGTCTAGTGCAGCGGCCAGCGAGGTGATCGGTTGATAGAAGAGTTCGGAGGACATGGCAGGGTTCACTCCACAACTTTCGGCACGACGACCATGTTTTCACGCTGCGCTGGTGCATTGCGGAGCGCATCGACCACGGCGAGTCCAGGACGAGCGACATCGGGCTGCCACACGTTAAAGACCGGCGACGCGTGGGCGGTAGGCTCAACGCCCGTCACGTCGACCTTGGCGAGCTGCTCGATGTGGTGAAGCACATCGCCGAGCTGCTGGGAAAACTTCTCCTTCTCCTCAGGCGTAAGCGCGAGGCGGGCGAGCTTGGCGATATGGTTGATGTCGAGCTGGGGAGCGGAGGACATGGTTATTTCCGAATCTGCCAGGCGGTGGTCTTCGCGACTTCGTCTTGGATCTTGTTGAACGCGGCGTTCACCTCGTCGTCGGTGAGGGTGCGGTCGGCGGCACGGAAGACGAAGCTGAACGCGAGGCTCTTCTTGCCCTCGGGCATGCCCTGACCGGCGTAAACGTCGAACACGCTCACGCTCTCGAGCGCGAAGGCGTTGCCGACGGCGGCGCGGGCGAGTTTGGCGAGGGTCTTTTGGACTTCAGTGGATGTCGTGGCGGCATCGACGACGAGGGCGAGATCACGCAACGCGGCAGGCAGGAGGCTGAACTCAGCGAAGCGGCGGCGCGTGGCGTCACCGGAGATTTTCGCCGGGAGAATGGCAAAGATGCCGGCGTAGATTTTGCCTTCGAGGCCCAGTGATTTCGCCAGCGCGAGATCGACGAGGCCAAAGCTGGCGCTCCAACCGCCGAATTGGATCTGTCCGGCCGTCGCAGCGTGACCGGTCTGCCAACCAAAGGTCGGCGCGACGACGGACGTGAGTGGTTGACGGGCGAAGTCGATGCCGGCGGCGGCGGCGAGCGCGCCGACGTGATGCTTGGCGGCGTAGAAATCGGCGGGCTCGCGCTTGAGCCACGAGCGATCGTTGACGGGCTCGGCCATCACGAAAGCGACGGCGGCGCACTCGAGATTCTGGCCGTTGTGCTCAATGAAGACGCGGCCGGTTTCGCAGAGGCGCGAGGCAGCGACGCCGCGGGATTGATTGAGCTTCAGCGATTCGAGCAGCCCAGTGATGAGCGTCGGACGCAGGTGTGACTGGTCTTCCGTGAACGGATTCGCGAGGGCGAGTTCGGTCGCGGCGGGCGCAGTGCACCACGCGGCGATCTCCTTGGCAGGACGGAGAGTGTAGTTGACGCACTCGTGGAAATCGTGGCCGACGAGGTAGTCGGTAACGCGACGATTGAAGAGGACGATAGGATCGTCGTCGCCGACGAGGCCCGGAGACGAAACGACAGTAGCGGGAATTTTCTCTGTGCCGTAGAGGCGGAGCACTTCCTCGACAAGGTCGATGGGACGGTCAAGGTCGTCACGCCAGCTGGGGATGCCGACCGTCCACGCGGGCCCGCGCGCGGGATGCACCGTGGGCTCTTCGCGGGTGATAGTGAGCTCGAGGGCCTCGAAGGCGGCGCGCATATCGGCGGCCGGAATATCGAAGCCGAGTTTCTCCGTGATGAAGTCGTGGGTGACGACGATCTCACGCTGCCACGGGACATCGCTGCCGACCGTGAAGGCGGGACCGACGACCTGACCGCCGGCGGTCTCGATGATGAGGTCAATCGCGCGGTAGGCGTTTTCCAACGTGGCGTGCGAATCAACACCGCGCTCGTAGCGGTAAGACGAGTCGGAGGAGAGCGCGAGTCTGCGCGAAGTGGCGCGAATCGACTGCTTCTTGAAGATGGCGCACTCGATGACGAGGTCGGTGGTGTCGGCGCTAACGCCGGAATCGACGCCGCCCATGATACCGGCGACGACGACGGGCTTTTGCGCATCGGCAATGACAAGCATCGACGCGCTGAGCGCGCGCTCTTTGCTATCGAGGGTCGTGAGCTTTTCGCCCTCGGTGGCGCGGCGCACGACGATGGAGGCACCGCCGAGCTTGCGCGCGTCGAAGGCGTGCAAGGGCTGGCCGGTCTCAAGCATCACGTAGTTGCCGACGTCCACGACATTATTGATCGGACGAAGACCGACGGCGGTGAGACGACGTTGGAGCCACTCGGGGCTCGGCCCGATCTTCACGCCGGTGATGACGTGAGCGGTGTAAAGTGGGCAATCTTCAGGGCTCTCGACGCGAACGGAGGCGAGCAAATCAGGGCGCGAGGCTACGTCGACGGGAAGGCCGCGGAATTTTTCCTGCGGGTAAAGCAATGGAAGTTTGAACCACGCGGCGAGTTCACGCGCGATGCCGAGGTGCGACTGGCAGTCGGGGCGGTTGGGCGTGATCTCGATGTCGAAGACGGTGTCTCCGGGAGGAAGCACAGCGTTGATCGGCGTGCCGAGCGCGGGCGAGCCGTCAAGGATGAGCAGGCCGTTACCAGCCGGCAGACCGATCTCATCGGGGCCGCACATCATGCCCTGAGACTCGTGACCGTATTTTTTCGACTGCGTGATCTTGAAATCTCCCGGCAAGACTGCGCCGGGCAAGGCGACCGGCACGCGGCGGCCAGGGTCGCAGTTGTGCGCGCCGCAGACGATCGACTTTACACCACCGGCCGGGCCGACATCGACGGTGCAAAGCGAGATCTCCTTCTTGGGGTTCGGAACCTTGGTGCGGGTCAGGATTTCGCCGACGACCACCAGATCGAGTTTCGGGGCGCCAGTGTTGATGATACCTTCGACCTCGAAGCCAAGGAAGGTGATGGCGCGGGAAATCTCGTCATTCGAGACACCTGCGAGCGCGACGTAGTCGTTGAGCCAGTTAAGGGAAATTTTCATCGGCGGAGCTCAGGCAAACTGCTTCAGGAAACGGAGGTCGTTTTGGTAGAAATAACGAATGTCATCGATGCCGTAGAGGAGCATCGCGAGGCGCTCGAGGCCCATGCCGAAAGCGTAGCCGCTCCAAACCTCGGGGTCGTAGCCAACGTCGGCGAACACGGTCGGATCGACCATGCCGCAGCCGCCAATCTCGATCCACGGCTTCTTCACTTTCGGGAGATGCGTTGCGCTCAAATCCACTTCGAAGCTTGGTTCGGTGTAGCCGAAGTAGTGCGGGCGGAAACGGGTCTTGGTGTCTTTGCCGAGGAGCGAAGCGAAGATGTAGTCGAGGAGGGCCTTGAGGTCGCGGACGGTGACGTTCTTGTCGACGTAGAGGCACTCGAGTTGGTGGAAGTTGGCGGAGTGCGTGGCGTCAGTGGTGTCGCGACGGTAAACACGGCCGGGCGAGACGATGCGGATGGGCGGCTTGCCCTTGAGCATGGTGCGAATCTGCACGGACGACGTGTGCGTGCGGAGAAGGTATTTCTCGTCGGGATTTTTCTTCGAGACGTTGGCGAAGCGGGAGGACGCCGGGAAATAAAACGTGTCCTTCTCGTCACGCGCCGGGTGATCAGCGGGCGTGTTGAGCGCGTCGAAGCAATAATACTCGGTCTCGACCTCGGGGCCGTCGGCGACGGTGAAGCCGACCTTGCGGAGAATGCGGCACATTTCTTCGCGGACCAATGTGAGCGGATGGTAGGTGCCGGGGCCGATGTCGGGCGAAGGGAGCGTGGAGTCGACGGCGGGGCCAAGCTGGGCGGTGAGTTCGGCGGCTTCGATCTGCGCGAGGGCGGCATCGAGGAGGACTTGGACGCGGCCCTTCGTCTCATTGATGAGCTTGCCGAGCGCGGGCCGCTGTTCCTTCGGGACAGTGCCCATCTGCTTCATCAGCGCGGTGAGTTCGCCATTGGGGCCGACGTAGCGGGCCTTGGCGGCCTCGAACTCGGGGCGCGTCTGCAACGCGGCGAGCTCAGGGGTGGCTTTGGCAACGAGGGCGGAGAGTTGGTCTTGCATGGAAAAGGGAAGGACTAGGTTTGCCCACGGAACACACGGAATACACGGAAATTTAAGAAAGATTTTCCGCGGGCGGCTCAAACCGGACGGACAAAAAAAGAGGACGGCGCTTCGGATGAAGCCCGTCCTCTGAAAGTGAACCAAGAACGAGCCGGTTGGCTCGCGTTGGAATCGGATTAGGCCTTCTTCGCTGCGGCTGCCTTGGTCTTCAAGGCGTCCTGAGCTTTCTTGACCAAGCCGGTGAAGGCTACCTCGTCACGGATCGCGAGATCGCTGAGGACCTTGCGGTCGAGCGTGATGTTCGCGGCGGCGAGGCCTTCGATAAAGCGGCTGTAAGTGATGCCATTGTTACGGCAGGCGGCGTTGAGACGCACGATCCAGAGCGAGCGAAAATCGCCCTTCTTCTTCTTACGGGCCGCGTAGGCGTATTGCCAAGCGTGCTGGACAGCTTCTTTCGCGTAGCGGAAGAGCTTGGATTTGTTGCCGAAATAGCCCTTGGCGTATTTCAGGACTTTCTTGCGGCGCTTGCGCGACGCGGGGGAGTTTGTTGCACGAGCCATGTTGTATTATGTTTTGGTTAGTCGTCGGCAGGTCGGCTTAGTTCACCTGCCGGACGAAGTTATGGTTGATGCCTTGCGCAGACGGCCTGGATTAGAGGCCGAACGGCAGAGCCCGTTTGAGGGCTTCAGCATGGCCAGCGGCGACGAGTTTGTCCTTGGAGGCACGACGTTTGGACTTCGTGCTCTTCGCAGACAGCAGGTGCCGGAAGCCGGGCGTGCGGCGAATCAGCTTTCCGGTTCCGGAGAGTTTGAAGCGCTTGGCGACGGACTTTTTGGTCTTTTGCATGGAGGGAGTGGATGAAAACAGAGAAGCCGGGCGCGGCTGTAAAGGGCAAACTTAGCGGTGAACCTGCCCAACAACCGAACGAAAGGGCCTCACCAGCCCGCCGCTACATTAGTGCGGCGCGGGTCGGCATAGCCGGTGAGAGAGCCGTCTGAGTTGAACTCAATGGCGTTGAGACCGCCAAAATGGCGGCCCCGCCCCGCCTCCTCAGGGAGCACGACCTTCCAGCCGAGTTTCACGAGACTCTCGGCATCAACCGAAGGAAACGAGCGCTCGGCCTCGATGGTAGCGGCATCAGTCGTGTTAAGTGCAGGCACGTAGTGCAGGCGGGTATCGCCAATTGCCTCGGCAAGCGGGCGGCCAAGGGCCAGGCGATCAAGGAGAGCCTGCAGCATCGCCGTGGGAATACGCGCGGCCCCGGGGATACCAATCGCAAACACCGGCTTGCCGCCTCGCAGCACAATCGACGGAGAAATGGTGCTGCGCGGGCGTCGGCCGGGAGCGACGTAGTTGACGCCCTCCGGGCCGGTGTAGGCAAAATTGCTCATGGAGTCGTTGAGCACGACGCCCGTGCCGGGCGGGACTACTCCGGCGCCGAAGTGGAGGCTTTGGGATTGGGTCGCACAAACGATGTTACCGACGGAATCGACGACCAGAAAGTGGGTCGTGGCAGCCATTGGACTCTCGTAGAACGGATTATCGTCGGGTAACGCGAGCGTGAGTGATGGACCGGTGGCGGAGAGGGCCTTGGTGCGGATCTCACGGATCGACTCGGGAGAGAGGAGCTGGTCGACGCGGGAGCGCGACTCGGGGGCGTCGCCGACAGCACGAGACACAAGCGGCGCGACTATGCGAAGCGTGCGGCCGATGCGATCTAAGTTGGCGGGAGTGCGAAGGGGACCTCCGCCGAAGGTCTCATCCTCAAGCGCCTTCATGATTGTTAGGAAGAGTGCTGGCCCCTGGGCGGGCGGCGGGGCGGCCAAAATGCGGTAACCGCGAAAATCAATGGCGAGCGGCGTTTCGGTGATGCGCGCTTCATAGCGGGCGAAGTCCTCAAGGGAGAGCACTCCCCTACCCTGCTGAGATGCTGTGACCATGGCGGCAGCCACTGGACCGCGATAAAAGCCGTCGCGGCCCTCACGGCCAAAGCGCTCCATCGTGCGGGCGAGGTCTTCATTCGGCAGCAACGAGCCGGTCGCGGGCAGTTCCCCACCGGGGAGGTAGAGGCGGGCGATCTCAAGATCTCCGCGGCGCAGTTTTTTCTCCTGTTCCTCAAAGAAATCGCGCGACTTCGGGAGAATAAGGAAACCTTTTCGCGCCAGCGCGACGGCGGGGGCCACGGTCTCGGCGAACGGCTTGGCGCCCCAGCGCTGGTGGGCGGCCCACAAACCGGCAGCGAGTCCGGGCACGCAAACGGAGCCGTAACCATAGCTGCGATCTTCGGTGGGCCTCTTCAGATAGGCTGCGACGTCGAGTGAACCGGCGGCATCCATGCCGTCGACGACGTAAGTCCGGCCGGACTTGGCCTCATAATAGAGCATCATGAGTTTGCCGCCAAGGCCTGAGCCGTAGGGTTCGGCGACACCGACGGCGAGCGAGGTGGCGACGGCGGCATCAATGGCATTGCCGCCGGCTTTGAGGACGGCGACCCCAGCCTCGGCGGCTTGCGGATGCGCGGCGACCACCATGCCGCGGCGCGCGGTGACGGGAGTGATTTCGACCGGCGTGGAAGCGGCATCCGCCGCAAGCGCGGCAGCGAGGAAAACAGAGAAAAGGGAGAGAAATTTGGGCATAAAAAAGGGCCGGTCAGAGACCGGCCCGAGTTGAGTTGAACTTAGAGTTTCTTGGTCGCTTGGAAGCTCCACGTCAGGCCGCGAGCCATGACATTGTAGAGACCGACCTCGTAGCCGCGTGAGTCGGCGGAGAGGGGCGGCTTGGCGTCAAAGAGGTTGTTCACGCCGAGGCGGAGGCTCGTGTTGTTGAGCCAGCGATTCTGGGAGGAGACCCGGTAGGACAGGTAGACGTTATAGGTCTTGGTGTCGTGCACGACGTAGCGGTAAGAGTAGGCACCGTTGTTGAAGACGGGCTTGATGTAAGCGGGATTGCCAAGGCTGTCCCACACGGCCTGCGTGGTCGTCGCATTAACATCGGTATAGCTGGCGATGTAATACATACCGACGCCGGCGCCCCATTGCTTCTTGCGCCAGGTGAGCGTGGTGGAGCCACGCCAGTCTGGAGTCGCGCCGCCGACATTGGCGCTGTTGCCGCCCTTATACTCAGTGCGGGAGGCGCCGGCCGCGGTGTAGGCGTGGAAGTCGTTCAGGTAGGTCCAATTCGTATTGAGATTGAACTGACCAATCGAGAGCGCCGGCAGGCGGTAGTTGATGTCGATATCGAAGCCATTCACGAACTGCTCCGACTTGTTGAAGTAGGAGGAGCGGATGATATCGATGCCGCCGACGACGGCGCGCTGGTTTTGGGGATTGGTTTGGCGGGCATTGTAGGCGGCGAACGCATCGCGGTCGGCCTGCGTAACCGGGAGGCGGACGACCGACGGGTCGCCCTGATAGTTCGCCGTGCCAGAGCCGAGGTCGATGGCCCCGATGGCCGTGCCCTTAGCGAGCGCAGCTTGGGTCGCAGCCTGCAATGCCGCGGTGTCATCAGCGACGCCGCCGCCGGAGGCGATCAGGTCCTTCTGGCGTATTTCCCAATAGTCGACGCCGATGGAGAGGCCCTTAATACGGGGCACTTCAACGACAAATCCCGCGGACTTGCCGGTGGCAGTCTCGGGCTTGAGGGTGCGATTACCCGAAGCGACGCTGCGGCGATTAGAGGGACCGTCCGTGATCAGACCGGTAACGGCGCTGCGGTAGGTATCGGTGCTGCCGGTAACCGTGCGGATGAGCGTGCCGGTGAAGAGTTGGGCGAGGTTGGGCGCGTGGAAGCCCTGGTTATAGGAACCGCGCACCATGATCCACGAAGCTGGCTTCCAGTTGACGCCATACTTGGGCTTGGTGGTGGAGCCGAAGTCCGTGTAGCTCTCATAACGAGCGGCAGCGGAAAACTCGAGGGATTGGACGAGCGGGAATTTGATATCGCGACCAACCAGCGGCACGACGGCCTCGGCATAAGCCGCGGCGACGTGGCGATTGCCATGGGTGTCGGAGTTGGGCGAGAAGCCAAGGAAGTCGTTGGAGTTCAGGTCGAGTCCGGAACCGGCGGGATTTAGGCCGGCGTAGGGCGGACGGAAATCGTCATAGCCCTCGTAGCGGAACTCACCGCCGAAGGCGCCACCGATCTTATTGCCACCCCAGAGAGGGAAGACATCGCCGCTCGCGCGGAAGTCGCCACTACCGAGCTTGGTGATGCCGCTACGGATGAAGCTCGAGCGGAAGGTCTGCTGGACGCTTTCCGGATTAGTGTAGACGCCGGTCGCAACGAGGTTGCCACCCTGCACGGCAAACGTGCGAGTGAAGGGATTGAAGGCCTTGGCCGGATCGGTCTGGTTGATCGCAGCGATGAGGAGGCTCTTGCGGGAGGGCCCTTCTTCGTTGTCGATCACGCGGGCAGTGGACCAGAGGAGGGCGGCTTCCCAGTTCCAGGTATCGAGAAGTTTGCCGCGCAGTCCTACGACGCCGCGATAGATGGAGTCGTCCACCCAACCGGTGCGGGTGGCGAGGTCGAAGAGGCGCTTGTTGGTAATCGAAACTGCAGAGGGCGTGCCGGTGAGACGGGGAGTGCCGTCGGTGTTGGGGGCACCCGTGGGCGACCAGAAGCGGTTGCCGAAGGGATTGTAGGGATTGGTCACCGGCACGATGATGAATCCATCTGTGCTCTGGGTAATACCGTCGGGTTCGCGATAGGTCAGCGACTCGGCGCGGTAGAGGCTGGCATCAGCAAAGAGAGTGAGGTTGCTGGTAAGGTCAAACTCAGCAGTAGCGAAAACGTTCGTGCGATCCGACTTCGGCTGGATGACGCGGTAGGCGTTGTTGTTCCAGTAGTAGTCGGCCGTGACGCCGGCACGACTTGGGGCGGCGGTGCCGAAGACGGCTCCGCCAGTGCCGTTGGGCTGGAGAACAAAGAGTCCGGCGGTGGAGGCGAGCGTAGCAGGGACACCAGTGGGCCGGGCGCCGGCGAAGCCGGTGACGCTGCCGAACTGGTCGGTCGCCGTCACGGTGCCGAGGAGGTAGTTGCCAAACGCAGTAGTGGCAGAGCGGGCATTGAACGTGGTGTTCGTCTGCACGTTCCAAGGCGCCGGGGCGAGGGAGCTGTGATCGTTGTCGGCGGCAAAGGCACGCTCGCCGGCGAGCATAGCGGAGCGATGATAGAAATCGCCGTTGATCATGGCGCGGCCCTTGCCTTGGGCGAACTGGAAGCCGTGCGTCAACGTCGTGCGCCACTCTTGGCCGTCACGATAGCGCGTCTCGCCAAAACGGTAGGAGAGTTCCGTGCCACTGAAGCGTTTTTGCGTTGTGTAGTTTACGACGCCTGCAACGGCGTCGGTGCCATAGACCGAGGAAGCTCCATCGCGCAAAACCTCGACGCGTTCCAAGCCGCGGTTCGGGAGTTGGTTGACGTTGGTGGAAAGCGTCGGGACACCGGCCTCGCCTTGACTAATCGGGTGCGGCGCGAGACGTCGGCCGTTGAGGAGGATGAGGGTATTGCTCGAGGCAATGCCGCGGAGCGAGATAGTCGCGTTATCACCGCGGGCGGTAGCACCGAGAGTGGCGGTTTCATTGCCCGGGAGGCCGGTAACCTGTGGGAGGGCGGTGAGGAGGTCGGACGGCTGGGAGGGATCGCGCACCTCGATTTCGGCAGCGGAGAGGACGCTCACAGGGAGCACCTTCTCGAATTCGAGTCGCTTGATGTTCGAGCCCGTGACGGAAAACGCCTCGAGCTTGATCGTCTCGTCGACAGCACCGGCCGCCGGCGACGGCTTGGGTGCGGTTTGGGCGAAGGCGGTCGCTGCGGTCAAAGCCAGGGCCAGCGCAGTTCGGAGTCGGGTGTAGCTTGTTGGGTGCATGGTGTCGGCAGGGTTAAGGTGGGAACGTGTGGAATGGTGTGATGAAAATCAATGCAGCATCCCCTAACGCCATTCGGCGGCGCTAGGGGACTCAGGCGGGACGGTGAGGGTCAGAAGCGTTTGGAAATTTGGCTGTAAAAGGCGCGACCGCGGGGGTTGGTGCCGGCACCGCGTTGGTAGCCGACGTCGGAATCGGCGAGCGGCGGCTCGGCATCGAAGACGTTGTTCACGCCAAAGCGCAGTGAGACATTGGAGAACAGGCTGCCGCGTTGGCGTGGAAACGAGTAGTTAACGTAGGAATTGTGCGTCGTGGAGGACGTCACAAGGTAGCGGTAGCGGCGGACGCCACCGGAATCGACGTAGGTGGAGATGTAGTCGGGTTGACCGAGGACGTCGTAGATTTCCTTTGTCGTGGCGGTGCCGGTGTCGACGTAAGGGCCGTAGTAAGTGATGAGCCAGCCGGCGGTCCACCGCTCCTTGCGCCACGTGAGACCGAGATTGCCGCGGAAACGGGTGCGACCGTCGCGGTTGATGTCGTTGATCTTTGGCTGACCGGGCTCGGAGATGGTGTCGTATTGAAGGAGATAGGAGGCATCACCACGGAGTGTGGCCTGACCGAAGCGGGACTTCGGCAGGCGCAGCTCGATGCCGTAGTCGAGCCCCTGCACTTCGCGTCCGGCGAGATTCACGTAATCGGTCACGATGGAGCGGAGGCTGCCAACGGGGACGCGTTGATTCGAAGCGGGGCGCGTGGCGTTGAAGGCGGCAAAGGCTGCGATGTCGGCGGGCGTGACCGGATCGCGCACGATCTTGGGATTGCCCACGTAGCTGCCGGTGCCGCTGCCGAGATCGATCTGGCCCAGGGTTTTTCCGGAGGCGAGGGCCTTCTGCACCGCGCCGTCGAGCAACTCTTCGTCGAGGAGGAGCTGGGTCGTGCCGGTGACGGAGGCGATCACGTCCTTCTGGTGAATTTTCCAGTAATCGACCGTGATCGTGAGGTCGCGGTAGAACGGCGCAGAGATCGCGATGCCTGCGGTGATGGAGCGCGCGTTTTCCGGTTTCAGCTCGGCATTGCCCTGGCGGAACGTGACGGGAACGGAGCTGGAGTCGCGGTTGAGACCGGTGACTTCGGAGCGATAAACGTCGTTGTAAGTGCTACCGGAGCGCTGCAACGGCGTGTTGTTAGTCTGAACGAGATTCGGCGCCCGGAACGACGAGGCGACCGTGCTGCGCATCATGATCCAATCGGTCGGACGATAGTTGAGGCCGAACTTCGGCTTCGCTGTGGTGCCGAAATCGGAGAAGTGCTCCGCACGGCCGGCGATCGAGAGCTCGAGTTTGCGGACGAGGGGCTTCCGGTTGGCTTTGCCGACAAGTGGCACCAGCACTTCGGCAAAAAGGGAAGCGACCGTGCGGGCGGCGTAGAGATTCACGTTGGGGCTGAGCGCGATGAAGTCGTTTTCGAGCGGGCCGAAGAAGAGGTTGTTGGGGTTGGCGGGATTGCCGTCGTAGGGTGCACTCGCGGGATTGAGACCGGCATAGGGCGGGCGCCAGTCCTTGTAGTTTTCCCAGCGCATCTCGCCGCCGACCGCGACACCGATGGGACCGCCCCAGAAGCGGTCGAAGACGGAGCCGTTGACCTTGAGATCCCAGCTTGCGAGCTCGGTGCGGCCCTCGCGGATGAAGTTGTCGTAGAGCGAGGCGGTGAGCGCGGCGGGATTGCTGTAGGGCTTGTCGACCATGAGCAGGTAGGGGTTGGTCGTGTTGCCCGGCTGCGGCACGAGCTTGAAGGTGTAGTTGAAGGGATTGAACGCTTTGGCGGGATCGGAGCTGGTGAGCGCGGCGCGGAGACGGCTCTCGCGCATGGCAAACTCCTCTTCGTCGTGGGTCGAGTTGCGGCCGTAGAGGACGCCGGACTCCCACTCCCAACCGCGGGCGAGGCGGCCGCGCAGGCCACCGACGAGGCGCACGGCGTCGGAGGTCACCGTGATGCGACGAGCTTTGAAGTCGCGCGGAATCACGCCGACGCCACTGAGGAACTGGACCTGCGAAGGCGCACCCGTGAGGCGCGGCGTGCCGTCGGCATTGGGGCGGCCGCTGATATCATAGAAGCGGGAGCCGAAGGGGTTGAAGGGGTTATCAGCGCTAACGTAGATGTTGTGGTCGGTGGCGACGTCGAACTTGTTGGGCAGGCGACTCGTAATGGAAACCGAGCGGTAGGCGAGAAGTTCGCCGAAGAGTTCGAGATTGTCCTGCAACCGGTGGTGAAACATCGCGGTCAGGTTCGCGCGGTCCGTCTTGGGTAAAATCGGCTTATGATCGTTGGGGTTTTGATACCAATTGACGGTGAAGTCGTCGATGTTGTGCGAGGGCAGCGTCTGGCGCCAACCGATGTTTCCATCGACGAGCGGAATGAGGTAAAACGTGCCGTTGGTTGCGAGGGTCGCGGAGGTGCTGCCGGAGGTGGTGATGATACCTTGGTTGGTCGTCGGACGCGCCCCGACGAAGGCACCGGTGGCGTCGTAGTTGCCACGGACGAAACCGCCGTAATAGCTGCCATCGGTGCTGAGGCGGTTGTCGAGATTGTTGTTGCGGGAGACCACGCCGGCGGTGTCGGTGATGGGCAAGCCGTTGAACGGGGCCGGGACATTGCGGGTCACGCGCACGTCTTGATTGCGGGAGAATTCGCGCTGGTTGAGCCAGAGGAAATCGCGGTGATAGTAGTCGAGGGTGAGGAGCAGGTTGCTTTTGCCGCCGTTGAAATTGCGCCCCTCGGTGATCTCGGTGTTCCAATCGTTGCCGCCGCCGTGCTGCGTGAGACTGCCGCGGGCGCGGAAACTGAGACCGTCGTAATTGCGTCGGGTGATCGAATTCACGACACCGGCCGCGGCATCGGTGCCGTAAACGGCCGAGGCACCGTCGCGCAGGACTTCGACGCGTGCCATCGCGGCGGCCGGGAGCTGATTCACGTTGGTCGATAGCGACGGAACGCTGCCCTCGGACATGCTGATCGGATGCGGCGGGAGACGCCGGCCGTTGAGGAGGACGAGGGTGTTGCCCGAACCGAGACCGCGGAGATTGATCGTGCTGTTGTCGCCGCGGGCGTCGGCCCCGAGGGTGTTGCCCTCGTCGAGCGTGATCGGACCGCCGATCGACAAAGTATCAAACAACTCGGCAGCCGTCGCGGCCCCGCGGAGATCAAGGTCCTCCATGTTTAACACGGTGACGGGGAGAATTTTCTCTTCGTCCAGCCGGCGGATGTTTGAGCCGGTCACGGTGAAGGCCTCCATCGTGACGGTGTCCGGTTTCGGAGCTGGGGGCGTGGGAACCGACTGCGCGATGAGAGAGGAGCACACAACCGCCGGAAGCAGCGCGCCGAAAACGCGGGGAGAAGTGAGGCGTAGTAGTCGGTAGGTTTTCATGGTCACTGGGAAAGTCTGACGGTTTGCGGAAGATAGAGCGCGGAAGGCAGGAAAATATCAAACGGTGGTTAGGTTGGGTTCTGAGTGCAGGCTTTCAAGGGAGGTCAATCCCTCCGGCCCAAAGAACGGCGCGCGGAATAAAATACTCCAAGCCCGGAGTGTTCTCCGGATGCGGACTGGAAATGAAGACGCGCCCTCGACCAAATGTGCCGAGCGCGTGCGAAGGTGAGTTCACCATCACGCCGACCGGTGAACCGAACTCCGCGATCTCCGTGCGGAAAAACGCGACCGGAGTGTAGGCGGGCAAATCGGGGCGTCCGGCGGGCTTGATGATCGGACCGTTGTGGTAGCGCACTTTGAAGGTGCCGCGCACGTCGCCGAGAAGCTTGCGTCCTTCCTCCGTGATCTCGACGTCCATGAAGCCTTGGCCTCGCTGCCATTTGCTGGAGACCGTGCTGGCATTCAAAATACCGAGCCCCCACGTGAAGTTTGAACAAGCCAAGTAGGCACCGGCACAAACGCCGAGATAACCGCCACCGCCACGCACATATTCGCGCACATTGTTGCGGCCCGCCTCCCCGATGGCCGCGGCCTGCGCACTCCCGGAGCCGCCGGAAAAGACGACGAGGTCAAAGGCCTTCAAATCAATTATGGCCCATTCTTCGGCCTTCACGCGCGTCACGGTAACCTGCGGGATTGATCGGATGCGTGCGGCCACGTTTTCGATGCCGGCATTCGGCGCACCTTTGCCATCAAAGATGGCAACCTTGAGTGCCTTGGTCGAGGCAGGCGGAGCGATGATCGCCTTCAGGCCGTTGATATCCGGCGGGATCACAAACGGCGCAGCCTTGGCTTTCGCCTTGGGCTGGGCCGCCGCTGTCTGAGCGGTCGACGTGAACGCCGCTCCGAGCGCGAGCAAAGAGAAAACGAGGACGCGGGCGAGCTGAGTGAGCTGCTTTTTCATGGTGTCTGGATGAGGCTGCGGTGACACATCGGACGATACCGAGAATCGGAGGCGATTGGTAGATTCCATTTCACTTAGGGTTCGCCGCGACGCAATACGCGGCCGGCATGCACGTCCGTCAGCCGTCCGTCGACCAGTGAGAGGCGGCCGTTGACGAACACCTGCTTCATGCCCTCGGAGAGTTGGTGCGGCTGGGTGTAGGTGGCGCGGTCGCGCACGGCGGAGAGATCGAAGATCACGAGGTCTGCGATGGCGCCGACACGGATCGCGCCGCGTTCGCGGAGGCGAAAAACCGTCGCAGGCAGACCGGTCATCGAATGGACGGCTTGTTCGAGCGTGAGGATTTTTTCTTCGACGACGTAGCGCCGGATCTTGCGCGGATAGGGACCGTAAGAGCGCGGGTGAGGAACACCTTCGCCCAGCGCAACGAGTTCGCCGTCGGAGCACGTCATCGTCCACGGTTGAATCATAAACGCGCGGAGGTCGCGCTCATCCATGTTGAACGACACGATGGACGCCCCGCCTGCGCGAATGATCGCGATGGCGGCATCGACGGGCGCGATTAGTTTCCGGCGAGCAATCTCATCGAGGCGCAACCCTTCGAGCGACGGGTCGGGCTTGAAGGTGCGGATCTGGATATTTTCGGCACCGGCGCGGCGCGCGAGGTTTTCGATCATCTCCGTGCGGATGCGGCCGAGCGTCTCGGGATTGGCGAGCCGGGCTTTGAGCGCGCCCGCCCCACCCTCCTGCGCCCACGCAGGCACGAGCGCCGCTGCGAGGCCGGTAGAGGAGGCTTCATAGGGATACTGGTCGGCGAACAGCTCAACGCCCTCGGCACGGGCAGCGTTGATGTGGCGGATGATTTCGGCGGAAAGGCCCCAGACGCGCGGGCCGAGGGTCTTGATGTGGGTGACGATGCCGGGCAGCCGCGCATCGCGGGCGACGCGAATCACTTCATCCACCGCAGCGACGACCCCGATGGTGTAATCGCTCTCGTCGCGAATGTGACTCGTGTAAAATCCGTCGAACTCCGCCGCAACGCGGGCGAGCGCGATGTGTTCATCCGTCTTGGAGAAATTTCCCGGTGTGTAGAACGGACCGGCGGAAAGACCAAAGGCCCCGGCTTCCATTCCGCGCCGCACGAGCGCCGCCATGCGCGCGAGCTCGACTTCGCTGGGCGCGCGGTCTTCGAGGTTGAGCACGTCAGTGCGCACGGAATTGTGGCCAATGAGCTGCGCAACATTGACGCCGAGAGGGTTCGCCTGGAGCGCGCGACGTTGAGCCACCAGATCGCTCGGCCCACCGCCATCGTGGTTCACAAACACGGTCGTGATCCCCTGCGTGAGCAACGGCTCGGCGGTCGCCAAGTTCTTTTTCGCCAAGGAGGGACCGGCGTGCGAGTGTCCGTCGATAAAACCCGGTGCAACGTAGAGCCCGCTCGCGTCGATCACCTGCCCAGCCGTGGCGTCGGCCAGTTTGCCCACCGCGACGATCCGGTCGCCCTTCAGCGCCACATCGGCGTAGAACCAAGGTGCTCCGGTGCCGTCGAGCACGCCGCCACCGCGGATGAGCACATCGAAGTGCTCCGCGCGAACCGCGAGCAGTGAAACCAAGCCGAGAACGGTGACGCGCAGGACGTTCATCGCAGGAAATTGAGAAAGGCGCTGATCACCGGCGCGTTGGTGAAATCGATGAGAAAGCCACCTGTTGGCGGCACCAAGGCTGTCGCGCGCGGTGCGGGCCCGCGTCGCCGCGTGATGGCATCCATCGCCGCGACGGCCGTCGCAGTGGAGCCAATGCCAAACCCCACAAGGCCCGCGGCCATGACGCCGGCCTCGTGGTCGCGCCCCAACAGCGGCCACACTACCGCGGCGGCAAAACCGAGGGAGACTAGGGTGTTCACGACAAGAATAACCAGCATCGGCCCGGCGACTGTGGCGAGTTCCGCGAGGTTCAACGCGGCCAGGGTCACGGCGAGGAACAGCGGCAAGATCACCGCGGCCAGCCGGGCAATCACGTCCGGCCGAAGCCAACGCCCACCGACGGCATCGTGCACCGCGCGAACGGCAAACCCCACCAACAGTGCGCCCATGTAGGCCGGCAGCGACGCCCCAACACGATCGAGGCCGAAGCTCACCCACGCACCGATTTTCACACAGGCCGCAATCAGGAGCCCATGCAGTAAGGCCGTGCGGCCCAGTGCCCCCAACGCCCGCACGTCACGGAGAAAACTTGCCACCACAGCTGAACCCGCCGCGGGCACGGCCAGCGGACCACTGAGTTTTTCGCCGCGACGTCGCAGCAACCACTCCGCCAGCGGTCCCGCGAGCAGCCCACCGGCGACCAGACCAAACGTCGCCGCCGACGCCCCGACCGTCGCCGCGGAAGCGAGCCCAGCCTGCTCGAATTTGGGGGCAAAACCCAAAGCGGTGCCATGGCCTCCCACCAACGTGAGCGCTCCGCACACGACACCAAGCAGCGGCGGCGCACCCAGGGCCATCGCCAGCGCAACCCCCACAGCGTTTTGCACCACCGCCAGAACCGTCGCGGCCAACAGCAGCACCGCGAGGGCACGTCCGCCGGTGCGCAAGACCTGGACTGGCGCGCCGAGACCGACGCAGGTGAAAAACGCCACGAGCAGCGGCAGGTTTAGATTCTTCATCGGCCGCGCGACCCACTCGAATTCCGGCGTGACCAGCCACGTCCACGCGCCGGCCGAAACCTTGGTGCCGAAAGTGAGGGCCACCACGCCGGACAACTTGAGGACCAACACCAGTCCGCTGCACAACAGCCCACCGACGACGGGCACCGGCACATTGAACCGCGCCAGCACAGGCCAGCCCCGCACGACCGCTTCACCCGCGAGCAGCACGGGGACGGCGAGGAGGAGCAACAGCCAGGGGGACAAGAGAAGCGGCATGAGGTCGCGGGGGCAGCGCGGAGAGCACTCGTTATGCCATGGGGCGGCCCCGAGGCAGGCTCGAAATGAAGCTCGCAGCGGCGTTGCCGATTAGTCAACGCTGGTAGCCTAGAAAACAACATGAGCTCTCCCCTAGCCGGCCGGCGCATCCTGATCGTCGACGACGTCCCCGCCTTTTTGCAGGAGATCCGCGCCCACCTAAAAGACCACTGCGGCGAGGTGGCAATCTGCACCAGCCCGCTCCGGGCGCTCCGCCGGCTCCGCTCTGACCAACCGGACCTCCTCATCACGACGCTCGTCATGAAGGAACTCGGCGGCTTCGACGTGATCCGCCGCGTGCGGGGCCAGGGCAGCTCCATCCCCATCGTGATGATCACCGGCCGGGGCAACGAGAAGACCGCGATCGAGGCGACCCGACTCGGCGTGTCCGACTATCTCGAGAAGCCCGTTTCCGCCGACGAGTTGCGGGCCCGCCTGGAGAAAATTTTCACCGCCCAACGGCGCCCGCCGACACCGCCCGCCGTCGGCGAAATGGTGAGCGAGGACCCGGCGATGAAGTCGATTTTCGACATGGTCGGCGCCGTGGCCCGCAGCGACAGCCGCGTGCTCATCCTCGGCGAAACCGGCACCGGCAAACAATTGATCGCTCAGGCCATCCACGACCGCAGCCCCCGCTGCCACGAACCATTTGTCGAGGTGAACTGCGCGGCGATCCCGGAAAACCTCCTAGAAAGCGAACTCTTCGGACACGAGCGCGGCGCCTTCACCGGGGCGACGGACCGTCGCACGGGCCGATTCGAGGAAGCAGGTGCCGGCACGCTCTTTCTCGATGAGATTGGCGAGATGAGTTTCAATGTGCAATCGAAGCTGCTGCGCGTGCTGCAAGGCGGCAAATTCAGCCGGGTCGGAGGGAGCGCCACACTGCAGTCGCAGGCCCGCGTGATCGCCGCCACCAACCGCGATCTGCAACGCGAGGCCGAAGCCGGCCGGTTTCGCGCTGACCTGTTCTACCGCCTGCACGTGATCACCCTCACCCTCCCTCCGCTGCGACGCCGCACGGGCGATGTGCCGCTGCTCGCCGAGTTTTTCCTAAAGCAGTTCCGCGGCAATCGCGCCACCCCGACTGGTTTTACACCGGAGGCCCTCGTCCGGCTCCAGCGCTACGGCTGGCCGGGCAACGTCCGCGAACTTGAGCACTTGGTCGAACGCTTTGCCGTGTTGCACGACCGGCCCGAAATCGACGCCGCCGACCTGCCCGAAAAAATCCTTCAGGAAACCGGTGGCCTCACGCCGGCGGATGCAGCCTCGCCCACCGCATTACTCCGTGGCACGTTGGCCGAAGCACGCACGGCCTGCGAACGCGCCTACCTGCACCAGTCCCTTAAACAGACCCGTGGCAACATGGCGGCCGCCGCGCGGCAGGCCGGCCTCGACCGATCCCACTTCTTCCGGCTCGTGCGCCGGCACGGACTCGACCCTCGCAGCTTCGCGTAAACCCGTCCGAACGCGCACCCGTTGTTGACTCCCCGTCCTCCCCGGGGAGCGCCCGCGCTGGCGCCTCCCTCGGAGCGAGTCATTGGCATCACATGTGCAAATATCGGTGTGCACGAGAAACCTCTCACCCATGAAGAAAATCAAAGTCATCCAGTTTGGGCTCGGCCCAATCGGTATCGAATCGCTCAAGCTCGCCGCCGAACAGGCGTGGCTCGAGGTCATCGGGGGCGTCGACATCGACCCGGCGAAGGCCGGCAAGACCCTCGGCGAACTCACCGGCGTAGAATCACTAAAGGGCGCACGGACCTTCCCTTCGCTTGAGGCCCTCTTCGCCGCAGTCGGCACGCCCGACGTGGTCCTGCACACGGCCGGTTCGAGCGCCGCGGCCTCATTCGCACAGATGAAGCCGGCCCTGGAGCGCGGCATCAGCGTGGCGTCAACCTGCGAGGAACTGATCTTCCCGGCGCTCAAGACCCCGGACCTCGCGAAAGACTACGATGCGCTGTGCCGCCAGAGCGGAGCGCGCATCGCCGGCACGGGCGTGAATCCTGGCTTCGTCATGGATATCTTGCCCATCTGCCTCACAGGGGTGAGCCGCGAAGTGCGTTCGATCTACGTGGAACGCGTCGTCAACGCGTCCACCCGCCGGCAGCCCCTGCAGGCCAAGATCGGGAGCGGTCAGAATCCGGACGACTTCAAAGCAAAATTCGCCGCTGGCAAAGCCGGCCACGCGGGCTTCCAGCAGTCGGTAGCGCTACTCGCCCATGCGATGGGTTGGAAACTCGACGAGATCCGCGAATCCTGCGAGCCGGTCGTCGCAACCAGCCGCGTAATCACGAAGTTCTTCGACGTCGCGCCCGGCCAAAGCCTCGGCATCCATCAGAAATGCATCGGCCTCTCCGGCGGGGAAACAAAGATCAAACTCGATCTCCAGATGTATCTGGACGCATCGCTGCCGCACGACGCCATCGTCGTGCGCGGCCGGCCCGAGCTTAACCTCGTGCTCAATGGCGGTGTCGCAGGCGACGACGCCACGGTGGCCGCACTCATCAATATCGTGCCGCGCCTCTTAGAAGGTAAACCGGGAGTCAGGTTGATGACCGAGTTGGCCGTTCCCGCCTGGGCCAACCCTGCAGGCTCACTCTGAGGTCTCGTCAGTTTTTTCACGGCTTGCGCGTAGCGGAGTTCCTCCACGCAAGCCGCATCGCTCGCCCTTAGGCCGCAGGGCCGTTGTCAGTAAACATCACGCTGGTAGCGCTTGTCCTTCTTGAGCTGTTTCACGTAGTCGACCGCCTGCGCGGAACTCATACCTCCCTGTGCTGCGATAATTTCGTGCAGCGCGACATCCACGTCCTTGGCCATGCGCTTCGCATCGCCGCAGACGAAGAAGCACGCCCCGCCCTGCAGCCAACTCCACAGTTCCGCCGCGTTGGCCCGCATCCTGTCCTGCACGTAGACTTTGGTGGCTTGGTCGCGCGACCACGCCAAGTCCAGCCGTGTGAGATGCCCCTTAACGAGATAGTTATCCCACTCCTCTCCATAGAGGTAGTCGGTGGCTTGTTTCTGATCACCGAAAAACAACCAATTTCGCCCCGTCGCACCGCTCGCGATCCGATCTTGCACAAAGGCGCGAAACGGCGCGACCCCCGTGCCCGGTCCGACCATGATACAATCCTTCGCGCCATCCTCCGGCGGACCAAAGTGAGAGTGTGATACAAACACCGGGGCAAGGGTCGCACCGACTTGCGCCCGGTCCGCCAGAAACGTTGAACACACGCCCACACGCTCGCGGTGATTGGTCGAGTAACGGACCACCGCGACGGTCAGATGGATCTCGGTCGGATAACTTCGCGGCGAGGAAGCGATCGAATACAGGCGCGGCATCAACTTCCGCATGTGATCCACCAATTCCTGCGGCGTAACCTTCGCGCTGGGAAACTCGGTCAAAATATCCACATACTCTCGCTCATCCAAAAATGCCGTGAGCATCTCCTTTGACTCCGGCAGGAGCAGCCCGGCGAGCTTGGCCTTTTCACCGGCGTCAGTCGCCTTACTCGCCAACGTAGTAACAATCTTCGGGGTCGGCCCCGCCAACGCCAACTTCGAGGACAAGGCTTCGCGAAACGTAATGGGCGCAATCAGTTTTAGCATTACTGGCGAAACCAGTTCATCTCCCGTCGCACCCAGCAGCCGAATGATCTCATCGACCTCGCTCTGACGATTCGTCGGAAAAACACCCAGCGAGTCACCGGCCTCGTAGTGCAGACCACTGCCGGCAAGATTGACGACGAAGTGCCGAGTTTCCTTGGCCGAGCCTGCCTTGCTGAGCAGACGGTTCTCCGTGATCTTCGCGGGAAACGGGTTGTCTTTGCTGTAGGCAGAAGCGTCAGCGAGGTCGGACATAGTGAGTGCTGGCATGAAGTTGCGCGATCAGCCACCACGCAAGCTGCTTCCTCAAACCGCAAGGCTTGCAGCGTCCGACGATTTGTCGCCCACTCCCCTTGCACATGTCATCTGCCGAACCCATCCGCCTGCAAAAATACATCGCCGACGCCGGGCTTTGCTCCCGCCGCGCCGCCGAAGCCTTAATCGCGCAGGGGGAAGTGTGGGTCAACAGCAAGGTCGCCACCCTTGGCCAGAAGGTCGTGCCCGGGGCCGACAAGGTCACTGTCAGTGGAAAAAACGTCCGCTCCACCGTCCAGCCGCGAATCACCCTGGCGATGAACAAGCCCCGTGGACTCGCCTGCACCAATGACGATCCGCACAACCCGGATACCATCTTCACCGTGCTGCCACGGGAGTTCGCCAAGTTCCGTTTCTTCTGCGCGGGCCGCCTCGACAAGGACAGCGAAGGCTTGGTGATTTTGACCACCGACGGCGATCTCGCGCAACGCCTGACCCATCCCTCCAATCTCGTCACCAAGCGTTACCACGTCATCCTCGAATCGACATTTCCGTCGCGCCGCCTGCCGCTGTTGGTCAAGGGCGTCATGGTCGAAGGCGAACGTCTCAAAGTGGAGCGCGCCGCGCTCCTGAATCCGAACGCATCCGATGAAGCCACCGAGCTCGATGTGCACATGCACCACGGAAAAAAACGCGAGATTAGGCTGCTCTTTACGACGCTCGGCTACGACGTAAAACGCCTGCGTCGCTACCAGATCGGGGCCTTTCAGGTGAAAGGATTCCCCATGCGGGCGATGAAACAACTCACGCCCAAAGAGATCGAACTGCTCTTCAAGAATCCGCCGACTCCGCATGCCACGCACGAGGCGTATGCGCGACCGGTCACTAGCGAAAAACTTCTCCATGAAGACTAACCTTCACTCCGCCGTCCTTGGCGCATTTGCCGGACTTGTCTGCTGCGCCACTCTTCTGGCCGCACCGCTCGGTCAGACGACCGCCGTCCATACCAAACCCGATAAATCTTCGCCGGCCGTCTCATTTTTAAAGGCCGGGACCGAGCCCGCTGCGGTTACCGACGCCGTCGCCACGACACCCGTCGGATGGCTGGCGGTTGAGCTGCCTGGCCCTTTTGAGGCCTACGTCCAAAATAAAGACCTCGCCAAGAGCCTCGACGTCAAACCGGGCTCCAACCTCTACCTCGCGCCCAAGCTGGACGCGGGCGTCCTCACGATCGCCCAGAAG
>CANGHW010000012.1 GCA_947453695.1 Opitutia bacterium
CATCCGCCGACTGCGCCGCCGCCAAATCCGGACTGGGCCAAGGCGAGGGAGTGGGACCATCCATGGATGTTAAGGTTAAACGATCGACGGCTCATACCTAAGCAAATAATGCACCATTGTGCGGCATAAACACTCGCTCCGACGCAACCTAAGTCGCCCGCCTCAAGACTAGCTATTATCCCCAGCCCAATCGCCTCCAGCCGACATTCGTCACCCCATCGCCGCCGAACTCCGCCCCGCCGCCCGGGATAACGGAAGCCGAAGCACGGGAAGCCTAGCGCCGCCCGGCACCGCCCCGGACATGGGGAGCGGTCTCTCGGAAGTCCGGAGCATGGTCCCGGAACTTCGGAGCATTGTCTCGGAAGTTGGGAGCGTTGTCTCGGAACTGGGGAGCATCGTCTCGGAACTGGGGAGCGTCGTCTCGGAAGTCGGGAGCATCGTCTCGGCGCCCGGGAGCAAGGTTCCCCCAACCCCAACCGCCTCCCCGCCGGCCCTGCGCGTCCCTGTCCGCTCGCAGTTCGGGGTTAGTGAAGTATCCATCGTCATTTCCCCTCCGACCTTGGTCCTTGGTCATTGAACCTTGGTCCTTTCCCTTCCGCCGTCGGTCCTTCCTTCTCCACCCTGCCCTACCTCCGCCCCTTCTTCCCGCGATTGACCACGCTGGCCTTGGCCTTGGGGTATTCCTTCGCCGAGGCCACGGCGGATTTGCGGTAGTCGCCGCTCTTGAGGGCGTTAATCTGGTCGCGCAGGAGGGCGGCGCGCTCGAACTCCAGCCGGCCGGCGGCATCCTGCATGTCTTGCTCGAGTTCGGCAATCACGGCGGCCACGTCGTCCGGATTTTCCGCCACCATGGGCTCGGCCTGGGTATCCACGCCGGACCCGTCGTAAACGTGCAGACTGGCCTGCGCGGTGCGTTTCACGCTGCGGGGCGTAATGCCGTGCTCAAGGTTGTAGGCGATCTGCTTCTCCCGGCGGTAGGCCACGGTCGCCATGGTGCGCTTGATCGACTCGGTCTCGTGGTCGGCGTAAAAGATCACGCGGCCTTTCTCGTGGCGCGCGGCGCGGCCGGCCGTCTGGATGAGCGAGGTCTCGCTGCGGAGAAAGCCTTCCTTGTCGGCATCGAGGATGGCGACGAGGGCGACTTCGGGCAGGTCGAGGCCTTCGCGGAGCAGGTTGATGCCCACGAGCACGTCGAAGTTGCCCAACCGGAGATTTCGCAGGATCTCCACGCGCTCGATCGCATCGATGTCCGAGTGCAGATACTCGACGCGGATCTTCGCTTCGCGCAGGTAGCTCGTGAGGTCTTCGGAGAGGCGCTTGGTGAGGGTGGTCACGAGCACGCGCTCGCCCGCGGCCGTGGCGGCCTTGATCTCGCCGATGAGGTGCTCGACTTGATTCTTCGTCGGCCGGAGCACGATCTCGGGATCGACGAGCCCCGTCGGCCGGATGAGTTGCTCCGCCACGACGGTGGAGAGCTTCATCTCGAACTCCGCCGGCGTCGCCGAGACGTAGAGCGTCTGGCCGGTGACCGATTGAAACTCCTCGAAGCTCTGGGGCCGGTTGTCGAGGGCCGAGGGGAGCCGGAAGCCGAAGTTGACGAGGGTGGTCTTGCGGGCCTTGTCGCCATTAAACATGCCGCCGACCTGGGGCACGGTCGCGTGGCTCTCGTCGATCATCAGGAGGAAATCCTTCGGAAAGAAATCGATCAGGCAAAACGGCCGTTCGCCGGCCTTCCGGGCGGTGAGGTGACGCGAGTAGTTTTCGATGCCGTTGCAAAAGCCCATCTCCTGCAGCATCTCGAGATCGTAATTGGTGCGCATGCGGATGCGCTGCGCCTCGAGGTATTGGCCGTTTTTCTCGAAGAAGGCCACGCGCTCATCCAGCTCCGCCTTGATGGCTGCGATGGCCGGCTCGAGTTTGCCCCGGCTCGTGACGTATTGATTGGCCGGGTAGAGATCGAACTGGTCGAGCGAGCGGATGACCTTGCCGGTGAGGGGATCGAACTCGCTCAGGGCCTCCACCTCGTCACCGAAGAACTCGACGCGCAACCCGTGCTCCAGATACGCCGGCATGACATCGACCGTATCGCCGCGCACGCGGAAGCGGCCGGGCTTCAGCTCGTAGTCATTCCGCTCGTAGATATTGTCCACGAGCCGCTCGAGAAAGCGCTGCCGCCCCAGCGGCGCGCCCTTCAGCATGGAGATGCGCATCGACGTAAACTCCTCGGGCGAACCGAGGCCGTAGATGCACGACACGCTCGCCACCACGATCACATCGCGCCGCGAGACGAGCGAACTCGTCGCGGAGATGCGGAGGCGCTCGATCTCCTCGTTGATCGACGAATCTTTCTCGATGAAGGTGTCGCTCGACGGGATGTAGGCCTCCGGCTGGTAGTAGTCGTAGTAGCTGACGAAGTATTCGACCGCGTTGTCCGGGAAGAAGCTCTTGAACTCCGAGTAGAGCTGGGCCGCGAGGGTCTTGTTGTGGGAGATGATCAGCGTGGGCCGCTGCGTGCGCGCGATGACATTGGCCATCGTGAAGGTCTTGCCCGAGCCGGTGACGCCGAGAAGCGTCTGGTGCTTGTTACCGGCATTGACCGACGCGACGAGCTGCTCGATCGCCTGCGGCTGATCGCCCATCGGCTGATAGTCGGAAGCGAGTTTGAACAACATCCCTCAACCGAAGACCAGCGCCTGCAAATCCGCAACCGTCAGCTCATCGAGCCGGTGCACGACCCGGTGCACCTTGCCTTCGAGGGCCGTGGCCGGATGCGTGGTCGCGACGCCCACGACCTTCATCCCGCCGGCGTGGCCGGCCTCGATGCCCGCGAAGGCATCTTCAAACACGATGCACTGCGGCGGCGGCACTCCGGTCTTGGCCGACGCCTTCAAAAACACATCCGGGTGCGGCTTCCCGTGAGTGACATCCTCGGAGGTCACCATGCCGCCGAAGAGGCCCTCAAATTTTAGCACCCCGAGGATGGCGGTGATGTTCTCCCGGTGCGTCGAGGAGCCGATGCAGTTCGGCACGCCCGCGGCCTTCAATCGCTCGAGAAACGTGTGCACGCCGGGCAGCGCCTGCAGCCCCTTCTCCACCACGATGTCGCGATAGAGGGCTTCCTTGCGCAAGGAGAGGCGGCGCACCTCGGCGGGATCGGTGGTCCAATGCAACAGGTGGGGAATGATCCACTCGTTTTTCTTCCCGAAGCCGACGGTGAAGTGGTCGGCCGGCAAGGTGCGCCGCTCCTCCTCCGCCAGTCGCACCCAGCTCTCCTCGTGCTGTCGCGACGAGTCGATAATCACGCCATCCCAATCGAAAAGGACTCCGAGGTTTGCCATGGTTAAATTCCGAAGCCCCGCATCACTCCGCCCCAGACGCCAGACCAGAATCGCCGCGCCCGCTTGGCGTCACCGTCGGACGAAACCTGCTGACAGAGGAAGAAGCCCCGGCCGGCGAACAAGTCGTCGAACAGGGGATTCATGCCGCGGTAGTAACTCCAAAACGTCTCCGCACGCGCGGGCCGGTAGTCGAGATTGGGCGTGAAGCCCATGGTCGCATCCTGATTGGTGCGGCGCGCCGCCACCGGGCCGCCTTCGCGGGCCTCGAGGCGCTCCACCCGCACGCCCCGGCTGCCGGCGACCACCAGGCGGCACGGGCCGACGAACTCGAAGAAGCGGAACTGCAGCGTGACCCACGACTGCCAGCGGAAGAGTTGCCACCGCCGCCGGATCGTGAGCCGCTGCCCAGCCGAGGTGACGACCCCGGCGAGGAAACTGGGCCGCAGCACGAGGGACGCGCCCTCCGGCAGGGTGATGACCGCGAGCTCGCTATGGGGATCGCCTTGATTGGACAGCGTCAGCCTCGCCACGCCCTCGGTCCCGCGATGCGCCATCTCCACCAACTCCACCAGCCCGGTGGCGAGGCAGGTAAACGGCACGCGCCAGTCGAGCAGGTAGCGGGTGCTTTTCACGAGCCCTTCGTCGGAGGATTGGAGGAACTTCTCCTTCACACGCAGGTGCTCGCCCGGCTCCAGCGCCAGCTCCGCCACGACATGGCTCGCGGCCACTTCCGGCAGCGCCGCCAGACTGGCGGTGAGTCGCACGGGCCGGCCCCGCGCGATCCGCGGCGCGACGACAAAATACATCGTGAGCTTCCCGGCGGTCGGGCCGAAGAAATAGAGCCCCAACGCGACGGCGACCCACCACTTGATCGGCAGCACGAGCGGCGCGCGCCCGACCTCGTAGTTCCAGGTGCGCTCCGCGTAGGCCATGATCTTCGACTGCTCCTCCTGCGCGGCCTGCAGCCGGGCATCGACCTTCCCGAGGGCGATCTCGAGCCCGTCCTTCTCCCACGTGGCCCGCGTAAACTCCTGCTGTAGCGCCGCGACCTTGGCCGTGATCGTCAGGCGCAGGGCGGAGACACTTTCGATCCGCTCGGCATTGGCTTTCTGCTGGGCGCGATCACCGATGAGCTTGTCCCAGGTGCTCTCGAGGTCGCGGAGATTGGCGAGGATCTTGTCGGCCTGCCTCCCCCGCTCCTGCTCGGCCGTGATCTCGGCTGCGATGCGGTCGAGCCGCTTCTGCACATCCTCGAGCGCACTTTTTACCTTGGCCCGCTCCCCGGTGATCGTGCGCACGACATCCTGCCGCCACTGGTCGAAGTCGACATTGTCCTTGAGAAAGACCCACAGGCCGCACGCGACGAACCCGAGCCCAACGATGAGGACACCGGTGGCGCATTTCTCGAAGACCCAACGAACAAAGCGAATGATGACGGCAAACATGATATCACGGAGTGTTTCCGCGGAAATAAGGGGGCGTAGTGAAGGCCCCCGCCTCCGCGAAGCCAATTGCTAAACCCCACCGGCCACATCATGTTCCCGCCCAATCAAATGATGGTCACGTGCCCCGGCGATCCTCGGTTTGCCGGGCACGCCCGACCCTAGCGCCCAAACCCTCGACCCTAAACCTCAGCCCCTTCCGCTCGATGTCCAAAGCCATCGTTTCCTCGCTCTACGACTCCGACGTCTTCCGCATGGCCTGCCGCCAGTTCGACCAGGCCGCCGACGCCATCAACCTGCCCGATGCGATCCGCGATCGCACCAAGTATCCCCGCCGCTGCCTCGCCGTCTCGCTCCCGGTGAAGCGGCGCGACGGCTCGATCACGGTCTTCGAAGGCTACCGCGTCCAACACAACCTCTCCACCGGCCCGTCCAAGGGCGGCATCCGGTTTCACCAGCACGTCACGCTCGGTGAAGTCGCCGCGCTGGCCATGTGGATGAGCTGGAAAACGTCCCTCGTGGGCCTGCCCTACGGCGGCGCCAAGGGTGGCGTGATCGTCAACCCGAGTGAGCTCACCGAATCGGAGCTCGAGCATCTCTCCCGCCGCTACATGCAGGAGATGGTCAACTTCCTCGGGCCCCACACCGATGTGCCGGCACCCGACGTCGGCACCAATGAAAAGATCATGGGCTGGATGATGGATACCTACTCCAACCACGTGGGCCACCTCGCCCCGGCCGTCGTGACCGGCAAGCCCATTTCTCTCGGCGGCTCGCAAGGGCGCCGCGAAGCCACGGGCGCCGGCGTCGCCTACCTCGTAAAGAAATACCTCGAAGACATGCAGATCGCCGTCACCGACGCCACGGTCGTGATCCAGGGCTTCGGCAACGTGGGCAGCGAGACCGCGATCGCCCTCGCCCGCTACGGCGCCAAGATCATCGCCATCTCCGACTACACCGGCGGCATCTACAATCCGAAGGGCATCGATATCAAAAAGGCCCTCACCTACATCAGCACGCAGAAGACGCTGATCGACTTCGACGGCGGCGAGCCGATTTCCAACGAGGCCCTCCTCGAGCTCCCCTGCACCGTGCTCGTGCCCGCCGCGCTCGAGCGCGTCATCACCGAGCAAAACGCGCCCAAGCTGAAATGCCGCCTGCTCGCCGAGGCCGCCAACGGCCCGACGACCAACGCGGCCGACAAGATCATCGAGGAGCGCGGCGATATCGAACTCATCCCGGATGTGCTCTGTAACTCGGGCGGCGTCGTCGTCTCCTACTTCGAGTGGCTACAAAACCTCTCCAGCTTCTACTGGGATCGCGACGAGGTGCTGCAAAAGCTCTTCGCCATCCTCGACAAGGCCAAGGCCTCGGTCGACGCGCAGAAGGCGAAGTTCAAGTTCAGCCGCCGCCTCGCCGCCCTCACCCTCGGCATCCAGCGCGTGGCCGACGCCAAGGCCGCCCGCGGACTCTTCCCGTAACGGACCGCCGCCGATCCGTCCGGCCAAGCTCACCCGATCACACGATGCGCCAACTCGCTGTCTTCTGCACGTTGCTGCTGGGTGCCTGGCTCCACGCCGGCCCCACGGATGCGGCGATCGTCGCCGCGATGAAGCTCCCTGACGCACCCAACTACGCGTGGGTCACCACGGTCGTCGACGACGCGCGCACCTACGACATCACCGGCCAGACCGACAAGAGTGACTTCTCCCTGGTGACGATGCCCATGGTCTCCGCCGTGCGCCGAAGCGCCGGCCGCGGCAGCGCCAACTCCGACAATCAGGTGGAGGCGGTCTTCCTGGGCGCCGAACGTTGCGTGATCTCCACGCCCGAAGGCTGGCGCACGCCCGATGAACTCAAGTCCGCCGCCAGCTCCGAGCGCAGTGGCCCCTACCCGGGCGGCCCGGGCGGCGGCGGCGGCATCGGTTTCCCTGGCAACAGTTCGCGCGGACGTGGCCGCCGCGGGGGCCCGCCGCAGGCCTACAGCAATCTCCAACTCAACCTCAGCCGCCCGCACGAGGAGATCGGCGTGATCGTCGGCAGCCACACCGAGATCAAGGCCGAGGGCGAGATCGTGAGCGGCACACTCTCCGAAACCGGCGCGAAACTCCTGCTTGTCCACGCCGGCCAAAATGAACTCACGCCGCTGTCCGCCCGCGGCACCTTTCGCCTCTGGATCCGCGACGGCGCGCTCGTGAAATACGAAGTGACGCTCGCGGGAAAAATCGCCGTGGAAACACCCAACGCGCGCCGTGAAGTTGAAGTGAACCAGACCTCGACCACAGAACTGCGCGCCGTCGGCTCAACGAAATTCGAGATCCCAGCCGAAGCGCGCAAGAAGTTGGGCGGCTGATCTGCCATCAGCCCCCTACCCTTGGCGTCCGCTCAGAGCGCCATAAACGCCAGGCCCATAATCACGGTCGGCACCAAGGCACCGAGCAAAAGCCCGAGCGGGGAAATCCCTTCCGGGAAATAGCGCTGGAGAATCGCCTGGCCGGCGGGGTTCGGCGCATTGGCGATGACCGTCAATCCGCCGCCCGTGACCGCACCGGCGACGACCGCATACTTCAATGCATCGGTGAAGCCCGGCACGAGCGTGGCGAGATAGGTGATCGCGGCATTGTCGTTGACCGCCGTCAGTGCCGTCGCGCTTAAGAAGAGCGGCATCTCGCCGAGGCTCTTGAGCACGGGCTCGATCCACCAGCCCTGAAGGCCGCCATGGACCACGAGTCCGGCGAGGAAAAATCCGACGAGCAACGGCGGCTTCAGCTCGAGCCTGCTCTGGTGGTGGGCCGTGGCTTGGGAGAAGGCCAAGAAAAACAGGAACGCCCCAATGAAGAGCGCCGGGTAGTGAGCCACGAGCACGACCACCGCCATGAACGCCAACTGCACGAGCGTGATCCACACCGGCACCAGACGCTCCGTCGTCCGCGCCCGGGAAGAGTCGCTCTGCTGGGCCGCCCGGGCTTGGTCGAGGGCGGCGAACTCTTTGCGAAACACGACATAGTAGAGTCCCGTCGCGACGATGATACCCAACACGGCCTTCCAGCCAAAATGCGTGAACATAAACACCATGTCCCACTTCCACGGCGCGGCGACCATCAGGACCGGCGGCGCGGCAAAGTGCGTGAGCGTGCCGCCCACCGACACATTGACGAAGAGCAGGCCGAGCGTGGCGTAGCAAAAGCGCGCCGATGGCTTGAGCGCATAAAACTGCCGTGCGAGGAGGAGCGCCGCGATCGTCATGGCCGCCGGCTCCGTGATGAACGAACCCAGCACCGGAGCGATGATCAGAATTGAAAGCCACCACGCCGCGGTCGACTCCTTCCCGAGCGCAGCCACCGCCCGCAGGCATTGCTCGGCAAAGACCAGCACCGGCCGCGTGGCCGCGAGCGCCATGATCACGACGACGAACATCGGCTCCGTGTAGTTCACCCGATGGCCGATGTAGTCGACGACGGTGCCCCAGCCTTTCGCCCAACCGAGGGCCACGCCCAGCACGAGCACCCAAATACCAAACACGGCCTCGACCTCGCCGAGGAAATGCAGGATCTGGCCTTTGAAACTGACCTCATCCACCCGCCCATCGTCGTTGCCATCGGTCGCGCTAGCCGCTTCGCCGCGGGCCGCCAATTCACGGGCGTGCGCCTCTTCGACGACGTGCGCCCAGTGGCGGAACTTCACCGTCAGAAACGTGTGCACAATCGCGCACACAAAAATGCCCGCGGCCACCGCATTGAAGGGCTCGGCTTGAATCCGAGCCCACAAAACGGCTCCCACGCCCGCACCGGCGGCATCGCCGTAGGCGTCGAGGGGGAGCGGAAAGTTAACGGGAAGAGCGGGTGCTGCCATCGGGGTGCGGTGGCAGACAATCCAACTCAGAACGTATGGATAAACAAGCCCGAGCGGAGCTTGGGCTCAAACCACGTGCTCTTCGGCGGCATGATCTGGCCCGCATCGGCGATGTCCATGAGCTGCGTGAGCGTGACCGGATACATCGAGAAGGCCACGCCACCGTCGGCATCGACGCGCTTCACGAGTTCGCCCGTGCCGCGGATGCCACCGACGAAGTCGATGCGCTTGCTCGTGCGCACATCGGTGATGCCGAGCACGGGCGCGAGGAGCTTGTCCTGCAGCACGCTCACATCGAGACGCGAGACCGGGTCGGCGTTCACATCTGCGACGCAGCGGAGGCCATACCATTTACCGGCAAGATACATGCTCACGCGGCCGACCGCGGTGGGCGACGGCGCTGCGTTTTCTTCGATCGCGCCGAAGACCGACTTCACCTTCGCGAGGAAGTCCGCCGCGGAGAGTCCATTCAGGTCGAGCACGAGGCGGTTATACGGGAGGATCTTCAACTCGCTCGCGGGGAAGAGCACGCAGAGGAACCAATTGTAGTCCTCGGCACCGGTGTGCTGCGGATTCCGCTCGCGGCGCGTGCGGGCCACGCGGGCTGCGCTGGCCGCGCGGTGGTGACCGTCGGCGATGTAAGTGACCGGGACTTGCCCAAAGGCCTTGATCCACTCCTCGCCGCCGGCCACGCGCCACGCGGTGTGACGAATACCATCGGGGGCCGTGAAATCGTGTGCGGGTTTCTCTTGCACCTTCGCATTCACGAGCGCCGTGACGGCCGCCTCGTCGCGGTAAGTGAGAAACACCGGTCCCGTGTTCGCGCTCAACGTGTCAATGAGCTTGGTGCGATCGTCCTCTTTGTCTTTGCGGGTCTTCTCGTGCTTCTTGATGAGCTCGGCGTCGTAGTCGTCGACATGGCAGAGCGCCACGAGGCCGCGCTGGATATGCGCGCCCATCTGCTGTTGGTAAACGTAGAGACTCGGGCCTGCTTCGCGACCGAGCGATCCGTTGGCCTGCAGGGCGAGGAGATTCTCGCGGGCCTTGGCGTAAACAGCGTCGCTGTAGTGATTCGTCTCGTGGGGCAGATCGATCTCGGCGCGATCCACGTGCAGGAGGCTGCGCGGCTTGCCGGCCGCGAGTGCCGCGGCCTCGGCGGCATTCACCACATCATAGGGCACACAGGCGACCTCGGGCGCGTGGGCCGGATTGGGAACAAGTCCTTGGAAAGCGCGGATTCTCATGGGAAGCCTGCCACGCAACCCACCGCTCCGCCCCGCGTCAAGCGGCTCCACCGTCACGCCGCCAAAAGCAAAAAGCCCCCTATTGCTAGGGGGCTTCGGAAAATTGGGCGAACGAGTCGCCACTGCGGACCGCGATTACTTCTTCGCGGCGCCGCGCTTGAACTTCGAGGTGAACTTCTCGACGCGACCAGCGGTGTCGACGAGGCGCTTCTCACCGGTGTAGGCGGGATGCGAATCCATCGTGACGTCGCGAGCGACGACGAAATATTCCACACCGTCGATCTGCTCTTTACGGGCAGACTTCATGGTGGATTTCGTGAGGAAACGTTTGCCGGTTCCGATATCGAGGAAGCAAACGTTGTTCAGAACTGGGTGGCCTTCGGCTTTCATCGCGTTGGTAGAGGGTTAATTAGCCTTGGCGCGCCTTGTAACGCGGCTCGACTTTGTTGATGACGTAGATCTTGCCCTTGCGACGGACCACTTGGCAGGCCGGGTGACGCTTCTTGGCAGATTTGATGGAGGAGACAACTTTCATAAAAGGGCTGAAAACAGAGAGCGCCCCACCCCCTGTCAACTGAAATGTCCCCTCCCGAGGAGAAGGAAATTTTCGCGGACGATTTTGCCACGCGCCGTGGGGCTTAATTCGCCGCCGGATCGTCCGGTTCGTCCGCCAAAAGTCGCCACTCCGCCCCCACGCGGCCCAGCATCGTGCGCCACATCATCTCCTCCTGTGCGTGATCGAGCAGATCCTCCGGCACGGCCGCCACCACCCACGTATGGTGCGCCATCTCGTTCTCCAATTGTCCGGCCGACCATCCGGAGTAGCCGACAAACGCCCGCACCTCCGTGCCTTCTTCGGCCAGGAGTTGAATCGCCTTGTCCGGCTCGACGCCGAAATGGAGGCGAAAGCCATCGTCGCGCGCCTGCCACGCCGCGAGCACGAGCTGCTCGGTCTGCACCGGACCGCCCGTGAAAATCGGCACGCCGGCCAGGGGCCCCAGCGCGAAGTCGCCGCTAAACTCCCCGAGGCGTTTCCCCATCGGGCGGTTGAGCACCACACCCATCGCGCCCTCGGCGTTGTGCACCGACATCAACACGACGCTGCGCCGGAAATTCGGGTCGCGCATGGAAGGGTGCGCGAGCAGCAGCGAGCCGGCCAAACTTTCCTTCGTGCCTGTGGGGCGTTCGCGCATCGCGGCTCAGAGTTTCAAGATGGAGACACCGGCATCGGCCAGCAGCGGCGCGACCAGTGGGTCGTTGTGATAATCCTGATGGTATTTCACCTCGGCGATACCCGCTGCCGCGAGGATCTTCGCGCAGTTGATGCATGGATAATGCGTCACATAGGCCACACAGCCCTCCACGGAGCTACCGCGCCGGGCCGCGTCCGCCACCGCATTTTGCTCTGCATGCACAGTCGCCTGCTCGTGGCCATCCCGCAGCCGCGAGACATGCGGTGTGCCGGGCAGATAGCCGTTATAGCCGGCCGCCACCAGGCGGTTTTTCCGCTCGCCACCGGTGACAATCACGCAGCCGACGTGCAGGCGTTCGCAATTCGAGCGCGTGGACATCAACACCGCCGTCGCCATGAAATACTCGTCCCACGAGGGGCGGTGCGGAAAATTCTCCGCTGCTTGCGCAATCAGGTCGATGGGACGGGACGTGCTCATGGAAATCTGCGCAGGACGATGGACACCCCGTTCCGCGCGGGCAACCTTCGTCTCGCTCCATGTTACGCACGCTTACGCCCGAGCTGCTCGATAGTCTCCCGCCCGATCACCCCGACGCAGTCCACAGCCGACGCGACCTGCGCCTGATCAACCGCGTCATGGGCAATCATCGCTGGTTCGCGCACACGCTGCCGCCGCTTCTTCGCACGGGTGAGCGCACCCTCGAGCTGGGCGCCGGCACTGGCGAACTCACCACTCGCCTCGCGGCCGGCGGTGCCAGCGTGGATGGTCTCGATTTTATTCCCCGCCCGCCCGGCCTAGCCGCCGCCCACCTCTGGCACGTCTCCGACCTGCGCACCTTCACCGGTTACGAGGGCTACGCCGCCGTGATCGCCAATCTTATCCTCCATCATCTCACAGATGCAGAGCTCGGCGCGCTCGGCGCCCGGCTCGCCCGTTCCACGCGCCTCATTCTGGCGAGCGAGCCACACCGGAGTCGTCGCAGTCAGCGCCTCTTCGCCTTCTTCGCCCCCTTCTTCCGTGCCAACCGCGTCACGCTCCACGATGCCCATGTGAGCATCGCGGCCGGCTTCTGCGACGATGAGCTTCCTCGCGCACTCGGTCTCGATCACGCGCAATGGGACTGCCGCTCCTCAGCGGGACTCTTCGGTTCCTACCGAATGATCGCCCTCCGCCGCCCATGACCGCGCCGCTTCCGATCGAAATCATCGGCGGCGGCCTCGCCGGCCTCTCCCTCGGACTCGCCCTGCGCCGCGCCAACATCCCCGTCACGCTCTACGAAGCCGGCCACTATCCCCGGCATCGTGTCTGCGGCGAATTCATCACGGGCCTCGCACCCGCGACGATCGCCCGGCTCGGCCTCGCGCCCCACCTCGCCGACGCCCTCCACCATCGCAGCGTCGCGTGGTTCTTCGGCGCCGATCATGCGCCCTCCCGCCGCCAGCAACTCCCCGCGCCCGCCCTCGGGCTCAGCCGCCACGCGCTCGACGCCCGCCTCGCTGAGGCCTTCGTTGCCGCCGGCGGTCAGCTGCACACTAACACCCGGATCACCGACCTCGCTCCGCGCCCGGGCCGCGTCGTCACCACCGGCCGCCGCCGCTCCGGCGCCCGCTGGCTGGGCCTCAAGTTTCACGTCCACTCCCTCGCCCTCGCCGACGACCTCGAGCTGCACCTCGGCAATCAGGGCTACATCGGCCTCACCCGCGTCGCGGCAGACACGGTGAATGTTTCGGGCCTGTTTGCTCGCCGTTCACTCTGCGCCCGGGGTCCCAACCTGCTCCTCGGTTACCTCCAAGCAGCCGGACTCACCGCGTTATGCGCCCGCCTCGGGCAGGCCCGGATCGATCCCGCCACGTTCTGCGCCGTCGCCGCCGTAGACTTCGATTTCACCGTGCCGCCCCCCCTGCCCGACGTCCTGTCGCTGGGCGACGCGGCCGCGATGATCCCGCCCTTCACCGGTAATGGCATGGCCATGGCCTTCCAAAGCGCCGAAGCCGCCCTCGATCCGCTGCTCGCTTACAGTATCGGCGAGACCACTTGGTCATTTGCGGGTCAGACCGTCGCGCGGACCCTCCGCCGCCGCTTCCGCTGCCGCCTCGCCACGGCGTCGCTCCTCCATCCTTTCCTCCTCACCCCCGCCCTCCAGCGGTTCCTCCGTCTCCTCAACCGCACCCAGCTGCTTCCGCTGCGCCCGCTCTACGCCGCGCTTCACTAACCATGTATCTCCACACTCTCGCCACCGCCGTCCCACCCAGCACTCTTACGCAGCACCAGTGTTGGGAGATCGTGCAACGCTCCCCCGTCCGCGAGCGCCTCAACAAACGCTCCCGCCTCATCATTCACAGCATTCTCAACGGCGACCACGGGATCGCCACGCGCCACTTCGCGGTGCCGGACATCGAGCACGTCTTCGATCACACTGCCGATCAGCTCCACCATGCCTTCCGCGCCGAGGCGCCCAAGCTCGCGGCCGCGGCTCTCGGGACCGCCCTCACCCGCGCCGGCCTCGTCCCGGCGCAACTCGACGCCCTCCTCATCTGCACCTGCACAGGCTACCTCTGCCCCGGCCTCTCCAGCTATGTCTCCGAGCAACTGGGACTGCGCTCCAACGCCTTCCTCCAAGACCTCGTCGGTCTCGGCTGTGGCGCCGCAATTCCCACGCTCCGCGCCGCGAATTACATTCTGGCCGCGCAACCCCACGCGACGGTCGCCTGCATCGCCGTCGAAGTTTGTTCCGCCGCCTTTTACCTCGACGATGATCCCGGTGTGATCATCAGCGCCTGCCTGTTCAGCGACGGCGCCGCCGCCACCATCTGGCGCGCCACCCCCGGGCCGAGCGGACTGCGCGTCTTCGACTTCGACACCCTGCATCGGCCGGCTGATCGCGACAAACTCCGCTTCGAACAACGCGACGGCAAACTCCGCAATCTGCTCGATCGTTCCGTCCCGGCGCTGGCCGCGGAGGCCGTGAGCGAACTCTGGTCTCGCCGCGGTCCGCGCTCCGTCGCGCGCGTCGTCGCCCATCCCGGCGGCCGCGACGTGATTGAGGCCCTCGCCCCAGTCTTGGCGCCGCACTCACTCGAGGCTAGCGCCCGTGTGCTCCGCGATCACGGCAACATGAGCAGCCCTTCCGTGCTGTTCGCCCTGGAAGACACACTGCGCACCGCCGCGCCCTCGCCCACCGAGGGTGATTTTTGGCTCGTGAGTTTCGGGGCAGGGTTTAGCGCCCATAGCTGCCGCCTCGGCGTCTGATCCATGCCCTCACTCACCGACCTCGTTACCTACTGCGATACCCGCACGCGCCGCTCAGCCTTCAAAGACGCCCCCGGCGCCTTCAACGGCCTCCAACTCGCCAACACCGGCCGCGTCACGAAAATCGGTGCGGCCGTGGATGCGGGCGTCGTGCCGTTTCAAAAGGCCGTCGCCGCCGGCGTGGATTTCCTGATCGTGCACCACGGGATGTATTGGGACATGCCCCGTGCCCTCACCGGCCCCGCCTACGAACGCGTTGCGACGCTCATTGGCGGCAACTGCGCGCTCTATTCCAACCACCTCCCGCTCGACGGCCACCCCGAGATTGGCAACAACGCCCTCCTCGCCCGCCAACTCGGCCTCAAGCGCGCCCGCCCGTTTCTCATCCGCGACGGTGAGGCCATCGGCTGCACCGCCCGCTCGCGCCTCACCCGCTCCGCTCTGCGCACCAAACTCGAATCCCTCTACCCCCGCGTCATCGCCATCGAGTGCGGCTCGGCCCAGCCTCGCGAGATCGCCTTCTGCAGCGGTGCCGGCAACAGCGCCATCCCCGAGCTCGCGCCCGCCGGCGTCGACACTCTCGTGACCGGCGAATTGCGCGAAGAGTTTTTCAACCGCGCCCAGGAGGAGAAACTCAACCTCTATCTCTGCGGCCACTACGCGACCGAGGTCCACGCCGTCCAAGCCCTGGCCGCGGAGCTCGCTAAAAAATTCCGTCTCCCGTGGGAGTTCATCCCGACGGAAAACCCGCTCTGACGACGCCGACGGCGCCTCGCGCGTCGCGGCCGGCCCGACGCGGCCACGAAATCGTGCTTTCCCCTTTCGGGTATTTCGTGTGTTTCGTGATCATCCAAACCCTTCGATGAAAAAGATCGCCATCCTCAACGGCCCCAACCTTGACCGCCTCGGCAAACGCGAACCCGAGATCTACGGCCGCGCCACGCTCGCCGATCTCGAGGCCGCCCTGCGGGCCGAGTTCTCGGACCGCGCCGAGCTCACCTGCTTCCAATCGAACCACGAGGGTGCTCTCATCGACAAAATCGCCGCGCTCACCGATGCAAAGTTCGATGGCATTGTCATCAACGGCGGCGCTTTCACCCACACGAGCGTGGCCCTGCGCGACGCGCTGCTCGGCGCCCACCTGCCCACCATCGAGGTGCACATTTCCAACATCTATAAACGCGAAGAGTTTCGCCATAAATCGCTCACGGCCCCCGCGTGCATCGCGGTGATCACTGGACTCGGACTCGAGGGCTACCACGCCGCCGTCCGATATCTCCTCAAGAACTGACGCGCCCGGGATGAGTGAACATTACTGGCTCGTTTGCCACACCAAGCCTCGCTGTGAGAAGAAATTCGCGGCCCTTATGGCCGCGGAGAAATTCGAGCACTACCTCGCGCTGGTGAAGAGCGTGCGGCACTACGCGCAGCAGACGAAGAGCTTCACCAAGCCGCTCTTCCCCGGCTACGTCTTTGCCAAGATTCCCGTCGAACAAAAGTCCCGCATCTACCAGCAGGACCTGCTCGCGCGCGCCATCACGGTCACCGACGAGGCCAAGTTCCTTCGTCAGCTGGAGGACGTAAAGGCCATCGTCGCATCGGGGTTCGAATTCAGTGTGATGCCGCTCTTTACCAAGGGTCGGCAGGTCAAGATCATCGGTGGACCACTCTACGGCCTGCAGGGTTTCGTCGACGATCCATCGAATCCTCAAGGAATTGTGCTGTCGGTCGATGTGTTGCAGCAAGGGCTCTTGGTGAAGGTTCCGGTGGAACATCTCCAGGTGCTCCCCTGACCAACGCACCTGTGTCGCCGCTCCGTTTCCTCTGCTCCACCTTCCGCCTTCTCGCCGTCGCCCTCGCCGGCTCGGTGGCTTCATGGTCGGTCGCGCACGCCGCCGAGTCGACGCCGGTCAAGACCACGCCAACGTCGTCCCGCTGGGACCTCGCGGAGTTTATCGACGAATTGCCCGAGTTGCTCGCCGACCGCCTGCCGAGTTTTGATCGCAACGGCTCGTTGCGACTCTACGTCCGCCCGCACTTCGGCGATTTCATCCATCGCGACTACGTCCGCGTGCCAGTCGGCGCCCGCGCCAAGGTCAGCGAAAACATCGAGAGCAGTGCCGAGCTCCAGGGCTACTTCACGCACGGTCTTTCTGATGCCGCCGGCTACGGTCTCTCGACGCTCCGCCTCGGCACCAAGTGCGAACACGTGCTGCCCTCGCTCAACGACGGCGGCATCAGCGTGGGTTTCAATTACGAGACCCCGCTGAGCCGCCCGCCCAGCGATTTGTCGGACGGCCACCGCCACCTTCAGCCCTATCTCGCCGCGGCGCGGCCAATAGTTCCTGCGTGGCGACTGCTCGGCTATACGAGTCTCGGTGCCGACCTGCTCGATCGCACCGCCCTGCCGGCGCACTTCGGTCGCAATCAACTCCATACTAACTCGCTCACGTTCTCGGCCGGTGCCGCCCGCGAATGGCCGCGCTTCCGCGCCTCGCTGACCGCCAGTGTCGCTACTTCCTCCCTGATGAGCGACGAGAGCGCCAACGTCTACGCCCTGCGCCCGGAAATCGTCGTGCCGTGGAAAACCAAGCCCGGCGCGCGCGCCCAGATCCTCTTCACCCTCGGTGGTCGCGCCATCCGTGGTCCCGACGGCACGGAATTGGGCCTCAGCAGCAGCGTGCGTATCGACTTCCTGCTGCGCCGCGATCGCAGCGCCGCGAAGTAGCCGCGCGCCGGCTCACGCCTCACTTTTCGCCGCTGCGCTCACCACCCGCCACTCGTGCACCAGCACGGCGGCAGCCCAGACCAGCGAGAGCGCCATCACCCAGCGTCCGGCGCTGAGCACCCAGCGCGCAATAAACACGTCCTTGTGGAGCAGGTTCATGGCCGTCAGCAGGTATTCCCAATCGTGGCCCTCGACCTCGCGCCCCGTGCCGCCGCTGAGCAGCATGAGCTGCAGGCTGCGCGCATCGTTGATGTAGGGCGCCACGTCCACGAGGCTGTGTCCCGCCAGCCACAGGCATAGCGCACCGGCAAACGCGTCGTTCCGGCCCCAGCAGCGTGTCGCGACAAACCAACTGATCGGCACCAGCACCTGGAAGAGCGAACCGCCGAGGACATGCATGAAGTCGCCCAACCAACTGAAGATCACGTGCCCGGCCTCGTGAAACACCAGATGCACGAGGTGCAGCGGCGTCGTGACGATGTCTTCGCTGAGTTCCCGCATGCTCAGGCGATGGTATTTCCACCCGTATAGCACCACGATCACCCACAAGATCGCCCGCCCGATCAGTGCCCATCGCGCGTAGGGCTTGGCGCGCTCGGGGAGGAAGAACTCCGTCACCCGCCACGACACGTTGCCCCAAAACTCGTTCATCGCGTCAGCATCCAGAGCCACACCCCGCCGTGCAGCGTCGCGCAGGCCACGAGCGCCGCCACGACATCGTCGACGACTACGCCCCACCCGCCCGGAAGATGCTGGAGCCGTTTAATTCCCAGCGGCTTTATGATGTCGAAGAAGCGAAACAGGGCGAAGCCCGCCCCCAGCGCCGCCCAAGCCGGCATCACCGCGAGGAGGGCCGGCCAGCCGAGGAAACAAAGGGGCATCGCAATAAACTCGTCCAAGATCACTTCCCCGGGGTCTTGTTTGCCGAGTCGGATCTCTGCCTCGCCACAGATCCCGACCGCCAGCGCCGCCAGCACGAGACTTACTATGAGATTACCCCCGAGGCTCAACGGCGCGACCGCCAAGGCAAAGAACAGGGTGCCCACCAGCGAGCCCCACGTGCCGGGAGCCGGCAGCTTGCGTCCGATCGGCCCCAGCGTCGCTAGTCCGACAATCACGCCCGAGGACCACGACCGCGTCCAAGCCGGCGAAGCCCACGACATGGCTTACTTCGCCAGCACGTGACCGTGCCGGCGGAAATATGACCAACCCGACGTCACCGTGAGCACTGCCGAGATAGCGAACAGCGACATACCAATGATCCGCACCACCGTGATGATCCGGCCGTCTTCCCCGGGAAAATGCTCGGTAAAATCCTTCGCAAACATCTGCCCGCCCATCAGCCAGCCAATCGCGTTGAGCTGCACGAAGGTCTTCACCTTGCCGCCCGCATCCGCCTCGATCGCCACGCCTTTGAGCGCTGCGGCGACGCGCAGACCGGAGATCGAAAACTCACGGCACAGGATGCACAACAGGAGCGACATCGCCGCGATGCTGTGGCCGAGAAAGTAGTCCCCATTTACCAGCGCAATCATGATCCCGATCACCATTACCTTGTCGATGACGGTGTCCATGAAGCGGCCGAAGGACGACACCTCGCCGCGCTTGCGGGCGATCATTCCGTCGAGCCAATCCGTCAGCGCCGCGACGATGAACAGCCAGAAGGCGATCGTGTCGGCCCACGTGAAATCGGCATACATCAAGCCCACAATGATGAACATCAGCGGCACGCGCGAGATGGTCAGGATGTTGGGGAGATTGAACCGCATCAGGGTTGCAGGAAAACCGTGCGCCGCCCGAGTTGGCAAGCGCGGAGCCCGCTAAATATTCGAGTGACTTCACCGGCTCCACCCGCCTTGCTACCGCGGTCGCGCGCTGGGCGGGCGGCAACTCCATGCGTCATTGCATCTATCCCGGAACGTTCGACCCCATCACTTGCGGCCATCTCGATGTCCTCGAGCGGGCGGCGAAGTTGTTCGACAAGGTCACCGTGGCTGTCGCCGAGAGCGCGGGCAAGGGCCCGCTGTTCACCCCGCAGCAACGCGTCGACATGATCCGCCCCAACCTCGCCCACCTGCCCCACGTCGGGGTAACGACGTTCAGCGGCCTGCTCGTGGAGTTCTGCATGGCGCACCAAGCGGATGCCATCATCCGCGGCCTCCGCGCCCTCTCCGACTTTGAGTTTGAGTTCAATATGGCGCTGATGAACCGCCACCTTGAGCCGAAGCTGGAAACACTCTTCGTGATGCCCAACGAGCAATTCAGCTATACGAGCTCCACGCTCGTAAAGCAGGTCGCACGTTACGGCGGCAACGTCGCCCACTTCGTCCCGCCCAACGTGGCCGAAGCGCTACGCACGGCGTTCGCGAAATGACGCGGAACCGCACCGTAACCGGTGCGGCTACCAGCGACGTCGAATACCTGCGGAATCCGTTAACCGCCTCCCGTAGCCGCACGTTTTAACGTGCGGCCCTCGCCCGCCCTCACCGCACGCCCACGCTCTTCAGCGTCGCGTCGTAGAACTTCGCGGCGTCGACCTTCAGTTTCGCGAGCTCGGTCGGCACCATATACATCATGTGGCCACCTTCGTAGAAGGTCTGGGTGACATTGCCGCGCACGGCCGCATCGAGCCCCATCTGCCGCACGGTGTAGTCCGTCGCGAAATAAGGCGTGGCGAGGTCGTAGTAGCCGTTGGCGATCCAGACCTTCAGGTGCGTGTTCCGGCTCATCGCCTGATGCAGCATCTCGGAGGTGTTGAGATACTGGTTCTGCACGTTGTTGTAGTTCCACGGCTGCACTTCGCCGGTCAGGGCGTTGTAAGGCAGGTCGGTCTCGTATTTCAGCTCACGCCGCACGTAGTCATTGAAACACGCCGTATAGCAGCCGAGCACGGCCTCGTAGCTCGGATCAAATTCGCTGCGGGTCAGCGCGCCGGGCTGGTAGCGTATACCCGTGAGGCGGCAATCATAGCGCCCGACCGAGCGGTCTTGTGCCTCGAGCAGCTTCGTCGTGAAGGTGAAGATATCGATCCGTAGATTGCGTTGGAGGACAAACGCCTCCGGCAGGCCGGTGAGTGCCGCGATTTCTTTCGCCAGCGCCGCCTTCTCCGCCGCCGGCAGGGCATCGCCGCGCAAGAGCGCCGGCGCATACTTGTCCTGCACAAATTTTTCTGCTGCCGCCAGTGCCGCCCGCAGGTCCCCTCCGGCGAACGCCCCGCCGAGCTTCTTGTGATACCAGGCTCCGGCCGTGTAAGTCGGGAGAAACAGCGTATAGGGCAGATCGTTGCCCGGCGTGAAGCGCGCCGTCTGGAAGTTCATGATCGATGAGATCAACGAAATGCCGTTCAGATAGAGGCCGTAGCGCTCCTGCAGGTAGTCGCTCAAACCCGAGGCCCGCGTGGTGCCGTAGCTTTCGCCGACGAGAAACTTCGGTGACGACCAGCGTTGGTTGCGCGTGGTGTAGAGGCGGATGAAATCGCCCACCGACGCGATGTCCTCGTTGAAACCGTGAAACTGCTTGGCATCTTCGCCTGCGGCGGCCCGGCTGTAGCCCGTGGACACCGGGTCGAGAAACACGAGGTCCGTCTCGTCGAGCCACGAGTGCTCGTTGTCCGCCATGCGATAGGGCGGCGGGAGCGATTCCCCATTTTCCTTCATCAGCACGCGCTTCGGACCGATCGCGCCCATGTGCAGCCAGATCGACGCCGAGCCCGGTCCGCCGTTGAACGAAAACGTGAGCGCACGCTTCGCCGGATCGATCTTTTCGCCTTCGCCCGGCAGCTTCGTGTATGCGACGAAGAAGATGTTGGCCTTGGTTTTCTCCCCTTTCGCGTCCTTCATCGCCATGTAGCCGGCGGTCGCCTTGTATTTGATGACTTTGCCACCGAGCGTGAGTTGGTGCTCGGACACCGCGAGGGCGGGCTCCTTTTCCTTCTCGTCCTTCTTTTCGGCTGGTTTGGCTTCAGCAGAGGCGGGCTTTTCCGCCGTCGCCGCCGCGACCGCGGCAGCCACCGAAGATGCCCCACCCCGCCGCCCTTCCTGGGCGTTGACCGCGGCAGCGGCGAGCAGGGCGAGAACGACGTTTGATAGGGAAGTTGTCTTCATGATTTCGAGGCGGGGGCCACAGGGGCCTTCTGCAGTTGTTCGTATTTCTTTTGGTATTTCTCGTAGAGGCGGATGTGACGGTTCGAGAGATCGATCTTCGCCCCATCAATGAAGGCCTGCTCGACGCGCGTGGGAATTTCGAGCGGGTCGCCGTCGGTGACGATCAGCGTGGCACGTTTGCCGATCTCGACCGAACCGAGCTCCCCGGCGACGCCGAGGAGCTGCGCCGGATAGAGGGTGATAGCCTTGAGCGCTTCGGTCGGGGGCAGACCGTAGGCCGCAGCCTTGCCCGCCTGATAGGGTAGATTGCGGTCCGACTGCGTGCCGAGTTCGGCATCGGAGCCATCGTTCGCGATGCAGAAGCGCACCCCGGCTGCCTGCAGTCGCGCCGGATTGGAAAACACCGCGTCAAACGGATCTTCGCGCCGCAGCGGCAGGCCCGTCACGGGGCTCACGATCACCGCCACGTCGTTGGCCTTTAGGAGATCGGTCACGCGCCAAGCATCGAGGCCGCCGACGAGCGTGATCTTGAGTTTCTCCGTTTTGGCCCACGCCACCGCCGACTCGATTTGCTTCACTTCGCTGGCGTGCACGAAGACCGGCAGCTCACCGCGCAATACCGGCAACATCGCTTCCCAACGCGAATCCGTGTCGGTCGTCTGCGCTGCTCCGGTCTTTGCCTTTTGGTAGGCGCGGGCCGAGGCAAACGCGTCGCGGATCTTCTTCAGGTTCTCGTCGATCGTCTTCTGCTGCTCGGTCACCGAGCGCGGGAAATTCGGATCGCGATTCACCGTCAGGTTCGGCCAGTAGATGTGCAGTGCCACCGTCGCGCGCAAGGTGAGGTCTTCCCACGTCCAACCGTCCATGCGGATCAGCGTCGATGTGCCGGCCACGAGTCCGGTCGACAGCGGCACGCTCAACGCCGTGAGGATGCCGTTGGTCCGGGAAACCGGGATGTGTTCACTGTCGGCATTGAGCGCCGACTGGGCCCGCGCATTAGGATTGAGCGCCCCGGTTTCCGCGAGGTCGACCGAGCCGCGCACGGAGTTAAACTCCGTGAGGCCCATGCCGGTGAAGGCCGAGATCAGTCCAGGGTAGACGTGCTTGCCTGAGACATCGGCCACGGTCACGTCCGCCGGCGCCGGCAGCTTCGCCCCGATCGCGGCGATTTTGCCGTCCCGCACGAGCACATCGGTCGCGGGCAGATCCGCGCCACTGACGGTGTGCACGGTCGCGCCGCGCAGGAGCAGCGGCTTCGCGGGGCGCACGGCCGGGATATTGTCCGACGCCAGGCCACTGGCCCAGCCGGCGAGCAAGAGCGCGAGGAGCGCGGAGAGTTTAGCGGAGCGCATTGGTCGAGCAGTTGGAGGCATCCTGGCCGTTGTGATAAATCGAGCGGTATTCGAGCGACGCGCGCTCTTCGATGGCTTGCAGGGCCCGCACCAGATCCGGCGTGGGCGCAGACGCCGCACCGGCTCCGCCGCGTCCTCCCGCTCCCGCGCCGCCTCCACCTGCTCCACCGGCCGGGCCGGCGAGCGACTTCATGCGTTCGACGAGCGCCTTCTGCACGAGCGCCTCGCGCTCCGTGGTCGCGGCGACGCGCAGCGCCGCATCGTCCTCGAGAGAGAAATAGCGCCGTCCGTCGATCCACGTCTGCTCGGCCCGCGCGTAAGTGGAGAGCGGACTTGCGCTCCAGATCACGAAGTCCGCGTCCTTGCCCACTTCGAGCGAGCCCACGCGGTCATCGATGCGGAGTTGCTTCGCGGCATTGAGTGTCACGAATTTCAACGCTTCATCCTCCGGCACGCCGCCGTATTTCACCGCCTTGGCTGCCTCGGTGTTCATGCGGCGCGCAAGCTCGGCGTCATCGGAGTTGAAGGAAACCACCACGCCCGCCGCGCGCATCATCGCTCCGTCGTAGGGAATCGCATCGACGACCTCGTATTTGTAGGCCCACCAGTCTGAGAAGCACGAGCCACCGGCCCCGAGTTTCGCAATCTCATCGGCCACCTTGTAGCCTTCGAGAATGTGCTGAAACGTCGCCACCGTGAGCTTTTCCCGCTGGGCGAGGCGGATGAACATGAGCACTTCATCCTGCCGATAGGAGTGAATGTGCACCACGCGTTCGCCCTTGAGGAGCTCCAGCGCGGCATCGAGCCGCAAGTTGCGCCGCGGCTGCAATGCCGTGCGCCCAGCATTCCAGTCATCCCAGTCGCGCGCGTAATCGCGGGCCTGGGCGAAGGTATCGGCCATGATCTGCTCCACGCCCATGCGCGTCGCCGGATAGCGCGGCGTCGTGCCCACCCCTTGGAAGTTCGAGCGTTTCACGTTCTCGCCGAGCGCAAACTTCACGCCGGGCTTCGCCCCGGCAAACTTCAGTTCCTCGGGCAGCCCGCCCCAGCGCAATTTGATCACTTGGTTTTGCCCGCCCATCGGGTTGGCCGAGCCGTGCAAAAGATTCGCCGTCGTAAGCCCACCAGCGAGTTGCCGGTAGATGCTGATGTCGGTCGCGTCGATCACGTCACCGACGCGGACTTCCACGGTCACAGCACTCGTGCCTTCGTTGACTCCGCGCGAGATGGCGGTGTGCGAGTGGCAATCGATGAGGCCCGCGGTCACATGTTTGCCCTGGGCATCAATGATCACCGCGCTGGCCGGGGCCGAGAGTCCGACGCCCAACTTCTCGATCTTGCCCGCGTGGATCAGCAGGTCAGTCCCGACTAGACGACCAGCTGAGCCGCTCGTCCAAATCGTCGCATTCTTGACCAGCACCCACTCCGGCTGACCCGGCAGGCCCGCCCGGCCATAGGCACCCGCGGGATACGTGGCGGTCGCGAGCATCTTTTCTTCCGGCTTCTTCTCTTCCGGCTTCTTTTCGGTCGCCGCCGCGGGCGCACGGGTCGCGCTCCAGCGCACCGCCTTGCCGTCAGGGAGCAATCCCGTGCCCGCCAGCGCGCCGTCGGTAAACACACCCGCGAGGCGCACCGTGCCTTTGGCGTCCTTCCCCTGGATCACGTCCGCCGGGATGAGCAGGGTCACTTGATTGCGCGCCTGCGCGAGGGTCGCGTCTTTCTCGCCGAGCCGGGCCCGCGGACGCCCGCCCCCGGTCCGCGCTTCGATCTTCAGCTCTTCAGGCACACCGCTCGGCGCGCCGCTCCACGTGATTTTCCACGTGCCCTTGATGTCGACCTTCTGCGCGGCCTCGGTCTCAAAGTGATCGCCGTCCACCCACACGTCGGTGATCTCCGCCGTGCTGTCGGCAGTAAACAAGTCTCCGGTTGCCACGATGAGGTGGCCGATCTTGCCGGCCGCGAGAGTTCCGACCATCTCGTCCACGCCGAGTAACTTGGCCGGGGTCGTGGTCAGCGCTGCCAGCGCCGCCTCGGGCTTGAGTCCGCGTTTCACAGCCAGGCGAACCGCCGACCAAAACTGCGTGTCCGGCGTCCTCAGTCCCGCCGTCGTAAACGCCACCGTCACTCCGCCGGCGACCAACTTCGCGGCATTCGCGGGTGCCTGTTCCCAATGCTGGAGCGTCGAGAGCGCCACATCGACCGCCTTTTCGGGCGTCTCGATTTCCGGCACCGTCGGGAAATTGAGCGGGATGATCACCGGCGTGGCTTTGGCCGCCAGGGCCCGCATCACGCGATATTCCGTGCCGTTGCCGCGCAGGATCAGTTTCAGCTTAAATTCGTCCGCGATTTTCTGGGCGCGCATTACATCGAGCTCATCCCGCGCCTCGATCACCAAGGGCTCGGTGCCGGCTGCGACCCCAGCCAGCGCCTCGAGCGAGGCATTCGCTTCGGGCCGCTCGGCACCCGCACTCTTCTGGCGGGCATAAACCTCCGTCGCCGTTTTCCACCACTGCGCATCCAGCAGGGTTTGGCGCACGAGCGCGATACTGCCCATCAACGAGCTGGGATAGGCGTTTTCGCGAAATCCGCCTTGCTCAAACGCCACGTGCTGCGCCAAACGCGACCGCACGAGCGAAGCGCCCGGCGACCGTCCGCTCAGGCTGACCAAGGCGCTTTCGCCGCGAAACACGCCTCGCGCCGGCGTCACCGCGGCGGAGGTAAATCCGAGTTCGCGCAACGCCGACGCACCTTTCTCGTCCGCCATCAAGACTTTCGCCACATCCCGCTCGGGCGTCACGCGCGCGTTCCACGAGCGCGCCGCCGCCGCGGGGGCCATGGCCTCGGCCGGTGCCGCCTGAGCCGCCCCACCCCTTCCTCCGCGTCCGCCGCCTTCGGTCTCGACCGCCGGCTTCAGCGCGGACGGCAGGTGCAACTCGGCCAGCGGTTCGATCAGGCCGGCGTAAATCGTCTTGCCCGTTGCCGCCCAGATTCGGGCATCGGCCGGGACTTTCACGTCGGCTTCGGCCCCGACCGCGGTGATCACTCCGTCTCGCACCACGAGTGTGCCCCGTTCGATGACCACGCCGGGCGCCGTCACGATCCGCGCGCCCGTGATGGCGTGCACACGGGGACTCGCATCGCGCAATCCCTCCACCGGGGTCGTTGAGACTTGGGCCGACAGTGCACCCGGCGAAAGCGCCGCCGCCGTCCCCAAGGTAAATCTCGCCAGCCAAACACCGGCACGAGAACTGAAGACACCCTTCCACACAGGAATGAGAAGCATGGGATAAAAGCCACGCGGCTTGCGCAGCTCGCGGAACCAAACAGCCCTTATGACACTGGCAATCCCCATTTTCCACCGCCCCACCGGTTCCCGCCCCCAGCCTGATTCCAGTCCCTGCCCACGCCTCGGAGCGGCTCCTGCTCCACAAAATAATTGCGTCACCTTTCCTGCACCCCTGCGTCTTCCCGCCCCGTCGGCGCCCACCACGCTCTCCGGAATTTTCGGGAGAGTTTCGTTGCGCGTCACCGGTTTTCCTTCAACTCATATACCTTCCCCGTCCCCCTTCCCCCTTTTTCCTCATGGCCAAATCGAAAAGTTACGGTGGTTTAATTGTTCTCGCGTTGCTCGTCGCCGGCGGCGGCGTCGGTGCCTGGTATTACCTCAATAATAAGACCGACAAGCAGCCCGAGTATCAGACGACGAAAGTCAGCCGTGGTGACATCGTGCAGACGATTACTGCCACCGGCGACCTCCAGCCCGTCGTGAGCGTCGATGTGAGCTCGCAGATTTCCGGCCAGGTCAAAGAGGTCCTCGTCGACTTCAACTCCCAGGTCAAAGCCGGCGACGTCCTCGCCCGCATCGACCCCTCCACTTACGAGCAGCGCCTCATGCAGGCCCAAGCGGATCTCGCCTCCGCGAAATCCAACAATCAGCTCATCCGCCTCAACGCCGAGCGCACTCGCGAGCTCGCGGCCAAGAAACTCGTCTCCCAGCAGGAGCTCGACAGCATCGAGGCCCAGCTCTCGCAGTCCGACTCCACCATGCTCACCCGCACGGCCGCGATCGAGAGCGCCAAGCTCGACCTCGCCCGCTGCACCATCACCGCTCCGCTCGACGGCATGGTCCTCGACCGCAAGACCGACAAGGGCCGCACGGTCGCTGCCAGCCTCAACGCCCCTGTCCTCTTCACCCTCGTCAATGATCTCACCAAAATGCAGATCAACGCCGCGGTCGCCGAGGCCGACATCGGCACCATCTCCGAGAAGCAGGACGTGAAATTCACCGTTGATGCCTTCCCGAACCGCACGTTCGCCGGCACCGTTCGCCAGGTTCGCAACGCCGCCTCGACCAACCAGAGCGTCGTTTCCTACGCGACCATCATCGACGTCAACAACGACGACTTGAAGTTGAAGCCCGGCATGACGGCCAACGTCTCGATCATCGTCGCGCAAAAGAACGCTATCCTCACCGTCCAAAACAGCGCCCTCCGCGTTCGTCTCCCGCAGGAGATTCAGGCCAAGGTCGCGCAACCCGCCGCCGCCGCCGCTCCCGCCGGCAAGGGTGGTGGCGATGCCGCCAAGGGCGGCGCCGCCCCGGCCGCCGCTGGTATGACCGACGAGGAGACTCGCCGCGCCACGTTTGAAATCATGCAGGCCGTCGGTTTCCAGCGCGGCTCCCCTGCTTCGCCGGAAATGATCGAGAAAGCCAAGGCTCTCGCCGTGCAGAAGAAACTCGACCCCGACCTCATCGCCGCCCGTTTCGCCATGCCCGGCGGCCGTGGCAAAGGTAAAGGCGGTGGCGGTGGTGGCGGCGGTGGCGGCGGTGGCGGTGGTTCCGGCAGCGGCTTCAGCAATACTGTCGTCGAGCGCACCCTCTACCGCATTGTCGGCGATGTTGACGCCAAGGACAAGAAGCTCGAGGCCGTTAAAGTCCGTCTCGGTATTTCAAATGGTTTCGGCACGGAAGTCTTGGACGGCCTGGCTGATGGCGACGTGCTCGTGACTTCGGTCGTGATGCCCGGCGCTCCGGCGCCCGTGATGCAGGCTCCCGGCGGTGCGTCCAGCCCGTTCGGCGGTGGCAGTCGCGGCGGTATGCCCGGCATGAGCGGCGGTAGCAGCGGCGGTATGCGTCGTGGCGGTTGATCCGCGCATCCTCCCTCCACCTCCCTTCGCATCGGCCAACCACACCTAACTCATGGCCCCCGTCGTTCAAATTCAGGACATCCATAAGATCTACGACTCCGGCGAAGTCCCCGTGCACGCCGTGCGCGGTGTCTCCCTCGATATTCATAAGGGCGAATTCGTCGCCCTCATGGGCGCTTCCGGTTCCGGCAAGTCGACGCTGATGAATCTCCTCGGGGCCCTCGATCGCCCCACCCGCGGCATCTACAAGCTCGACGGCATCGATGTCTCCCAGCTCGACAAAAACGAGCTCGCCGACATCCGGAACCAGAAGCTCGGCTTCGTCTTCCAAGGCTTCAACCTCCTCGCCCGCACTACGGCGCTCGAGAATGTCGAGCTCCCCATGCTCTACGGCCGCCATCGCAAGGTCTCCTCCGCGGAGATCCGCGAGCGCGCCCATTACTGCTTGGAAATCGTCGGCCTCGCCAAGCGTGCCGACCACATGCCCAATCAGCTCTCCGGCGGTCAGCAGCAGCGCGTCGCCATCGCCCGGGCCCTCGTCAATCAGCCCCAGGTGCTCCTCGCCGACGAGCCCACCGGCAATCTCGACTCCAAGACCTCCGTCGAGGTCATGGGCGTCTTCCAGAAGCTCAACGAGCAGGGTATCACCATCGTGATGGTAACCCACGAGCTCGACATCGCTCACTACTGCAAACGCAACCTCATCCTCCGCGATGGCGTGGTCGTTCGCGACGAACTCGTGAAAGATCGTCTCATCGCCGAGCACGAACTCGGCAAACTCAAGCAAGCCGAGGCCGCCGCCAAACTCACCGCGGCGCCCGCCGCCTGATCCCCGCCCATGCGCTTCTTCACCACCTTCCTCGTCGCCCTCCGTGCTCTCCGCCGCAATACCATGCGGTCGATCCTCACGGCCCTCGGCATCATCATCGGCATCGGCGCCGTCATCACCACCGTCTCGATGGGCAACGGGGCCAAGGCCCGCGTCGAGGCCCAGGTCGCCTCGCTCGGCCAGAACATCATCACCGTCTATCCCGGTAGCTTCAGCTCCGGCGGTATGCGTGGTGGCTTCGGTAGCTCGACCACCCTCACCGCTGAGGATGCCGATGCCATCATGGCCGAGGTCGCCGATATCGAGGGCGTCAGCCCCGAGGTGCGCGACCGCAATCAGGTCCTCGCCAACGGTCTCAATTGGAACACCTCCATCAACGGCGAATCCCCCGACTATCCTCAGATCAAGAACTGGCGCATCGTTTCCGGCTCCATGTTTACCGAGCAGGACGTCAAGTCCCTCGCCAAGGTCGCCATCATCGGCAAGACCGTCGCCGACCAGCTCTTCCCCAATGAGGACCCGATCGGCCAGACGCTCCGCATTCGTAATCTCCCCTTCCGCATCCTCGGCGTCCTCGACGTCAAGGGCTACAGCCTCTTCGGCTCCGACCAGGATGATGTCGTCATCATCCCCTACACGTCGCACATGCGCCGCGTCTCCCGCCGCACCAACATTTCCTCCATCCTCATCGAGGCCAGCTCGTCTGAGAAACTCGATGTCGTGAAGCAGCGCGTCGAGGACCTCCTCGCCCAACGCCGCAAAGGCCGCGAGCCCGACTTCACCGTCCGCACCCAGGAAGAGCTCGCCCAGGCCGCCACCGAGACGTCCAAGACCATGACGCTCCTCCTCGGCGGCATCGCCTTCGTCTCCCTCGTCGTCGGCGGCATCGGTGTCATGAACATCATGCTCGTCTCCGTCACGGAGCGCACCCGCGAGATCGGCATCCGCCTCGCGATCGGCGCCCACGGCAAGGACGTGCTCCTGCAGTTCCTCATCGAGGCCATTCTCCTCTCCTTGCTCGGCGGAGTGCTCGGCATTCTGTGCGGCATCGGCGCCTCGGAGCTCGCCTCGTATTACTTCGGCCTCCCGACCCTTGTCTCCACGACTTCCGTGATCATCGCCGTCGCGGTCTCCACCGTCATCGGCATCTTCTTCGGTTTCTACCCGGCCCGCAAAGCCGCCCAGCTCGATCCGATCGACGCCCTACGCTACGAATAAGCGTCCGGCCAAACGAAATCTCCCTCCCCGGGGCGCGGTTCAACCCGCGCCCCTTTTTTTGTCTTCGCCTTGCCGCCCCTCCACGGCGGGCCCGCATTGCGCCATCGCCGCTCACCGTCCAACGTCCCCCCCATGCGCCCGCTCCGCCGTCTTCTCCTCCTCTCTGCGTCGCTCCTGCTCCCTCTCGCCGCCTTCGCGCAAACTCCTTCCTTCACCCATCCCGAGTGGCGCCGCATCGCCGAAGCTGCTTACCAGAAGAAAGACTTCCCCGCCGCCCGCGACGCCTACGCCGCCGCCCTCGCCCTCCGGCCCGACTCCCCGCGCTACCTGCACAATCTCGCCGCCACTCAGGCGCTCACCGGTCGCGAAGACGACGCCCTCGCTACTCTCCGCCGCCTCGCGGCCCTCGGCGTCACCACCGCCATCGAGCGCGATCCGGACTTCGCCTCGCTGCAGGGCAAGCCCGCCTTCAACGCCCTCCGCTCCACCTTCGCCACCCATCGTGATCCGCAGGGCGAGGCCGATCTCCTTGTGGAGTTGCCGGGCCGCACCGGAATTATCGAGGGCATCCTCTTTCGGGAGCGCACCGGCGACCTGTTCCTCGGCGATGCGCACCACCGCTGCATCTGGCGCCGCGACCACGATGGCCGGCTCGCCCGTTTTACCGTCGAGGATGAGGACCTCTTCGGCGTCTTCGGCCTCGCCCTCGACGAGCCCCGCGGCGCCCTCTGGGCCGCCACCTCGGCTTTGCCCGAGATGACCGGTTTCCGCCCCGAGCAGAAGGGCCGCGCCGCCCTCGCCGAATTTGCCCTCTCCACGAGCGACCTCCGGCGCATCGTCGATGTCCCGACCGATGGCCGCGACCATGCCCTTGGCGATCTCGTCGTGGCCCGCGATGGCACCGTCTACGCCACCGACAGCCTCGCCCCCATTATCTGGAAATACACCCCCGGCGCCGAAGAGATGGAGAAACTGCTCGAATCCCCCGCCTTCGTCTCCCTTCAGGGCCTCGTCCTCTCCGACAAGGCCCTCGTCGTCGCCGACTATGCCAATGGCCTCTTCGTCATCGACCTCGCCTCCTCCACCCCTACCGCCCGCCCGCTCGCCCCGCCGCCCAACACCACCCTCGTAGGCCTCGATGGCCTCGTGCCCGTCCCCGGCGGACTCGTCGCGATCCAAAACGGCACCACCCCGCAGCGGGTCGTCCGCGTCGCCCTCGCCCCCGATCTCTCGGCCGTGAAAGCCGTCACCGTCCTCGCCTCCGCCCTCCCCTATTTCTCCGATCTTGCCCTCGTCACGCTCGCCAATGGCCGCCCCACCTTCATCGCCAATGCCGGCTGGGATGACTTCGATCCCGCCAAAGCCGCGCATCCCCGCGCCCACCCCGTGCGTATTTTTCAGGTCGCCGCTCCGTAACTTTTCGTCCGCTGTGCTGTTTTAATCGCAATGCTCTCCCGCCTCCTCCCGCTCTTCCTCCTGCTCCTGCCCTGCGCTCACGCCGCCGCCCTCGACGACGCGATCGCCCTCTTCGACGCGAAGAAGTTCCCCGAGGCGCGCGTCGCCCTGGAGAAGATCGTCCAAGCCGAGCCCAAAAACGCCGCCGCCGCCCACTACCTCGGGCTCACGCTGATCCGGCGCGGCGATGCCCAGGCCATGGATGAAGCCGTCCCGTGGCTCGAGAAAGCCACCACCCTGGAGCCGCAAAACCCCGTCTACCTCTTCGACTGCGGCGGAGCCTGCCTCCAGCTCGCCCGCAAAAACACCTCCCTCAGCGCCGCCTCCAAGGGCCGCGAAATGCTCGAGAAAGCCATCGCCCTCAAACCCGACTACGTCGATGCCCGCGAGGCCCTCTACCAATATTACTCGCAGGCCCCCTTCTTCGCCGGCGGCTCCAGCTCCAAGGCCAAGACCCAGCTCGAGGAGATCAAGAAATACGCCCCCGATCGCGCCATCATCCTCTCCATCATCGCCCGCACCTCCGCCAAGGACTACGCCGCCGCCTTCAAGATCTGCGATGAAGTGCTCGCCAAAGAGCCCGCCAACTACACCGCCCTTTACCAATACGGCCGCACCGCCGCCATCTCCGACCTGAATCTCTCCAACGCCATCGTCCACCTGCAGAAGTGCCTCACCCTCACCCCGCCCTCACCCTCCGCCCCGGGACACACCCACGTCTGGAACCGCCTCGGTAACATCCACGAGAAGCTCAAGCACGTCGCCGAAGCCCGCACCGCCTACGAGACCTCCCTGCAGCTCGACCCCACCAACAAGGCCGCCGCCGACTCGTTGGCCAAGCTGCGCTAAGGCCCCCGCGCCGGCCCCCGTCCGCCCGGCCCCAGTCCACAATTGACCACCGCCCGCCGGGCGCCTTGGCTCAGCGAACCGGTCGCGTATACGTGTCCGTTATTTCCACCTTCCTCCTCCATGAGCCTCCAAATCAAACCCGCTAACTCCTGCGCCTTCGATCAAATCTCGCTCGGCGAAGTCATGCTCCGCCTCGATCCCGGCGAGGGCCGCATTCGCACCGCGCGCAACTTCCAAGTCTGGGAAGGCGGCGGCGAATACAACACCTCCCGCGGCCTCCGCAAGGCCTTCGGCCTGAAGACCGCCGTCGTCACCGCCTTCGTCGACAACGAAGTCGGTCACCTCGTCGAAGATTTCATCATGCAGGGCGGCGTCGCCACCGACTTCATCAAGTGGCGCGAAGACGACGGCATCGGCCGCACCGTCCGCAACGGCCTCAACTTCACCGAGCGCGGCTTCGGCATCCGCGGCGCCGTCGGCAATCCCGACCGTGGCAACACCGCCGCCTCCCAACTCAAGCCCGGTGACATCGATTGGGACCACATCTTCGGCAAACTCGGCGTCCGCTGGTTCCACACCGGTGGCATCTTCGCCGCCCTCTCCGCCACCACCGCCGAGCTCACCGTCGAGGCCGTCAAAGCCGCCAACAAATACGGCACCATCGTCTCCTACGACCTCAACTACCGCCCCTCCCTCTGGAAGACCATCGGCGGCCTCAAGAAGGCCCAGGAGGTCAACCGCGAGATCGCGAAGTATGTCGATGTCATGATCGGCAACGAAGAAGACTTCACCGCCTCCCTCGGCTTCGCCGTCAAGGGCGCCGAAGACCTGAAGCACATCGAGACCGATGCCTTCAAGTCGATGATCGAGACCGCCGTAAAGGAGTTTAAGAACTTCAAGGTCGCCGCCACCACGCTGCGCCACGTCCACACCGCCACGGTCAACGACTGGTCCGCGATCCTCTGGCACGACGGCCAGTTCTACGAGAGCAAGCAGTATCCCCGCCTCGAAATCCTCGACCGCGTCGGCGGCGGCGATTCCTTCGCGTCCGGCCTGCAGTTCGGCTTCCTCGAGTTCAACGACCCGAAGAAAGCCGTCGAGTATGGTGCCGCCCACGGCGCCCTCGCCTCGACGACCCCCGGCGACACCTCGATGGCCACCCGCAAAGAAGTCGAGAAGACGATCGGCGGCGGCGGCGCCCGCGTCGTCCGCTAAAAAGCCAAGGCGCGGCGCCCCCACGCACCGCACCACAATTCCCGCCCGGGCCTCACCGCCCGGGCTTTTTGTTGCCCGCCGCACAAAGGTCACGCGGCCGGGGCCGCGGAAGCGAGGTCCTGGCGTCTGGAGTTTCGGGTCTAGGCTCCCGCAGCAAACTGCATCCCTCCCCACTCCGATTTTCGTGTATTTCGTGATCCCTCCATTCGCGACCTTCGCAACATCCGCGGGCACCCCGCCACCCGCTTCCGACATTAGACATTGGTCATTGAACCTTGGTCCTTGGTCCTTCGCCGCGTCCCGCGGCGCTTCCGTGTCTTCCGTGTTTTCCGCGTGTTCCATGGGCCACACTTTTTCGTGTATTTCGTGTATTTCGTGGTCCCCTCATTCGCCCCCTTCGCAACCTTCGCGGGCACTCCGCCACCCGCTTCCGACATTAGACATTAGACATTAGACATTAGTCATTGGACATTGGTCATTGGACCTCGGTCCTTCTCCGCGTCCCGCGGCGCCACCGCCGCGTGCAACGGACACGTCGCGAAATCAATCACCTGCCCCTCGCGATAGCGCGCGAGCAATTGCTTCGACCGCGCCGCGAGCATCCGGCGGACCTCCCGCCGCAGCCCCTTCTCGCGTGGGATCGTCATCGAGTCGTAGCCCGTCGTCTGGTGACGCATCCACGCGATGGTTGCCGCCTCCGCGCGCTGCTCGATCGGGATCCGCTTCGTCCGCGCCACCGTGCCACTGCCCACCGGCGTGGCATGCGCGGCGATCCGCGTCGCCATGGCCTCCGCGTAGTCCTGATGACCCGGGTGAAACGCGAGATACGCCAGCACCGCGCCCCGAAAATCCTCCGCATAGACCTCCTCGGCCACCGCCCGCCGCGCCCGCGCCGCGTCGAGGGTGCGCTGGTAGGCCGGATCGGCGCGTTCCACCGCGAGCTCCGCGCGCAACGTCGCAATGCGCTCCGCCGGCGCCCAGATCCCATGGGAAAACCGCTTCCGCCCCTTCGGCTCGACCACCGTCCATGTCGGCCCGTCCTCCTTGATGCGACGGCTCAGTGCCGGATCACCCGGCGGCAAGAGGTCCCAGCCCTCCGGCACCGCGAGGATCTCCCCGCGCACACTGAGCACCTGGCGCGGCAGACGAAACGGACGAACTTCAAGCGTAGGAAACGACACACCCCCGAGCCGAAGCCCCCACCCGCCCCAGCTCAAGCCCGGAACGGCGCCAGCTCACCTGAGCGGGCGAAGATCTCGGCGATGGGAGTTGGGGTCTGGGAAATGGGAGATAGGGTCCGGGGAATCGGGTCTGGCGGCCGGGGTTTCCGCAACGGCCATCTGGATTCGCGCAAAAGCCAATTCGATTCGCGCAATGACCCTTTCAGTTTCCGCGCGGGCCATTTCGATTTGCGCAACGGCCATTTCGATTCACCCAAAGCCCCTTTCGATTCGCGCCATGGCCGTTTCGATTTGCGCAACAGCCGATTCAAATCGCGCAGAGGCCATTGCCGATCACTTTTGGGCCCGTTAAAGTCGCGCAAAGGCTGTTTCGATCCGCGCAAAGGGCATTTCAAATGGCGCGAAGGCCATTTCGATTTACGCGGAGCCTGTTTCTGTTTCCGCGAAGGCCAATTCACCTTACCGAGAGGCCATTTGAGACCACCGAGAGGCCATTTCGATTTGCGCAATGGCCTCTGCAATTCGCGCAGAGGCCGATTCAGTTTCCGCAACGGCCCTTCCTTATCACTTTTTGGTCCTTTCGGATTACCGAAAGGCTATTTCAGACCACCGAAAGCGCATTTCAAATTACCGAAAGGCCATTTCCGCTTACCGAGAGACCATTTCCCATCACCCAAAGGGCATTTAGATTTCCCGGAACCCCATTTCCGTTTCCCAGGAGACCATTTCGGTTTCCAGGAAGCTCATTTCCAAAACTGCGAAGCTCCCGTCCCGGACCGCAAGCACCGCTTCGTCCGCCGCGAATACCGCTTCCTCTCCCCCGAATACCGCTTGTCCGATCGCGAATACCGCTTCGCCCGTTTCGAATACCCCTTCGTCCACCACGAATACCGGTTCGTCCGCCACGAATACCCCTTCGAGCGCCCCGAATACCGCTTGGTCCATTACGAATACCGCTTCGTCGACTACGAATACCGCTCCCCCTTTCCCGACCACCCCTGCGTGGAACGCAGAGGCCCCTGCACAGCACGCGGCGGCCGCTTGGCTTCCGTAGCGGCCCCTGCGAGGTCCACCGAGTCCGCTTCGAGCCACGCCGAGGGCAATGCGAGGTCCGCAGCGTTCACTGGGCCGTCCGCGAGGTATGATCGATCAACCGCCGAGGGCACGGCGGGTTACCCCGAGCACCATGCGAGGTCCACCGACACCGCTGCGCCGATTGCAGACACCGCTGTGAGGTCCGCAGGCATCCCTTCGCCGACCGCAACGCTCATTTCAGCAGCCCGGTCTCCCCTCCCGCGGACCGCCACCCCACTCGCATCATTCGCAAAAATGCCTCTGCACCGTCCGATTCCGGCATTAGACATTAGGCCTTAGTCATTGGTCCTTCGCCGCGCTATGCGGCACCCTTCCGTGTTTTCCGCGTCTTCCGTGGGCCACTCTCTTTCGTGTAGTTCGAGTGTTTCGTGGTTCCCCCATTCTCCACCTTCGCCCCATTTCGCGTCATTCGCGGGCACTTCTGACTCCCGCCCGCGCCCGGCGACCCCGCCCGAGGAATAGTTCGCGAGGCCACACTTGAACCCCCGGGGCTTTGCCGGCTTGCTGGCAGGCTCACCGCGATGTCCGCCGTCCTCAACATTTCCACCTACAAGTTCGCGCCGCTCACGGAGCTCGTGCCGCTGCGTGACCGGCTGCGCATCTTCACCGTGGCCCATGGACTGCGTGGGACAATTCTCCTTAGCACCGAAGGCATCAATCTCTTCGTCGCCGGCCTGCGTGATGACGTGGAGGCGCTCCTCGTCGAACTTCGCGCCGTGCCCGGTCTCGCAGACCTCGCCCCCAAGGAAAGTTTCAGCAGCGAGCAACCGTTCAACCGGATGCTCGTGAAGATCAAAAAGGAGATCATCGCTTTCGGCGTCGAGGGCATCGATCCCGCCCGCCGCCCCTCGCCCAAACTCCCCGCGCGCACGCTCAAGCAATGGCTCGACGAGGGCCGCGCCGTCACGCTCCTCGACACGCGCAATGCCTACGAAGTGAAGCTCGGCACGTTTCGTGGCGCGGTCCCGGCGGGGATCGATCACTTCCGCGACTTTCCCGCTGCCGTCGCCAAGCTGCCCGCGGAGCTGAAGGACCAGCCCATCGTGATGTTTTGCACCGGCGGCATCCGCTGCGAGAAAGCCGGTCCGTTTATGGAGCGCGAAGGCTTCACCAACGTGCACCAACTCGACGGCGGCATTTTAAAATATTTCGAAGAGTGCGGCGGCGCGCACTACGAGGGCGAGTGCTTCGTCTTCGACCGCCGCGTGGGCGTGGATGCAGCGCTGCGCGAGACCGAGGCAAAGCTCTGTTTCAACTGCCAGATGCCCCTGACCGTGGCGGAGCAAAGCGACCCAGCCTACGTGCCCGACATCAGCTGCCCGCACTGCATCGGCGGCAAGAAGTCAGCCCACCGCGCGCCCGGTCCCGAAGGTAGCTAAGGCCGCGACCGGGGAAGCCAGCGACATTCTTCGGTAGGTGTAGCCCTGCTCGTTAGAGCAGGGATTCGCGGGCGGAATGGCGCGTCCTCCCGCCTCTCACGAGGCGGGCTACCGGAGGCGAGCACGAGGCGGAAAACGTGAATCGCAATCCTAACTCCGCTGGCGCAGCAGACCGGCCAGGCGGGTAAACGTCTCCTCGCCGAAGCCGAGGGCGCGCTTGATCTGCACGTCGCGCTCGATGGGATTGGCCACGCGGCGCGTCTCACGCCACGCGTCCCACCCGATCATGCCCATCGCCCACATCGGCGCACCGGTCACCAAGACGGGGACATCGCTGCCGTAGATCATGCGCGCCGCCACCTCGGGCTCGTGCATGCGGCGGAGCGCGGAGGGACGCAGGCGGAAGTTCGGCGCCGCGAGCGCACTGTTGTCCCCGTAGAGGCGGGGAAAGCGCCGCGTCATCGCGACGAAGACTTCGAAGTAGTCGGGATCGACGAGCATGGTGCCCGTGCCGCTGTGGGCGGCGATACAGGTGACGCCGATTTCCAGTGCACGGGTGAGCACCCGCGGATCGGCCAGGCGCGCATCGAGGACGGGGAGCGTCCGCTCACTGCCAGTGTGTGCGAGTAAGATCAGCCCGCTCTCCGCCATGCGCTCGAGGAAGCGCGTGTAGCGTGGGTTGTTCCAATCGATGTTCTGACAATTGGGCAGGCATTTCAGCATCACCGCCCCGCCGGCGAGGCAGCGCTCGAGTTCGTCGAGCGCATCGCGCCGCGCCGGGTGGATCGACACCGCAGGCAGGAACTCGCGATGCGTGCGGGCCAAGCCGAGCACAAAATCATTGGGCACGAAGAACGAACCGGCGTCGGCGATCACGGTGCCGTCGTCGCGATACGGTTCATCCTGCGCGAGGATCACGGCGGCATCGAGCGAGGACTCGCGCACGAAGTGCAGCACTTGTGCGGCGTAGAGCCCCTCGAGGTCACCGCGGAGGGCACTCGCCGGCAGCCCCACGGTGCGCAGCATAAACGGCGCGCCGTATTTGGTGACGCCGCGCGGCCGATACCAGCAGCCCGAGCCGCCGGCGCCGTTGCCCACGACGTGGACATGGCAATCGATCCGCATCGCGGGTGGTTGCAGCCGCCGCTCAGGCCTTCATCGCCGCCACCGCGAGTTCGCGGCAGCCCTTCAAATCGAGTTTGCCGGTGCCGAGGACCGGAATCTTCTCCACGCGGGACACGACCTTCGGGACCCAGAGACCGGGCAGGCCGGCCCCGAGCAGTTTCTCGCGCAACGCTTCGGCGGCGAGTTCGAGGGTGGTAAGGAGGACGAGCGCCTCACCCTTGACCGGATCGGGCACGCCCATCACGACGACGGTGTAGCCTTGGCTCTGGTCGAGGTCGAAAACTTCGATGATCTTGTTTTCGAGCGTGCCGTGCGGGACCATCTCGCCACCGATCTTGGAAAACCGGGAGAGCCGGCCCTCGATGAACAGGAAGCCGTGGTCGTCGAAGCGGCCGAGATCGCCGGTGATGAACCAGCCATCGCGAAACGCCGCGCGCGTCTTGTCCGGGTCGTCGAGGTAGCCTTCGAAGACGTTCGCGCCGCGGAACAGCACCATGCCGGTCTGCGTATGTGGCAGCACTTCCCAGGTCTCCGGGTGGACCACGCGGGCAGTCATGCCCGGCATCATGCGGCCGACGGCGCCCGGATACTTACCGAGTTGCGGCTCATTGGTGGAGACGACGACGGGCGGGTGCGGCTGGTTTATATTGGCGGCGGGCGTGGTCTCCGTGAGGCCGTAGCCCTGCATGATATCGAGGTGAAATTGCTCCATGAACCCGCGCGCGAGGTCCTCGGGCAGTTTCTCTGCGCCGGTGACGACGAGGTCGAGGGTGCGGAGCTCGCCCGGCTGGGCTTTCTTGAGAATGGGGCGGATGAAGGTCGGCGCGCCGATCAGCACCGTAGCCTGCTCCTCGCGAATCCCATCGATGATCTTGCGCGTATCGAGGGGGCTCGGGACGGTCGCCACCTTGCAGCCGCGCAACATGGGATACCACAGCGTGACCGTGAAACCAAAGCTGTGGAAGATCGGCAGGCAGCCCAGCAGCGTGCAGGTGTCGGGCAAAATCGAGAGCGACGAAATCTGCGCGCAGTTCGCGAGGATGTTGCGATGCGTGAGCACGACGCCCTTGGGCTCACCGGAGCTGCCGCTGGTGAACAAGAGGCCGGCCTCCTCGCGGTCACCGCGCTTGGGTAGCCCCAGCAAATCCGCGCACCATTGGTTGGGCAACAGCCACGCGGCGAGCAGCCACGGGAGGAGGGCGCGCTTGCCCCCGCAGGCCTCGATCTCGGCCTTGAGGTCGAGGGTGCGCTCGGGCCACGGGAAGTTGGGCAGCTTGGCTTTGACCAAATCGGCGCTGAGCACGGTCGAGATACCGCCGATCTTGAAACTCGCCTCGAGGCTCGCGCGGGCGGTGGTGAAGTTGAGATTAACGGGGACCTTCCCGGCGGAGATCACCGCGAGGTTGGCGATGAACGCACCGGCACCCGGGGGCAGCACAATACCCACGCGACGCTCGGGCACGGTGGCACGAAGTCGACGCGAGAGCGCCGACGCCGCCGCATAGAGCTGGGCACAGGTGAGCTCGCGCCGGCCCACGGTGCGGTCGATCACCTGCAACCGGCCGGGGTGCTTCGTGAGCGCCCGCACGATCTCGCGCCCCAAATGCCGCTTGAGCACGGGCCGCTCCTGAAACGCCCGCTCGCCAAGATCGAGTAACTCGTGGCGCGCCCACGCGGTGCTGACCTTGTCCGGCGGCGTCGGCCGGCCAAAGGCGATGAATACATGCGTCGGCAACAGGCGCGGCGATTTCCAGAGGTATTTGTTGCCCGCAAAGGAGAAGATCGAGCCCCAGAGACCATCATGAGCCGCGGCCACGACCGGGACATCAGCCTGGCGCGCCATCACCTCGAAGCCGCGTTGAATCTCCATGAGCTGACCGGTGCGCGAAATGTGTCCCTCCGGACAGAGGCACACGACCTCGCCCGCCCGCAGACACTTGATCGCCGCCCGCATGCCTTGAGCCGGCTGCTCCGCCGAGATCGGAATCGAGCCGCTGACCTCGAAGACCCAGTTGAAAAACGCATTTCGCGTCAGGCCCTGGTGACCCACAAAGCGAATCGGCCGCGGGCAGACCAACTGCAGCACGATGACATCCACATAGGAGATGTGGTTGGCGATGAGCAGCACGCCGCCGTTCGAGGGGATATTGTCGACCCCGCTTGCGCGCACCCGGTAGAGCATGCGCGCGATGACCTTGGCGATCAATTCGAGGAAATACGGCAGATAGGTTCGCCGGCGAATGAGGGGTTGGGACATGGGCGAGTGGGAGTTATGCCGAGTGATTCGGGAACGTTTCAAAGCTTTTTATCCGGTCCATCCGGCGACGGGACGTCGTCGGCGATGAGGTGGCGAAACCGATGATAGGAGAAGCCGACCCACAGCAGCACCGCCCCCAGAGCACCGAAGGCGACGATGCGGTAGAGGGTCGAGTGGAGGTCGACGAGAAATACGCGCGGCACGCAGAGCGCGAGACCGATGAGTCCGAGGAGGCGGTCCGGCCGAGTGCGGGCGAAGAGCCCGAAACCAAACCACGCCAACGCCGCCACGCCCCAGCCGACGGTGATGTAGGGCCGCAACTCGCCGAGCTGCGCCAGCATCAGGCCAAACACGAGACTGAGTCCCGCCGCGGGGAAGCCCCACGCCCGCACTTCACGACGAGCCGGCGAGGCCCATAACGCGCCCTCCGGCAGCGTGCGCGCCAGCACCGTCGCGACCACAGCCATGGCCACGACCGCGCCAAATCCGAAATCGAGATTCGAGATCTCCAGGGAACGACGCGTCACCAGGAGGGCCGCCTGCGCGAGTCCACCCACGGCGAAACCCGTCGCCACCTCGACCACGGCCGGAAATCCGAGGCGCGCCACGACGATCGCGAGCGCCGATGCGCCGGCGAACCACGCGACCTGCACCTCTCCTTTCGCGTGGCTCAGAATCGCCACCGCGGCAATCAACCCGGCCAGCCACGTCTGCACGGTGGTGGTCAACTCCACGTTGGCCCCCGCCGCCTTCCAGCGCTCGCACACCCCGGCCGAGCGCGACCACCCAAGGGCCACGCCCCACACCGCGGCCAGCGTGAGGGACACATCGGGCCACAGATGGGCGCTGCCGACCCAAGCCAGCGCGACGAGCCACAGGAGCCACGCCGCGGTGCGATAGGCACCGTCCCAGCGCCAGGCGAGCAGCGCGCTCGCGAGCACGGCGAAACCGGTCACGACCAGCGACTCGCCGGCTTCGACGGCGACGACCAGGCTGAACAACAAGCCGACGCCGATCATGATCCCCGCCACCCCACCCCGCGGGCTTTCGGCCGCAAGCTGCGCCCGCCCGCATGACCACGCGGCCAACGCGGCGGGCCCTATCAGGGCGACCAAGGCCACGGCCCAACGCGCCCCTTCCCCACCGGCCGTGCCGCGATGAGCAAGCGTCGCGACCAGATGACCGATCACGCCGACGCCCAGCGCCCACGCTGCCAGCCACAGCCACCGACGCGCGGCTTGCTCGGGTGCGGCCAGCGCCAGCGCGACGGCCAGCCCGAGGCCCACCAGTAAACTCGCTGTGGCGCCGTGACCGACACAAACGCAGGCGCCGAGGGACACGAGCGCAAGTGCGCTCACCCACCACGCGGCGATTTGTGGCCGCTCCGCCTTGGCATCCCGCCCGAGCCACCAGGCCGCTACGACCGTCGGCCCGAGGACGAGGAGCGCGTTGGCCCACATGACTTCTAGATGGAACGTGACACCCCCGAGCCGCGACCAGAGTGCGACGTGGGCACCGAGCAGCACGGCGGCACCGGCGAGCCACGGCTCACTCCGCCGCCACAGGGCCCCCGCGCCGACCAGGAGCGCAGCGCCGGCGACGCACCACGCCGGCAGCCACGCCTCCGGCATCAGCGTCTGCGCGAATACGAGCGCCATCACGGCACTCACGCCGCTCACCACGCGGGCAATCGACCGCCGCGCCTCGTCGGCGAGCTCAAGTCCGCTGTCGCGCGCCAGCTCCAGCCCCCAGGCGAGCAAGGCGACGAGCGTCAGCCCGCGGCCCACGGCCGGGAGACTCAACACCGCCGCCGAGTGGGCGAGCGTTTCCCGCCCCCAGAAGCACAGCGCCACCGTGGCCACAATCCCGGAACCCGCGGCGATAACCGCGGAGTGCAGGCGGCGATTCGTCGCCACCATGACGCCGGCCTGCACGATGAGCGCGAGCGCGGTCCACTCCGGCCCGGTCCACTTGATGACGGCGAGCGTCAGAGCACCGAGAGATTTCGCGAGCAGCACCGCCCCGGCGGCATCGTCCGACCGGGTCGAGGCGCGCCGCCACGCTGCCGCGCCCAGCACCACTGCGGCGGTCGCGTAGAAAATCCCGAGCTGCGCCGGAAACGCGAGCCACGCCGTGAGCCAACCCAGCGCCAAGGCGGCCGTGCTGTTGGCATTCTGCACCCACGCCGCGCGAGCGGACGAGGTGTCGCCATCGTCGCGCCAAAAGAACACGGCAAAACCCGCCACCACCGAACCCCAGACCCACAGTGGCAAGGGCACGTGGCCCGTCGTGCCGAGGCCCGCGAGCAGCGTGCCGTAGATCGCCCAGTAACCACCGAGCGCCACGATCGATGGCGCCTCCCACGCCAACCAGCGCTTCCACGCCACGGCCGTGACGGCCAGGACGAGCGCCGAGGCGAGGGCGAAGAGTTGCAAGCCACCGCTAAACGAGAACCACGCCGCCACGTAGCCAAGCAGCACGGCCATGGTCGCAATCGTGGGCGATTGTTTCCGCCACGCGACGGCGCCGATGCCGGCCGTCACCGCGAGTTGCCACAGAGCGGCGACGAGTCGGTTATCGATCACCTTCACCGCCGGCACCGTGTAGGCCGCCATGGCAGTGAAGAACGCGAGCGCGAGTCCACCGGCAAACACCACCTGGCCAAACCGCGGCGTCTTGCGCTCCAGCCAACCGCCGAGGCCGATGACGCCCGCCGCCACCGTCGCGAGTTCGGCCAGTTTGATCCACGGTGCGGTGTTCAGCGAAACGTAGACGCCGAAGAATACGGCGCCGATCACGGCAAACAAAATACCGAGGCGCGTCGCCCACCACGCCCCGAGCTGCACCTCCTTGCTTCCGCCACCGCTGGGCGGCCAGACCTGCAATTGCTCCAGCCACGGCCGGGCTTGCTCCAGCCACGATGGCTCCGGCGCACGGTGGGGACGCAGCGGGGGCGGCGCCCGAAACACCTCGGCCGGCACCACCTCGGGTGCCTGCAACACCGGCGGATCGATCTTCTGCTCGACCAGCGGAGGCGGAGCCACCGGCACGGGTGGCGGCTCAACGATGAGAGGGGCGGGCGCGACCGCATTGAAGCGAGCCGTGCCCAGTGCCTCCTCGGCGATTTGATGCTCGATCGCCCCCACGCGGCGTTTCAATTGCTCCAGCTCATGCTCGACCCCGCCGATGCGGCGACGAATCGAAACCAGTTCTTCAGTAGGATTCATGGGAGCACCTCGGAGTGGCGTGGATTCAGGGATAGGCGCGGCCGTCGAGCAGCACGCGTTTGATGTAGAGCCGGTGGGCGGGACTGACGGACAACTCGACCTCCATCAACTTGAACGAAGGCGTGCCCTTCCCCTCCGGAACAAAGAATTTTTCGATCCCGTAGTGGACGCGCGTCGCGCCACTCCGGCCAAACACATCGTAGCTGATCGTGCCGCGCACCAGTTTCTGGGCCGGCCCGGGCACAAGCCGCGTGCGACTCGCCTGCGCGACCTCGTAGTAGTCTCCTCGCTTCTCCAACAGCACCCAGACTTCGTCGCCCACGCGGTGATCGGACTTGGCCGTGCCCCCGGGCGCGGTGAGCGTCACGGAGCTGATCGAGTAATTCATCGTCATGTAGTCGCCGCGCAGGAGATCACGCGGATCCACCGGCTGCCCCTTGACCAGAATAACGTCGGCGGCTCGCCGCACCCACTCGTGATAACCGGCCCACGCCACGAGAAACAGCGCCTGGGCCACGACGATACCCCAAAAGACACGCGACGTGCGGCTCATGACGCCACCTCCTTCCGCACGGCACCCACCAACGCACGGCGCTTGCGCTCGAGGAAGTAACCGAGACCGATCACCAGCAGGCCGGTCACAATAAAGAACACGCCGCCCTCCAGCATGGTGCCGAAGAGCACGAAGTAGCGCGTGAATACGTTGAGCGCGAGGCCCACGATCCCGAGATTGATCCAGCTCTCCCGGCCCGTCTCCAACCCGCGGCGGATCAGGCCGAAGTTGAACACAAAGAGCGCCACGCAGGACAAGCCACCCCAGAGCCAGCCGGCATCGCCGAGCTCAATTCCCCCTAGATGGGCCGCGACCGGCACGAGGCCCGGCACCAGCCAAATGGCGAGCGACGTCACCTCAGTGCGATTGCGCCGGAGCGCCGCGAGCACGCCGCCGGCCGCCAACACCACGAGAAATGCCACCGCCTCCCAGCGGGCCGGCACCATGGCGTGATGGCGCCACATGTCGCCCGACCAGGTGAACCCGAGCGCATAGAGCGCCCAGCAGACCAGCCCGAGGCCCAGTTTCTCATGGAGGCCGGCGAAAAGGGCAAAACTCGTCCGGCGGAGCGCGAGACCCGCGGTCACTACCGCCACCCCGACCAGGCCGCCCGCGCTCGCGAAGTGGAAAAACTCCTCGTTATACCAGCGCTCTCCGGTCGCGCTGAGGCGCAACCAGGAATCGGCGGCCTGCAACTCCATGGCCAGCCACGTCAGACCTGCGACCACGCTCACCAACTGCGCCCCCTTGGCCCGCGTGAGCCAAGGCACCGCGGCAATCCCAACCCACCAGAGCAGCACGCCGTTCGACGGCCGGCTTTCGAGGTGGAAGATCTGACTCACCAGCGCTATCCCGAGCAAAAACAGCACGGCTCCCACCATGAGACAGGCATCGCCCGTCTTGGGGTAGCGACCGGGCGCGATTTTCCAGCGCCACCCCGCCGCATAGGCCCCGAGAAGCAACGCGATGACGCCGGTGATCTTCAGCCAGTCGCCGAGCTGGTCCCAGTTGGCCTTGATCACCAGACTGACGCCCGCGAGCAACAGCGCCCCACCGACGCCGGCAAAAATCGCGAGAATCCGGCTCGTGCCGGTCTGGGTCACGGGATGCCGGGCGAGCAAGGCGGTGCGAGTATCCGCCCCAATGAGCCCCGCACTCACCCACTCGGTGCTGAAGCTCGCCAGTTTCTCCTCAAACGACTTCATGGCTCAGCGCTCCTCCGGCAGCTGCCAACTCGTAGCTCCGGCCTCCAGCAAACGGAGGGTGGCCAGACAGGCCGCGGCCTCGCGGGCTCCGACCTTGCCGGTCACCTGCGCCACCACCTCGAGGTAAAGCGGCGACGCCTTCTCCCACAAGGCACGCCCCGCCGGCGTGAGCGTGATCAGATATACCCGGCGGTCTTCCGGATGATCCGCCCGCCGCACCCAGCCGGACTTCTCCATGCGATCGAGCAAGCCCGTGACATTGGAACGATCCACGAGGAGCTCATCGCTCAACACGCGCTGACTGAGCCCCGCCTCGGAGCGGGAAAGAATGTTCAAGACATTGAACTGCGCTCCCGTGAGCCCCAGGGGGCGAAACAACCGCTGACTTTCCCGCAGGAAAGCCTCCGCCGTGCTCAACACCGCCGCCACCAAGGCCAGATCGCGCTCCGGTTTTCTTTTCATGGCCGAAACGCTGACAGCTCATTAGTTGATATGTCAACGGTTTATTTGACTCCACTCCCGCACCTCCCTCGCCAAGGCGGCAAAGCCCGGGAAATCATGCTCCAGCCGGCGGGGATTCCGCCGGATCCGCTCCAGTTCGTGATGCGCGCAGCGAATCTCGTGCGGCAGGCTGGGCCGATCGGTGCCGTAGACCCGCCACTTCAATTCCGCGCGGGTGAAGGGCAACTGCCCGCGCTCCTGCCCCATGGTCCACGCCTCCTCGGACACGGACTGATCCCGCCCGCACAGCAACCACGCCTCGAGCGCCGGCACGGCGACACCCACGGCGCGCAGCACCCGCGTGCGCCCGTGCGCCGGCGGCAGTTTCTTCACGGTCCGGCGAAAGACCCCGCGGAGCAGACACATCCGGCAATGCGGATGAAAATAGCCGGGCGCGTCGTGCGCCGCGGTGTGCACAATCGATTCATCGGAGTCGCAGCTCACGACGAGCGCATCGGTATCAGTGTTAAAGTGGAGGTGCCGAATCACCGCCGGCAGCACTTGCATCACATTGGGCCAGCCCCGGGCCCGCAGCCCCAGGCCGACAAAGTGCGGCGGCGCTTCCAGCACCGCCTCGACCAAAATCTTCAGCACCGCTTCGTCGGCCGGCGATTCGCTCAGGAGGGCGACCTTCATCGCTCTTCCGGCACACCGCCGAGAATGCCACTGAACCACATGTCACCGAGCGAGCCCTCCTGCATCAACTCCGCCAAATCAGCGCGGTCCGACAAGCGCTCGAACTTCGCCTCCGTGCCCTGTTTCTGGGAGATCACGATCTCCTCCGGATGGTCGCGGAAGAGATCGAGGAGATAAGGCGAATGCGTCGTCGCAATCACTTGGGTGGGCGGACGCGGCAAACCAAAGGAAGCCGGATAGCTCAGCCGGTAGAGTAGATCGCGCACCTCCCGCAGCATGCGCGGATGGATCCCCCGATCGATTTCCTCAATACAGAGCACGGCCGGCGGCGCCGGATCAAACGCCAGCACGAGTATGCCCAGCAGGTAGAGCGTGCCCTGGGAAAGATTATCGGCGGTGACGCGACTGCCGTCGTTGAGGATCATCACCAATTCCATCACCCCACCCTCGCGCGGCTCGACCGTCAGTTGCCGGAACTCCGGCAGCAGACGAATAAGTTCGGCGGACAACGCCCGAAAGGCGTCGGGCTGGTGGGCCTGCAGATAGGCCAGCACACCGACGAGATTTTCTCCGTGCAACGACAGCGCCGAGTTCGGTGCCGGGGGAGCAAACTCGGCGAGTGCGTCGTGATCGAGGAGGTAGCTGCGAATGCTCCTCAACTCCGTTTGCAACGCCGGCCAGCCGGCGGCGCCGGGCGGCGTGACATGGAGGAAATCACAGACATTTTCCGAGATACAACCGAGGCGCACCTGCACGGCGTCATGCGGCACCGCAAAGCGAAACTCAATTTCCGGGCCGCCCGGTTTCTGCACGCCGTCGGCGAGCGGCAACTTGGCGAGTGAGCGCAGGCGCAGGAGCGCCTGGATCAAACTGGTCTTACCACTCCCGTTGGGGCCGATGACCAGATTGAACGCGGAGAGCACGAGGCTGGTGCCGCGCAGCGCTTTGAAATTCTTGAAGGCGACCGAGGCGATCACGCCCGAACTATTTCACACCCGTCCCGATTGTCACGCATTCGTCACGCCGCCGCCGTGAAAACGACGCAAAACGTGGGTATGGTATCGTCATGCGCAGGGGTTCATAGCCAGCGCAGATCGGTCAGTTGTCAGAAGTGTGGTTAACGCGAAACGCCGCCCTGGGGTTTGGGCGGCGTTTCTATTTTACGGACGCGACGGGCTATTTGCCGCCGCCGATCAGGCGATTAAAGAGTTCGGAGGCCTTCTCAGTCACGCCGGCCTTCTCCAAGGCGAGACCGGCCAGGGCGCGATTGAGTTCGGTCGTGTCGGGGCGACCCAGGGTGCCCGCCACTTTTAGCGGCAGGGTGCACCCGATATATCCCAAGTCGTCCGGCGTGGAATCAAGCACGCCCAGGTATTTCAACAAATCCCCCTGGCGCCCCCGGGCGCGGAGCTTGAACTCCATGGCGAGGCAGCCATCGAGCAGAGACTGGGTCGCCTGCCCGGCGATGGTGCCGGAGCCACTGAGGCGAAACTCCGGCGCGATCAGCGTGAAATCTTTGAGCACGGTGTGAAAGGACCCGTCGCGGGTCAGCACGACGTTGAGTTGGTCATAGGGGACCAAACTCAAGTTTTTCGTCAGCTCCGCGACGGCCTGAGCACGCCCCGCGATGTCGGCAAAGTCTTTCTTCCCGGTGACCGAACCAAAGAGACTGCCCACGGCAGCGACGCCCGCCGCCAGCTTGCCCGTCGTCTCGGCCTTGGCCGCGTAGCTTACCGGCACCCCCCGAAAAAAGCCGCCCTTGCTCGTGCAGTGCAGCGCCCCCTGCGAGGCTTGCGCGAGCTCGCTCAACGAAATCACGGAGGCGGAAACCTTGGTCGCCAGCGTGAAGCGTCCCTCCACGGGTGGAGGCACCCCTGGATTAATGGCCCGAAAGAACGGTGCGGGATCGAACTCATTAACCACCACATCGGCCGCCAGCCCAAAGGGCCGGGTCGCCCGGGCATCGAAGGTAAGGTCACCACTGGCCTTCGCCTCGGCCCCCTCCCCTAACCCGGCTTTGAAATTAACCAAGCGTGCCGCCCCCGCCTCGAGCCGCAAGGTGCCACTGACATCAGTCACCTGCACCAGGTCGGAATAGATCACCTTGGCCAGTGCGAGCGCCACCTGACCGCTAAATCCGGCCCACGGCGGGGCCACGATCTTCGCGTCCGCACTCGCCGCGACGGGGGCGGCCGGAGCGAGCGGGACCGCGAGTAATTGCAGATCCTGCACCACGAGCAGCGTGCTTGTCACGTGGGCATCAACGGCAAATCCCGCCTTCACCGGCGTAAGGGTGCCCGACAGCGTGAGGTCGGATTTACGTCCAGCGTGGTCCACCGCCAGCGGTGCGGTGAGGGTCACGACCCCGTTGGCGGCCACATCGGCGCGAACTTCCGCCGTGAGAGCAGGAAGTTTTCCCTCCGCCAGCTTGGCCTCCGTGGTCAGCTCCGTCACCGCAAACTTGGTCTGCAGTTCGGTCGTTGCCCCCACACTCACCACAAAATCACCGGCCGCCCGGCCGCCGGTCAAAACGAGCAGGCCGGTGGCCGCGGGCTGGCGCAACAGCGCCGGCAGGTCGGCGATAAAACTACCAGCGGCTTTGACGGGCTGAGCGTTCCCGACGAGCTGCCCCAGCTTGGCCTCGAGTTGCAGCAGGCGCTGACCGCCACTCGCCATCGCCAGCGGAGAACACTGGGCCTGCCAGCCCTGCGGAGTATAGTCCGCCGAGGGATTGAGCGACAGATCGACGTCGCGGAGAAGCGGGCGATCTCCCTGGGCGAGGGAAACGCGCGTGACGGACAGGGGCGCTTTGGCGCGAAGCGCGAAGCCTCCCTGGTTGGCCATCGCGGCAAATTCTCCGCGGAGATCATCGCCAGAAATCGCGTAATCGCGAATAAAGGGGCGCGCCCAGGCGAGCGGGAGACCGTGCAGCACCAAGCCGAGTAGCTCGCGCGCCGGATCGGCGACCTTCAGCTGGCCGGTCGTGGCGTTGAATTCAAAGGGCTGCAGGGCAAACACGCTGGCGACGGGGCGAGCGTTGCGGACCTCGGCCTTGAGCTGCTCGACCCGCAGGCTGCCCCCGCGCCGCGCGACGTCGAATTCCGTGACGAGACGCACGGCGCCGATGACCGAGAGCTCCGGTCGAAACACCCCGAGCTGGTCGACCGAGGCATCGAGCTTGCCCGACAGGTGAACCTCGCCGGTGGAGGTCTCGGCATCGAATACGCCCGCGCCATCGAGCGCGAAGACCGGCAGAGGCCGGCCAAGGGTAAAAGGGGCGAGATCGGCATCACGCACATCCAGTTTCCACGTGCCGGCGAGATGACTCCCGGCGACAGGCAAGTCTGCCTTCAGGCTGGCGAGGAGCCGAGTCGTATCGGACAGCAACAAAGCGTAGGATTCGCCCGTCGCCGTGCGGGTGGCGGTAATGTCGGCGGCCAGCTTCACGCCTCGGGGAAACTGCGGACCGGTAGCGGCGGCCTCGGCCTGGGTCGCCAGCCGCGTAAAGGTGCGCGGCGTGTCCATCGTGGCGGCCAAGTGCCCGGTCAGAGACAACGTCGTAACCGGGAGGTCAGCCCCGGCCAGATTCACATCCGTCGTGAACGTGAACACGCCCTCGCGGCCGGCGGCGAGTCCACCGCCTTTGAAGATCAAATGGGCCCGCCCCGCCTTCATCCCAGGTGCAGGTGGGAGCAGCACGTCGCCCTCGAGTTCCACCCCGTCGAGTATCAGATCAAACGGCAGCGCGGATTGCGCAAAGATCCCTTGAAAAATCTGGGTGGCCGCCGCTAGGGGTGCCGTCACGGGAGCCGCCGAATTCGCGGTCACCGGAGCGGCGGACGGGAAGACAAAACGGCTTAGATCCAGCGTCCATCCCTTGGCCATGAGGCGGCGGACACTGATCTTCTGATTCAGGCCGGCCTCAATGACCGATAGTTCAGCGGAAAAAATCGGGAGCTCGATGATCGCCCCGTCCTGCTCCAGGCGGACATCGTGCAGCTCCACCGTCTGAAATCCCGCGGAGAGGTTACCCAGCGTAGCTTTGACCTTTGTCTGGCAAGCCAGAGCTCGGCGGGCGGCCCACGTTTGCACGCCGGAATGCAAGACCAGTCCACCCGCCAAAAGCAGGAGAACCAGCATCAAGGCGGTGCCGAGGAGTAGAAGCCGGACCGGTTTCTTCATGAACAGGGAGCGCTGCAATGACACCACACCCCACGGAGGGTTGCGAACCGAGTGTGGGAATATTTTTGAACGCCGCGCGGGGCGGCACCGAGACTACCGTTCAACCGCGGTGAGCTCGGTGCGACGGGAAAAAGGCGGACCGAGGTCCGCCTTGTGCTCAAGGCGTCGTCAGAAATTCGTCCGCCTGCCCCATGGCTCTGCGAAGACTGGCGACGGCGACGTTGTAGCCGTAGTAGGCTTGGAGTTGGTTGGTCCGGGCCGTGGTGAGATCGACCTGGGCCGAAAGAACATCGAGCTGGGTGCCGGTGCCGGCGTTGTAACGGGCATTGGCGAGACGAACCGCCTCCTCGGCCTGCTCGACGACTTTCTGCGAGGCATCGGCGAGTTCGCTGGCCTGCTGCCATTGCGAAAACGCCCGGCGCACCTCGATCTCGGCCCCGAGTTGGGCTTCGGTCAGCGAGAGCTTTGTCTGCTCCAGCACCGAACGCGCCTGGGCGACCTTACCAGCGGTCGCACGGCCGTCGAAGATGTTCCACTGCGACTGCACCCCGACGAGCCAGCCATCCTTGGAGTCACCAAACGAGTTGGTGCCGCCCTTGCGCAGCTGGTAGCCACCAAAGGCCGAGACCGTCGGCTGGAAACCCGACTTGGCGGCGACGACCGATTCCTCGCGCGCGGAGGAGAGCTTGGCGAGGCGTTGCAGGTCGGGACGATTGTTGTGGGCGGCACTAAAGGCGGACTGGAGATCAAACGTCACGGGCGTGTAGCTCAATGTGCCGACGAAGTCGGGAATCTTCCGCAGATACTCCTCCTTGTTGGTCGTAAAGCCGAGCGATTGCCGCAGGGCTTCGACCGCCAGGCGCCAGTCGTTGCGCGCGGTGATGAGCGGAGCCTTGGCATTGGCGACCGCCACTTCGGCCCGCAGCTTCTCGAAGCTGGAAACCGTGCCGGCATTGAAGCGATCGGTGACGGTCTTCAACTGCTGCTGCAAGAGCTCGAGGTTCTTTTCCTGCACAGTGATCTTTTCCCGAGCGAGCAGGACATTATAGAACGAGGTGCGCACGGTGAGGAGCGCATCATTGATCACTGACTTCAGGTCGAGCAGAGCGGCATCGCGAGCGAGCGTCGAACTCTTGATCGAGGAACGCACGCCGCCACCCGCATAGATGACTTGGGAGGCGGTGAGACTGATCGCCCACGCGCGGTCACTGGGCGGGGCGGTCTGGGTAATCTCTTTGTCGTTGAGCTGATACGAGGCGTTGGCCGCCACCGTGGGAATCTCGCGGGCGCTGACCTCGACCACGACGCCCTCCTGCTGCTTGATGCGCTCGCGCGCCTGACGGATGGCGAAGTTGTTATCGAGTGCGAAACGAATCGAAGTCGGCAGATCGAGCTGATCCGGCACGGGTTGCTGGGGCGTCGGGTCGGCGGCCTGCAGCGAGGCCAAGCCAAAGGCGAGCGCGGCCAGCGGTGCGGCCACCGGCGTGAAGTGATGACGGGCTAGTTTCATGGCGGAACGTAGGGAGTTACTTGGCGGCCGGGACGGCATGAGCGAGCGAGGGTGCGGGAGTAGACGCGCGGACCTTGGAGTGGTCGCGAGCGATCAGCATATAAAACGCCGGGACTACATAGAGGGTGAAGACCGTGCCGACGGCCATACCGACGACGAGCACCCAACCAATGCTATTACGGGCGGCAGCGCCGGGGCCGGTCACGAAGATCAGCATCAAGTGACCGAACACGGTGGCCGCGGAGGTCATCAGCACGGGCCGCAGACGGGTGGCCGAGGCCCGGCGGATCGCATCGCGCTTGGCCACGCCCTCTTCCTGGAGGGTATTCGCAAACTCGACGATGAGGATGCCGTTCTTGGCGATCAGACCCACCAGGGTGATGAGACCGATCTGGGAATAGATGTTGAGGGACGTCTTCCAGAGGAAGATCGGCACCAAGGCGCCGACAATCGCCAACGGCACGGAGCCGAGCAAAATGATGAACGGATCGCGGAAGCTGTTAAACTGCGCGGCGAGCACGAGGAAGATCAGCAGCACGGCGAGCACTGCGGCCTTCCACAAGGCGCCACCTTCGGTGCGGAGCTGACGTGACTGACCACCGTAATCGATCGAATAGCCGGGCGGGAGAATCTCGGCGGCCTTCGCCTCGAGTTTCTTCAGCGCGATGTCGATACTAGGACCGACGCCGGTGATCTTCACGGAATTGAGCTGCTGGAAGCGATTCAGCGAACGCGGCTGCACGGTGTGCTTGAGCGTCGCGATGGTGGAGAGCGGAATGAGCTGACCGCTGGGGCCGCGCACGTGGTAATCGAGCAACTGCTCGGCGTTGAGGCGCTGCCCACGCTCCACCTGCGGAATAACGCGATAACTGCGGCCATCGTTGACGAAACGATTGACGTAACCGCCACCCAGCATGGAACCGAGGTCGGCGGCGACGGCGCTCAGGCTGAGTCCCATCGATGCGACCTTGTCCTTGTCGATCTCGATCTCGACCTGCGGGAGATCGAACTTCAGGTCGGCGTCGGCGAAATAAAACGTCGGCGCAGCATTGGGTTCGTTGGCATCAGTATTGGCGTAGAGCACGAGCTGCTGTGCATAGTCCATCATCTCGCTGTGGTCCGCCGTGGAGCGGATCACGAGTTCGATCGGGAACTGACCACCCGACGGCAAAGGCTCCGGGGTGGTGACGATCACATTGAGGCCGGCAACCGTGGCGGCAGGGCCCTGGAGCGCCTCCTGAATTTGAATCGAAGAGCGCTTGCGCTCCGACCACGGCTTCAAGATCACGCCGGAGAAGCCAAAGTTGGCACTCGTGAGCTGGAACGAGTTTTCGTATTCCGAAATACTCGTGAAGATCTTCTGGACCTCGGCGGCGAAGAGCACGTTTTGGTCGATCGTCGACGTGGGTGAGGTCTGGAGAATACTGAAGACGACGCCCTGGTCCTCTTTCGGCGCGAGTTCACGTTGCGCGAACATGAAGAAGGGAACCAAGAGCAGCGTGAACAAAACGGCGGTCGTAATCGTGACCGGCACCCAGCCGAGGCTCGCGCCGACCATCCGCTCATAGCGGTCGCGCACGCGGTCGAAGACACGGTTAATTTTTCCGCTCAGACCCAGCGCCTCGCTATCGTGATTCTTCAAGAGGTAGGCGCTCATCATCGGGGAAAGCGTGAGGGCGACGAAGCCGGAAACGGCGACGGCACCGGCCAGCGTCATGGCAAACTCACGGAAGAGCGCGCCAGTCAGGCCGCCCTGGAAGGCGATGGGGGCGTAGACAGCGGCAAGGGTGATCGTCATCGAGATCACGGGGCCAACCAGTTCCCGGGCGCCCAAAATGGCGGCCTCGACCGGGGCCTTGCCCTCACGGATGTGACGTTCGATGTTCTCGACGACGACGATGGCGTCGTCGACGACAATACCGACGGCGAGCACGATCGCGAGGAGCGTGAGCAGGTTGATGGTGAAGCCAAACGCGAGCATCAGCGTGAGCGCACCAACGAGCGACAGCGGCATCGCGACGATCGGAATGAGCACGGAACGCAGCGAGCCCATGAAAAGGAAGATGACCACCATGACGATGAGCAGGGTCTCGGTGAGCGTGCGCAGAATTTCCCGCAGCGCGTCGTCAATGTATTTGGTGCCATCGTAGGCGAGCTTCACGTTCAACCCCGCCGGCAGGGCGCGCTCGATCTCCGGCAGCGTATCGCGCACGCGCTTGATGACTTCGACGGTGCTCTCAGTCGGCAGCACCCAGATACCCATGAAGGTAGCGGTCTGGCCGCCAAACTTCACTTCCGTGCTATAGTCTTCCGCTCCGAGCACGACGTCCGCGACGTCCGCGAGACGGATGATCGTGCCATTGCGCTGCACGACGACGAGCCGCTTGAAATCATCGACGTTCTTGAGGTCGGTATTGGCTACGAGACTGACACTGAGCATCGAGCCCTTGGTCGAACCGACAGCGGCGAGCGCATTGTTGGTTTGGAGCGCGAGGCGAACATCCGACGGGCTGAGATTATGGGCCGCGAGGGCTTCCGGCTTCAACCACACGCGCATCGCAAACACCCGGCCACCGAGCACGTCTGCGCGCTGCACGCCCTTCACGGACGAGAGGCGCGGCTGCACCATGCGATTGAGATAGTCGGTGATCTGGTTTTGATCGAGCGAGTCCGAGTAGAAACTCAGGTAGGCGGAAGCGAACTGGCTGTCGGCCGTCTCGACGTTGATCGTCGGAGTCTCGGCCGAGGGCGGCAGCTCGTTGCGCACCTGATCGATCTTCGAACTAATCTGCGCGAGCGCAGCATTGGTATCATAGTTGAGGCGCAAGAAGACCTTGATGGTGCTGACACCGGCACTGCTGGTGGACTCGATGTAGTCGATGCCATCGGCGCTGGAGATGACGCGCTCGAGCTGGGTGGTAATGTAACCGCGCACCGTATCGGCGCTGGCGCCGAAATAGATCGTGGTGACGTTGACGACCGCGCTGTCGCTGCGCGGATACTGGCGAGTGTTCAGCTTGGTGTAGGCGACGACGCCCACCACCAAGATGATGATGTTCACCACCAGCGCGATGACCGGCTTGCGGATGAACAAATCGGTGAAACTTTTGGATAACATGGCAGTGGCCTCGATAGAGTGGCGACGCGGCCCGTTAGGTGTTGGCCGGCTTCGGCGTGGCGCTCGAAGTGGGCTGCACGGCGTTGTTCACCTGCACCGGAGCGCCATTGCGGAGCTTGAATACACCGGCGGTAACCACCTGCTCGCCGGGCTTGAGGCCCTCCTCGATGGCGACGAGGTCGCCGCGGGCGACGCCGAGCCGCACAATCTGTTGGCGGACACCGAGGTATTCTTTGCCGTCCTTCCCTTTCATTTTCTCAATCACATAGACCGAGTTGCCATAGGGGGCGTAGGCGATCGCCGTGGCGGGCAACGCAATCTGCGGCGCACCGGCCGGGAGGGCGACCTCGACCTGCACAAACATACCGGAACGAAGCTTCTCCTCGGGATTCGCCAGCACCGCTTGCACGGAAATATTGCGAGTGGAGGCATCGACCTCGGAATTGATGGCGCTAATCTTGCCTTCATACGGGCGGCCGGACGCATCCGCTGTAACGGAGATCTTTTGGCCAATGGAGAGCGCGCCGAGCTGCTGCTGCGGAATGCTGAAATTCACATAAATGGGGTCGAGCTTCTGGAGGGGCACCAACGCCCGGCCGCGGGCCACGAACTGGCCGAGATTGACGAAGCGAATGCCGACGCGTCCATCAAACGGAGCCCGCACATGTTTCTTCTCAATCGTGGCCTTGAGCGCGGCGACGTTGGCGCCGGCCTGATTGAGCTGAGCGGTGGCGACATCGAACTCGGATTTGCTGATCGTCTGCTTGGCGACGAGCTCACTGGCCCGGTCGAATTGGAGCTTGGCCAGGGCGGCGCTGGCCTCAGCGGCGGCGAGTTGCGCCATCTCCACGGTCGTATCGAGGCCAATGAGGAGATCACCGGCCTTCACGAGCGCGCCACTATCAGCGGCGATCTTAACAATCGTGCCGTCGGCATCCGCGGCGACGGTCACGCCCTCCACCGGGGCGAGGGTGCCAATGGCGCTGATGACCCGGTCCCACGTGACGGCCTTGGCCTCGGTGGAGGTCACGGCCATGGCCGGCATGACGTGTGGCATGGACGACAGCTCCTTGATCTGAGCGACCTTGACGGCGCCAAGGGCGAACACGACGACGGCGAATCCGGCGAGGGCGATGATGAATTTCTTTAGCATGGCGATACGTGGTGTAGTGGGTGTCAGGACTAAACGATGGCAGTGAAAGTCAAATCACGCGGACGGAGACCGGCGGCGCCGCCTCCGGGGCAGTCATCATGGTGCTCGCCTGCGTGGAAATCTTGTTGAGGAGGCGCACCAGCGTCTTCCGCTCCGATTCGGTGAGCACGCTCATGAGCTTCGACGTGACGCGAAAATGATCGGGCAAAAAATTACGAAGAAAGTCTTCGGCCTTGGGGGTGAGGCGAACCGACATCATCCGGCGATCAACCGGATCGGGCTCGCGTCGCACGAAGCCATCGCGTTCCAGCGTGTCGATGAGGCCAGTCATGGTCGCGCGCGTCACTCCGGCACCTTCAGCGAGCTCGGCCGGGGTGCGAGGTCCGGGAGTGCACGCATCAGCCCCCATCAAGGTGGCGGCGCGAGGCTGGACGCTCCGCCACAGTAACATCAGCACACAAAAACGCCCCTGCGTAATCCCGGCTTCGTGCAAATGGCGCTCCGAGACCCCAAAGGCATCGTCACCCGCACGCAAGAGATGCAGATAAGCCTCCGCCGCCGACGGATCGAGGTCGGGAAACTCCTTGGCGGATTCGAGTAAACACTCGTAGCGAGGGAGATCTTTAAGGAGGAGATTGGGCATGCCCGAAAAAGGTAAGGAGGCAGATAGTTAGGCGGCTAACGAGAAAAGCAAGCGCTGAGCCGGCGTTCGCGCACAAAAGTAACCGCACATAATGAGACAACGCATGGCGGCTAATCAGGCCGAAAAAAGGCCCGCCGGGGAGGCGGGCCTGAAAACATTTGCGGAGTGCGAACCAGCGGCACGTAAACCATGCCGCCGTCTCCGGAAACCTTAGAGCGACTGTGTTGCGGCTACCACGGCTTCGACCGTGACCCCAAGCTCCTTGAATATGGTGGGCGCGGGCGCACTCAACCCAAAGCGATCGATACCGACGACCTTGCCATCAAGGCCGACGTATTTGTGCCACAAGACAGTGACACCGGCCTCGACGGCGACGCGTTTACGGCATCCAGACGGAAGCACGCTCTCGCGATACTCGGAAGATTGCCGGTCAAAGCGCGAGGTGCAGGGTAGCGACACCACGCGGACACCAGCGCCAAGCACCTTGGCGGCCGCGATCGCGAGTTGGAGTTCACTTCCCGTGGCAATGAGGATGTGGGACAGCACCGCGGTTTCCTTGACGGCGATGTAGCCGCCCTTGATCGCGCCTTCGCGCCGGGTCTGAACTGGGATTTCGTTGAGCGTCGGCAGATTCTGACGGGTGAGCGCCAGGAGTGTCGGGCCATCAACGCGTTCGAGCGCCGCGGCAAACGCCCCGGCAGTTTCCTCCGGATCGGCCGGACGAATCACGTCGAGATTTGGAATTACGCGCAGGCCGGAGACAGTTTCCACCGGCTGGTGCGTCGGGCCGTCTTCGCCGACGCCAATCGAATCGTGCGTGTAGATGTAAACAACCGGAAGCTTGGCGAGCGCCGCGATGCGCATCGAGGGACGCGAATAATCGGCGAATACGAGAAAGGTCGCGATGCTGGGACGGAAGAGGCCGTCGTAAGCCACGCCATTGGCAATGGCAGCCATACCGTGTTCGCGGATACCAAAGCGGATATTGCGGCCAGACCGGTTGGTGTCGTCGAAATCCTTGTCGGCTGCGATGTAGTTGAGGGTGGAACCGTAAAGATCGGCGCTGCCTCCGAGGAGCAGCGGTAGCGCGGCAGCGATCGGCTGGAGCACGTCCCGACCGGCAGCGCGGGTGGCGAGCTTGGCATCGGCCGCGAAAGGCGGGATTTTCTCGAGCAGCGCGGCGGCCGTGGGCGCCGTGGCTGCGGAATCCAGGAGCGCCGCCTTCTCCGGGTTGGCTTCGCGCCACGCCTTGTAGGTCTTGTGCCATTTGTTGCACGCGCGCACCAAACGCTGTTTGTTGCCCTCGAAATAGGCGCGCACGTCGTCGCTGACAAAGAAGTGCTGGTCAGCAGGCAGGCCGAGGGAAGCCCGGGCGGTCTCGGAGAACTTCGCTCCGCCTTCGCCGTGGCCCTTGGCCGTGCCTTGCACCTCGGCAATGCCTTTACCGATGATGGTCTTGGCGATGATGAGCTGGGGTTTGCCCGACTTCGTCTTTTTCGCCTTAATGAAGGCCTTCAAGAAGGCGTTCATGTCGTGACCATCGACCGTCTGCACTTCCCAACCAATGGACTTGTAGCGGGCGGCGGCATTCTCGCTCTGGGTCTTCGCGGCCATCGCGTCGAGCGTGACGTCGTTCGAGTCGTAAATCAAAATTAGATTATCGAGCTTCTGGTGACCCGCAAAGGCCGAGGCCTCCATCGCGACGCCTTCCTGCACACAGCCATCGCCAGCGAGAGCGACGACATGATAATCGAAGATCGTGTGTTCGGCGGTGTTGAAACGCGCCTCCGCCATTTTGCCGGCGAGGGCCATACCGACGGCGTTGCCGATGCCCTGGCCGAGAGGACCAGTGGTCGCTTCGACACCGGGAGTCTCATGAAACTCCGGATGACCGGGAGTAATACTGTGCAGCGACCGAAACTTCTTCACCTGCTCAAGCGAGACATCGTAACCGCTCAGGTGCAGCCACGCGTAGAGAAACATGGAGCCATGACCACCGGAGAGCACGAAGCGATCGCGGTTCTTCCATTGGGGGCTGGCCGGATTGAGCGAAAGCGCGTGGCCGAAAAGGACGGCACCGATCTCGGCGCAGCCGAGCGGTAGGCCAAGGTGGCCGGAGGAGCAGGCGTGCACGGCATCGATGGCGAGTCCGCGGGCCTGATTGGCTGCTTTAGCGAGGAGGAGCGTCTGGAGCGTCATGGTGTTTTGAAAAATCTTGTCAGTAGTAGAGAGCGCATGCGCGTCGGGGAAGCAGATTTTCAGCTCATGACGGACATGAAAAAAGCGAGCCCGTGTCCGGGCTCGCTTTGGAAATCAATCTATTGGGCGCTTGCTTAGCTGGCAGCGGGAGCAGCCGCAGCTGCCGCCTTCTCCGCGTGGATCTCTGCGGCGCGATCCTTGACCTGCACGGCGACCGCGGCCTTGCCGGTGCGGTTGCGGAGGTAGTAAAGGCGGGCCTTCATGTTCTCGGACTCGCGCTCAACCTCGACTTTGTCGATATTGGGGGAGTTGACCGGAAATACGCGCTCGACGCCCTCACCGTAGCTGATGCGGCGAACCGTGAAGGTTTCGTGGATGCCATGTCCTTTGCGGGCGATGACGATGCCAGAGTAGATCTGAACACGCTCCTTGTCACCTTCGCGGACCTTCGTGTGCACGCGCACGCCGTCGCCGACTTTGAACGGCGTGATATCTTTTTTCACCTGAGCAGCGGTGATTTCGGTAATGATCGGGTTCATGGCTGAGTTATTTGAGTAAATCGGGTCGGACTGTGCGGGTCTTTTCCAGTTGTCGCGCGTGCCGCCACTTTTCGATTTCAGCATGATTTCCAGAGAGCAGAACCTCTGGAACGGACATGCCGCGGAATTCGGCGGGACGCGTGTATTGAGGAAAGTCGAGCAACTTGTTGGTGAAGGATTCGTGCGTCAATGACTTTTCCTCGCCGAGCACACCAGGAATGAAACGAGCCAAGGCATCAATCACCACGGCGGCCGCCAAAGTGCCGTTTGTCAGCACATAATCACCGATACTGATCTCCTGATCAATCACGCCATCCCGGATGCGCTGATCGATCCCTTCATAATGTCCACTCAGCATAACGAGGTGCTGCTGTTGCGACAGCTCGTGCGCCAGTGCGGGAGAAAGCGGAGTTCCGTCTGGCGTGAGATAGATTCGGCGGCAGCCCGGTGTCTGCAGTTGCTCAATCGCCGCAAACACCGGCTCGGGCGTCATAACCATGCCCGCTCCGCCACCAAAGGGTCGATCGTCCGCCCGGCGATGCTTGTCGGTCGACCAAGCGCGCACATCGTGCACTTTAACCGCGAGATGTCCGGCCGTGATGCCCTTCCCTAAAATACTCTCAGCCAGGAATCCGTCGAGCATCCGCGGAAACAGCGTCAGGACATCGATGCTGAGTGACATGGCGACTTGATGACTAAGAATTAGAACGAGTTCCCTGCACTTGGCCGCAGTTAAAACAAAAATCGCCCAAACCGTGGCCGGTTGGGCGATTAGCGCGAAAAACTCGCTATGAAATTAGCTGGCAGCCACTGGAGCCGCGGCCTGAGCCGTGCGGCGGGCCTTCTTGATCATGGCGTGCATCGTGTTGGTCGGAACTGCACCCTTGCTGATCCAGTAATCGACGCGGTCGAGCTTGAGATTGATGGGGTTACCCTTGGTCTTGGGGGTATAGGTGCCGAGGTTTTCGACGGGGTCGCCATCGCGACGCGAACGGGCCTCGGCGACAACCACACGATAGAGGGGTTGATGCACAGAGCCAACCTTGGTGAGACGAATTTTGAGAGCCATGACAGATGTTTTGCGGAGCGTTTCTTGCTTGGAAAAGCTGACGACATCACCGGCGCGCTATCTGGCTGTCAAGTCCCGACTCTGCCCCTATCCGCACAAAACTAACAAAACCGCCCGGCAGTCGGCGCTCAACCATTACGTTTAGGATCAAACCCTGCCCAAATTGGTTTGTAGGATTGCACTGCCCCACGCCGGTCATACTAAGTCCGTCTTTAAATGGACGAGTCAGCAGACCCCATCGTCATCCCCATTTGGTTTTGGCTGATTTGCGCGATCGTCGCAGCCGGTATCGTGTTTTTGCTCCTCCGGAAGCCCCGAAGCTCCCGTAAACGCCACCATCGACATCATCGCAGCCGACGCCACCACTCGAAGCGGAGCAGCAGCGGGGGTGACATATTTGAAAAGCATTAGGCTTCACGCTCAAATCCCCCCTCTTTTAGATACCTCACCTGTCTTTGTTTTCGCCTCACCACCCTAAGAATCCCCCCGGAGCACTAGCTACCACCAAAACCCGAAATGGTGAACGATTTCACCGATATCAGGGTTGAGCTTCACAAACTTTAGCTCGCGCAATCATCGGACTAACTTTCTGTCAGCGCCCCGCTACCCCACCCTCCCCCGCTCGTCAGGCCACTCCTGTGGCCAGACGATTCTTCTGTATACTACTACCCCGTAAATTTTGACCGAATCATGAAGCACCTCCCTACCCGACCCCATTACTTGCGCGTGTCACCGCCGGCCATCTGTGCTGCCCTGGCCCTGCTCGTGTCTCCGATCCTACTTGCCCAGGCAGTCTCTCCTGCGCCGACGTCCTCCTCAACAGAGGCGGAGGCCGCCAAGAAGAAACAGGCAGAAGACGCGGTCATGCTTAATGTGTTCCAGGTAAGCGCCGACGCATCTGATACCTACGACGCAACCAACACCAACTCGGTCACCGGCACCAATACTTCACTCAATAAGACCCCGCTCGACGCCAAAATCTTTAACCGCCAGCTCATGGACGACATGGGCACCGTCGACATGACGGATATGCTATGGAAGATCGGCGGGCTAGGCGCCGCACTGATTGGCAATGGCAACGAAGATGTGCGCGGCACGGTTGAGGGCGATCGACAGGACCCCAAGAGTATGTCGATGCGCGGTCTCCAAATCAACAACCCGCGCCGCGATGGGTTTCTCCGCTCAGACACTACGCTGCTCGACACCTTTGATATCGACCGCGTCGAAGCGATTGGTGGGTCCAACTCCCTCCTCTTCGGCTCCGGCGATGCCGGCGGCGTCATCACCTCCGCCTCAAAACGCGCCTACCTCAACCGCCGCCCCACGATGACCGTCGCCGCCACCGGCGACTCAGAGGGCACGCGCCGCTACACCCTCGATGCCCAGGTCGGCATGAAATATTTCGCCTTCCGCGTAAATGGTGTGCGCGACGACACGAACTACTTCCGCCCGGGCCTCAAACGCCATGCTGAGGGCTACCACCTCACCGCCACGGTTCAGCCCTGGAAGCGCCTGCAAATCCGCGGTGAATATCGCTATTACAATCGCGACACGATTTTTGCCCAGGCCGTTACTGTCCGGGCTCCGCTGACGTGGCTCCTGCCCAATGGCACGCGGGTCGACAATCAATCCACCCGCTATCTCGTCGCGTTTCCCGAGATCTCCCAAATCACCGGCGGCGTCTTCGATTTAACCAAAGTCGATTCTGCGACAGGACCCTACACGCGCGACGATTATTATAACTACATCAAGTCAGTTGTCGCTGAAGCCACACTTGCCGAAGGCCTCGCCATTCAAGTGCGCTACGGGCACGACGCCCGGGTTAATGACGCTCCGCGCCCGAGCAGCACCACGGTTTTCGCGCCCGGCGCGACCGGTAATCTTTACGTCGATCCCGTCACGGGTCAGGTCGGACAAAAATGGGCATTCAACACCTCCGTCGTAGCCACCCCATTCTGGACCGGGGCACGTGGTTACCGTGCGGCGCTCGCCTACCAAAAAGACTTCGGCAAATGGTTTGGCCGCCATCAGGCCAGCGTTTTCCGTCAGGATATGGAGTCTTGGGTCAATCAGATGAACTTGCGCTTCTACGAGACCGATAGCAGTGGCGCGATCATCCAGAATCTCGCCAACGTCACGAATGCCGAATCAGGCCGAAATCTGATGCCCGGCGCCTGGGTCCCGATTTTCCCGGACGCAATTCTCGGGGGCAAAGATTGGCGCGTTGACACCATCACTAACCCCAACGGGAAGACCTATAAACTTGCACCCCAAGTTTACTCCAACGCCGTGCCAGCCACCGCCGGCAATCCCATGGGAGTCTCGGGCGGTGCCAACGCCACCACCGGCAACCCCAGCAACACTTCCTACCTGATGGATGACACCGATGAAAAAAGCTGGGGCGCCAGCGTCTTCAGTGAATGGTGGAAAGGCCGCATCGACACCATGGCGGGTATCCGACGCGAGGAAGCCACGGGGTTCCGCAAACACCTCGGCTTGAAGCGCGGCCCGATTTCCTACGACAGCATCAACCTGGGAACCGTGGTCGACACGCCGATCAAGGATCTACGCATGTCGTTCAACTACGGCTCCAATGGAAAAATCAACTTCGACACTACGCGCGACATCTACAACGAACCGCTGCCCCCCGGCAAAGGCGTCAGCAAGGACGTCGGCTTCAAATTGGACCTCTTCGACCGGAGACTTTCCGGCAATGTAAATTACTATCAATCGGAGGCCCAAAACTTCACGGCGACGATCGGCAACCGAGACGACGTCGATCCCAACGGCATCAATGGCCGTCACGGAGGCAACGCCTACACTTACAGCAAGAAATCCGACGGCTATAACTTTACCCTTTCGGCCCGTCCGACGCGCAATTGGGAAATGCGCATCAATGTCGCCACTGCCAATGGTTCGGAACGCACCAACGTCGACCTCCCACAGTTTTACAACGACCAGTTCAATACCACCACGGTCGGCGGTCAGACTGTAGTCGGTATCAAAGCAAATGCCACGGCACCGATTGTGCCGTTCCTCGTCCCTTCCGATCCTAGAGATCCCACTTCCACCCAAATTCCGCTTTCAATTGCGATGATGAAGGATCCTAACAGCCCCTACCGCGCGCTGATCGATCCTGAAGGCGGACAAATCACCAACGCCCAAAACCTCGGCCTTCTCACCCCCGGAGTTGGCACCGGCGTGAACGGTCTGCCCATCACCGACCACCAACTTGGCTTCGTGTCTCCCTCCGGCGGCACCCTCATTGTGCGTCGTGCGGGTGAAGCCACGGTCGGCTACGCCGAAAAATCCTACAGCTGGGTGAACACCTATCGGTTCTCCGAGGGCAAACTCCGCGGCCTCTCCTCGGGTGTCGTCTCCAGCTATCAGCAAAACTACCGCGCCTACATGTATAACGACGCCGCGGACGGCAATAAGCGGAAAATGTTCCTCTTCCCCGACCGCGTCACCCACGATTTCTTTGCGACTTACAATTTCCGTCCGTCGCGTTGGGTGCGCGCGTCCGTGCAGCTTAACGTGTCCAACCTGCTCGATTCGAACCGCGTGCTCTACCTCATCAACAGTTCGAACGGCACGCTCCGTTACGCGCAGTGGTTCAATGCCCCGCGCAAACTCGCGATCACGACGCGCCTGACCTACTGAGTCGCCCCATCATCCGTTTCGTCCCGTCGCTCCGGGTGCCGTCGCCGGCGGCACCCACCGGCCGGGAAACAGGATCATGCTCGGCAATTCCGGTGGCCCGCACTCGTTGTTGTTGAGCTGCGCCACCACGAGATCGACCGCGTGGGCTGCCACGCGGTCGTAGCGTTGGTCGATACCACCAATCTCCGGCGGCAGCTCCGCGCTCCAATAAAGCGTGGCGATCGGCCACTTTCGGCGTCGGCTGACCTCGCTTACGCCGCGCACCGTGAGTAACTCCGCCGTGCTCACAATCAGCGCATCCGCATCGCTCGCCCGCAACCATCCGGCGAGTTCTCGTTGCTCTTCTGCCACGGTCACTCGCACTAGACTGCGGGCCTTACTCGGCGCGGCGAAGTGCGTGAGAAACGCCGCTTCCCAAGCTCGCTTCGCCCGCTCATTGCTCGTCGGCTCAATCAATACCGCCGGCCTCATCGCACCAAGCTTGGCCAGTTCGCGCAGCACCATTCGCATGGCCAAGTAGTGATGGTGCCCCGCGTGGTGCAGTTCGGGGGTCCAGGTGACATTGCCGATCACCGCAGTCGCAAACAGGCTCCAGTCCCAATCGAGCGCGAGCGCCGACTCCGCCGTGGTCACCGGTGACAACACCACGCCCACTATTCCGCGCGCACGCAGAATATCCTGCAGCCGGCGATCCGTCATCCCGTCGTCGTTGGTCCAAAACTGTTCGAGGCGAAACCCCGCCTGCTCAGCCCGCATCTTCGCCCCGGCGAACACCAGTCGCATGAACGGATCGCGCTGAGATGTTCGCCGGCTCGTGTGCACCCAGACAAACGCGATACACTCTGTATGTGGCCGCGACTGCGCCCCGCGGATGTGGGCCATGAGACTGGCGACCCGCGGGTTCGGCCGATAACCTAGTTCGCGCGCCACGGTCAGCACGAGTTCACGCGTCTCGGCTGGAATCTTCGGATTCTGGCGCAGTGCATACGATACCGTCGCCAACGAGAGCCTTACGCGGGCGGCGACATCTTTGAGCGTAACAACCTGACCTTTGGCCTCAGACATGGTGAACGATTTCACCATTTCACTGTTCGAGTGCAATAGGTAACCCCGACTCACTCCAGTCTCTGTAAGAAGTCCACCCTTCGGCCGGCATTTTCCCTAAACCCGCCGCTCTACACCCATAACCCCGCTGTCCATGAAAACTAGCCCCGCTCTGCACCTGCCCCTGGCGCTCTGCATCGCTGTCCTCGCAACGATCCAGCCGCTCCCAGGACAAACCAATAGTCCGTCCGCAAAACCGCCGGGCGGGGACGAAATTCTCCGCCTGAACGTGTTTGAGGTAACGACCGAATCTGACCGCGGTATTCTGTCCACCAACGCAGTCTCGGCGACGAAGAACGATACCCCGATCAAAGATATTCCGGGCAATATCTACGTGCTCAACGAGGCCTTCATCAAAGACCAGATTCCCTTCGATTTGAATGACATCCTCCGCTTCGCCCCGGGGCTCAATCTCGACGGCGACTATCGCAACGAGACCTATCAGATCCGTGGTTTCGCCGGCGGCTTGCCCTTGGCAGACGGCTTCACGATCTCGCGGTCGTTTCCCACCGAGCAGTCCGCCGTCGAACGCGTCGAGGTTCTGCAAGGCCCCGCCGGCATTCTTTTCGGCAACGTCGCCGGAGTCGGCGGCATCGTGAACCGCATCATGAAGAAGCCCTCGTTCAAGGCGGCTTCTTCGCTCGGCGTCTCCTACCGCAACGATTCCACCAACCTGCGCGTCGTTTACGACTCCACCGGCCCGATCGGGCAGAGCAAGAAATTTGCCTACCGGGTCATCGCCGCCGTGCAACATACGGACGGACTCATGGATTTCATGAAGACCGACCGGCAATTTATCCGTCCGACGCTGCTTTGGAAGATTAGCGACAAGACCAAGCTCACGATCGAGCCCGACATCACGTGGCAACGGACAGTAGTCGGTTACCGCTACGACTACTTCGATCGCTCGGCCAACGGCGCCATCATTCGCGTGCCGACCGCGAGTAACCCGGAGGAGAGCTACCGGCACACGAACAACAAAAAATACTCCATGATGACGACATTCACCCATCAGTTCACCCCGGACTGGGCGTTCCGCGCTTCCACGTTCACCACGGCAAATTTTCTCTACGATGACGACCCCCGGGTAGCCACCGCGCTTAATGGCGACAACCGCACCATCAATCGCGGCGCCGCCGATGCCGCCAATGGCTATCCCCTCGGCTACGTGCAGCAGCAGGATCGCTACGTCGGAAACTACTATCTGCAGGCAGATTTGGCCGGGAAGTTTAACCTTGGTTCCGCTGTGTTTCGGCCCGTCGGCGGCCTCGAGTGGAAACTCGACCCCAACCAAATCAGCATCCGCCGCACCCAGGGCGGTTTGGGCGGCATCGCCAATGCGCCTATCGACCTGTTCGCGCCGCGCTACGGCCAATACGCTTATCCCGCCCCCATCGTCACTTACGACCAGCAGCAAAATATGACCGATGCCCGCGGCCTTTACTTCAACAATCAGACTAATTTCTTCAGCGACCACCTCAAGCTCGTCGCCGGCATCCGCTTCATCAAATCCGAAGTCTCCAACCGCACCCGTCGCCGCCAAGAGGCCGAAAACCTCGCAGCCGCTCGCGCCGGCCGCACTGCCCTCGACACGAAGACCACCGGTCATTCTGACTGGGACCAAACCAAGCGCCTGGGTGCGGTTTACGACGTGACCAAGTCCCTTGGCGTTTTCGTCGGCTACTCCGAATCCTACGAGGCGCGCACCACGACCAACAACCTCGGCGAGATTTTTGCTCCGGGAATCGGCGAGCAAAAAGAAGCCGGCGTGAAGACTGGTTTTCTCGACGGCCGGATCACCTCCACCATCTCCTACTACGAGCTCACCCAGACCAACAACATCCTCTCCTATGCCACCGGCACGACCGGACCGCGCGGGGAGACCTCGGCCGCCATCGGTCAGGTCGAAGCCAAGGGCTGGGACGTCAGTGGGGTGGTGAGCGTGACGGATAGTTTCCAACTCCTCCCTGGCTACTCGCGCACCAAGGCGATCACGCTCGTCGGCGGCTCCCTCACCGCAGCGGGCGGTTCAACTACGAGCAATCTGGAAATCAGCCGGTATCCCCGCAACGTCGCCAAGCTTTTCGGCAAATACTCGTTCAAGTCAGGCGCGCTCAAAGGACTCAGCGTAAACGGCGGCTTTGTCTACACCGACAGTGTGAATCAAGGGGTTCTCTCCGGCCTCGCACCATTTCCGACGACGAACCGTTCCAACTCTCTCATCCCGTCTTCTACCGTATGGAATCTCGGCGCCAACCTGTGGCGCAACGGCTGGGGCTACAGCGTGAAGGTCGATAACGTAGCAAACCTCCGCTACTATATTCCTTCCGCCAGCAGCAACACCCGGGCTCTTGTCGGCCTGCCACGCGTCATCTCGTTCGACGTCACGCGCAAGTTCTGATCACCCTGATCAGCTGGCTCTGCTCTGGCCCGCCCGCACTCATCGCGCGGGTGGGCCCTATCAGTTAGAACGCACCCGAGCGAACAGATCACCTAGCAGCAATTTACCCGATACGTCCCCCGGATCGTGAAATCAAAAACCTACCTCTGCCCCATGAAATTCTTCGTGTTTGCACCAACCGCCAGGTTTTCATCCCTCCTCCGCTGCACCGGATTCGCCCTGCTTGTCAGCGTTACGCACGCGCAGACGGTTGCCCCCGCCACGAAGCCTGCCCCGGCCCCCGCTCCCGCCGATGCCGTCGTGTTATCCCCGTTTGAGGTCCTGGCCGAAAGCGACAGTTACGAGGCCACCAACACCAACTCCCTCACGGGCGTCAGCACCTCCCTCAACAAGGCACCGGTCGATGCCCGCGTCCTCACGCGGACCATGATGAACGAGCTTGGCGGCGGCGACATCTTCAAGCTGCTCACCGAATACGGCGGCCTCGGTGCCATGCTGTTTGGCGGTGGCAACGAGGACCAGCGCGGCATGCAGGAGGGCGACGGCGCCCAGCCTGCCGGTCTCTCCAGCCGCGGCTTCAGCATGAGTGAACCGCGTCGTGACGGCTTCCTCCGTTCGTCCACGTCCGGATTTAACTCCTTCGATGTCGAGAGCGCCGAGGCGGTCAACGGCTCCAACAATCTCCTCTACGGCTCAGGCGAGCCCGGCGGCGTGATGGTCGTCAACACCAAGCGCGCCCGCGTCAACCAACGCTCGCTCACCCTCAGCACCAAATACGATTCCGAGGGCTCACGCACCCACACCGCCGACCTCAACTACGGGCTCAACGTCGGGGCCAAGCGTTTCGGCTTCCGCCTCAACGTCCTCGACTCTGGCGACCGCTACTACCGGCCTTTCCTCGGCCTGGACCAGCGCGGCGTACAGACTTCCGTCACCCTCCGGCCCTACTCGTGGCTCAATGTCTTCGGCGACTACCGCTACTATGAGCGCGCCGCGATCATCTCCTCCGGCGCCACGGTGCGCGTCCCCGCCGGCTTCACCCTCAGCAACGGCGTGAACATGGACAACCAGTCCACCGCCTACCTCACCGGCCTGGGCGGCTCCGCGCTGCTCAACAACCTCATCACGCTCACCAATCAGGACTCCCTTCTCGGCGTCGTCCCGCGCCAGCACTGGATCAACAAATCCAAGAGCGTCACCGTCGACCTCACGCCGCACAAGGACCTGGCATTCCAGCTTCGCTACAGCCACGACGACCGCATCAACCGCGCCCTCTCTCCCCTGAGCACCCAGTTCTTCCATCCCGACCATCCGGGCAACCTCGCCACTGATGCCGCCGGTGCCCCGCTCCGTCAGTGGGCCGTCTTTACCTCCCTCGGTGGTTCGCCCTTCTCCACCGGTGCCCACGGCTACAAAGCCACCGCCGTCGGCCACCGTGACCTCGGCCGCTTCGGCGACCACCGGCTCAGCGTGTTCTACACCGGCATGGATTCGTGGGTGGTGAGCCGCACCGCTCGCTTCTACGAAATCAACGCCGACGGCAGCTGGGTCCAAAACAAAGCCCAGATCACCAACGCCGACTCCGGCCGCACCCAGATGCCGGCTTTCTGGCGCCCGATCTTCTCCGGCAGCATGCCCGGCAATCTCAAGTGGCCCCAGGACATCATCGTCCATCCCAACGGCAAACGCTACGCGTGGAACACTCAGGTCTATCCTGGCGCCGTTCCTGCCACTGCCGCCAACCCCGACGGCCTCGGCGGCCCGGTCAACGCTCTCGGCCAACCGACCAGCGGCGCATTCGCCAACGACGACACCAACGAGAAGGGCTACGGCACTAGCTTCTCCAGTTCTTACTGGAAGGGTCGTATCGACACGCTCGTCGGCCTCCGTTTCGAAAACGCCGAGACCATCCGCACCACCACCACCGTCTTCAAGGGGCCTATCAACTACGGCAGCAAGACCTACGGAGTCGTCTTCGACACGCCCGTCCAAGGCATCCGCGGCTACGTGAACTACGCGGTGAATCAGAAGATCAATTTCGCCACCGACCGCGACGTTTTCAACGTCGTCCTTCCCATCGGCAAGGGAGTCACCCGCGAGGGCGGTCTCAAGCTTTCGCTCTGGGATCACCGCGTCTCCGGCAACATCACCTACTACCAAACCACCGGTGAGAACTTCGCCGCGACGCTCGGCGGCGTCCGCGATGACGTTGATCCCAACGGCATCAACGGCCGCAACGGTGGCGCCGGCTACGTCTTCAGCCGCACCTCCGACGGTATCAGCGCCAGCCTCTCGGCCCGGCCGTTCAAGCCATGGCAGATCACTTTCAGTTGGACCCAATCGAACGGCTCCGAACGCAGCGACGTCATCCTCCCGATTTTCTACAACGACGAATTCAACACTACGACCTTCGGCGGCCAGTCCGTCGTAGCCATCAAGGACGCCGCCACCGGCGCGCTTTCGCCGCTCATGGTTCCCGTCGATCCCACCCAACCAACCGGCGCCACCACTGCGCTCTCCCTCGCCATGCTGAAGGACCGCACCAGCCCCTACTTCGCCAATCTCGATCCCGACTCCGGCACCATCCTCAACTCCCAAGCGCTCGGTCTCCGCACCACCGGCGTCGGCACCAATAAAACCGCCTTGCCCATCTCCGCCCATCAACTCGGCTTCGTCCCGCCAGTCCCGGAGCTGATCGTCCGCAAAGCCGGCGAGGCCACCACCGGCTACGCCGAAAACTCCTTCAGTAGCATCAACCGTTTTCAGGTCAGCGAGGGCCGCCTCAAGGGCCTCGTCCTCGGTGTCGCCACCACCTACGCCCGCAAGTTCCGCGGTTACATGTATACCGACGCCGCCGACGCCAATAAGCGCAAAATTTTCTACTACCCCGACAAGCTCCAACAGAACGCTTTCGTCGTCTACAATTTCAAGGGCTTCGCCAAGTCCCGGATGTCCATCCAGCTCAACGTCGACAACCTCCTCGACCGCCAGAAGATCCTCGCGCTGCCCCGCAGCACCAACGGCACCATCCGTTACTTCCAATACCAATACTCCCCCCGCAAATTCGCGCTCACGACCAACCTCATGCTTTGAGCGAATCGCGAGCCGTGAATACTCGCACTCGTCCGCCTCAGTGTCTCGCTCGACTCGCCCTTTGGGTCGCCGTTGTTACCGCGCAGCTTCCTCTTCTTTTCAGCGCCCCCCCTGCTTCGGACGACGTCCTTCTTTTCACCTACTTTCGCGACAACGGCCAGGCCGGCGTCTTCCTCGCGCAGAGTGCCGACGGCCTCACCTTTACCCCACTTAACGACGACCGTCCCATTTTCACGCCGCCGCCGTGGCCTGGCCAGAACCTCACGCGCGACGCCTCGATCCTCTTTCACGACGGCCTATTTCGCATGGTCTGGACCTCCCACTGGACGGGTCGCGTCTTCGGCTACGCCGAGTCGCGGGATCTCGTGACGTGGAGCAAGCCTCGACAAATTCGTCCGTTCCCCGAGTCGCTCCCCGCCGCCGACCAGCCCAGCAACATCTGGGCGCCCGAGTTCCATCGGGACCCGTTCAAGCGGGACTTCTTCGTTCTCTTTTCCAGCACGACGCCGCGCGAGCGCACCGACGGCGACGGCAGCGATAACTTGGGCAACAACACTTCATCCTACGACAACCGCATCTTCATCACCCGCACGACCGACGGCACCGACTTCACTCCAGCCCGTCTCTTCTTTGATCAAGGCTTTAGCGGCATCGACGCCGTGATGCGCGTCGATACCACTGGCGAACGCTGGGTAATGGTGGTGAAATGTTCGCGCGATCCCGACGTCACACCGATGCCCGGCCGAAACCTCCGCCTCACCTTTACCGGTCCCGATCTCGATCATCCGGACTTTACTCCCGTCTCCGCCCCCATCGCCGGCACTCATTCGCCGATGTTCACCCACCCCGACCGGTCCAAATCCATGGCTGAAGGCCAGTCGCTCCTCCGCTACCGCGACCAGTGGTGGCTCTATTGGGACGAACCCGCGGGCCACGGCATGCAGTTGGGCACTTCGCCCGACCTCGTCACATGGACGCACGTGAAGACGCTCAAATTCCCGTCCGGCGCGAAGCACGGCACCGCGTTCCTCGCCCCGCGGGCAGCTATCGGTTGGATCAATCACACCACGCGTTAGCCCAGCAACCAACGCCCCCTCGACTCCGTCACACTTCCCACCGATGCCACTCTCCCTGCGAATGACGGTTGCCGCGCTGTATATCGCCTTTGGCATCAGTCTTGGTTCAGCCGCAACTCCTGCTGCTCCTGCAAACTCAGCGGGTGCCGCCGGCGACGCCGCGTGGCTCCAAACCAAGGGCACACTCCTGTTCCACGACGCCTTCGAACGCGAAGAAACCGGCAACGGCGCCAAGGCCATCGGCAACGGTTGGAACAGCGCCACCGCCGACCGCGTGCCACAGATCAAGATGGCCGATCTCGACGCCGGCATCCTAAAAATCAGCAGCGCCACCAAGGAAGCTGGCCACGCCGCCCACATCCATCACGAGGCCGGCTTCACCGACGGCGGCGCCGTCATCCGTTTCAAGTTCCCCGGCCTCACCAAGGGTGAATCTCTCCAACTCGGTTTCGTCGACCGCGAGACCAAGGACATCCACGCGGGACATCTCTGTTACGCCCTGCTCTCCTCCTCGAGCGTCACACTAATCGACCACAAGACCGGCGTGATGAATCTCGAAATCCGCCAGCGCCGCCAGGCCTACCTCGATCGCAAAGAAAAGGTGCCCGCCGACCTCGAGGCGCTGCTCAAGACGAAACAGGTCACCGTTCCTTGGAAGGCCGACACTGCTTGGCACGAACTCGTCTTGGTCACCGAGGGCGACCAAATGCGTCTCAGTGTGGACGGTCAGCCGGTTGCCCACCATCGCTCGCCCGGTTTCGCCCATCCCATGAAGCGCTGGTTCAGCTTTCTCGTGCCGAGCACCGTGTGGATCGACGACGTGAAAATCTGGAAGGTAAAGTAATGCCCTCCGCGGCCCGCTCCCTTTCGCCTCTCATGAAATCTCCCTTCCCTCGCCTTCACCCGCTGCTTGCGACGCTGGGTCTGGCAATCATTGGCACGCTCCCCGCCGCGCCTGCCCCGCTCGACCTCGGCGCCCGCGTGCAACCCGCACCGCTCGACGCTCGTTTCTCCGATCCTGCCTGGCACATCTGGTGTGGCGCGCCGATCCGCGGCGACGACGGCCGCTACCATCTCCTGTATTCGCGCTGGCCGGTCGCAGCCGGCTTTGCCCCTGGGTGGGCTCTGCGCTCCGAAATCGCCTACGCTATCGCCGACCAGCCCCTCGGCCCCTACCGCTTCATCAATGTCGCCCTGCCCGCCCGCGGCGTAAACCCTGCCACAGGAGAAAAATTTTGGGACGGCGACGTCACCCACAACCCCAACGTCCTGCGCCACCCCAACGGCAAATTCTACCTTTTCTACATGGGCGAATACGGCGACGGCCGTGACTACCCGACCCATCGCAACCATCAGCGCATCGGTGTGGCCGTCGCTGACTCTCCCGCCGGCCCCTGGCGACGGTTCGACCGGCCCATCGTCGACGTGAGCGCTGATCCCACCGCGTTCGACTCGCTCTGCGTCACCAATCCCGCTGCGGCAGTTCGACCCGACGGCGGCATTCTTCTTCTCTACAAGGCCGTCCAAATCATCGCGGGTAAGCCGATGGGCGGCAACGTCCGCTACGGCGCCGCTCTCGCCGCCGCACCCGAAGGGCCTTACGTCAAAACCCCCGGACGCATTTTCGAACCCGATTCGCCGTCCACCACCCAGCACTGGATGTTCGCCGAGGATCCGTTCGTGTGGTTCAGCCGCACCGAGGGGAATCGTTACTACGCTGTCGCCCGCGATGTCGTCGGCCAGTTCACCGGCGCCAAGGGCGGCCTCGCGCTTTTTCAATCAGACGACGGCCTCGCTTGGCGCGCCGCCGATCACCCCAAAGTCCTCGGGGCCAAGTTCACGTGGGCCGACGGCTCGCCAAGTGCCACCCAGGTTGAGCGTCCGGCCCTGCTCTTCGACGCCCGCGGCCAGCCCATCGCTCTGTTCGGCGCCACCGACGGCTATCGCAAGGACGGCGGCACCTCCTTCAATGTTCACCTCCCGTTGACCCACCCCGAGTGAACGACTTTACTTCCACCACCGTTGGTGTGGCGAATTTTTCCCGTTCCCCTGTCCTCCCGGTCTTCCCCATGTTTGCTCGCCGCTTTCTCACCGTCGCGCTCCTTCCGCTCGTCGCAGTCCCCTTAGCTCGCTGCGCCCCGCCCTCTCCCGACTATGAGTTGCTGTTCGCCGACGAGTTCTCCGGCTCCCGCGTCAACGAGCAGGATTGGAATTTCCGCGTGGGCCCACGAACCGGCACTGGCATAGACGGCCTCAATCTCGCCCGCAATGTCCGCGTCGCCGATGGCCATCTGATCGTCGAGGCGAAACACGAGGTCGTCGACGGCCGCCCCGCCCACACCGGCGGCGGCCTGATCAGCAAACACCGCTTCGGCTATGGTTACTACGAGGTGCGCTCCCAGCCATTCATGGCCGGGCGTGGCGTGCACACCGCCTTTTGGCAACGCGGCCAGGGCGGTCCCGAAAACAACTCCATCTTCGAAATCGACTCCCACGAGGTCGACTCCACCCAGAAGCTCGCCTGCAACAATCTCTACGTCGACGTCTCAACCCGCGGCTACATGGAGCTCGCCTGGCCCCATCGCGGCCATGTTCCGCTCGCGCTGCCGCCCGACGGTTGGTGGATCGACGCCTACGAATATACTCCCGACGGCGTGGTCTTCTACGATCACGGCAAGGTCGTAGCCCGCGCTGATTTTCCCGACCTCGTCGCCCAGCAAAACGTCTGGCTCACCGCCCTCAACGGCGTCGGCAAGGTCGACACCGACCGTCTCCCCGGCGAGACTCGTTTCGACTACTTCCGCTACTACGCCCGCGACTATCCCGGCGCCACGCTCCTCGCCAACGGCGGCTTCGAGTATAATCAGGACAAGGTCGACCTCCAACTCCCCGTCGCGTGGCAGGAATCCGGTGACGTCGCCGCCAGCCGCGTCGTCCACGGCGAGGCCGCCCATGGCGACTTCAAGCTGCGCCATTCGTCCGACCGCCCCTACTCCGTCACCACCGCGCAGACGCTCCAATTCATCCGCAACGGTGACTACGAACTCCGCGCACGAGTGCGTCGCGCCGGTGCCCCCACCGGTGCTGCTATCCGCGTCTCCGGTCACGGCGGTCCCGACCTCACGCTCGCCCTCCCGGTCTCCGCCTCGTGGAACGAGGTCCGACTCCCCGGCATCACCGTCGCCTCTCACGGCGTGACCATCGCCATCGTCTCCACCGCTGGCGCCGGCGACTGGCTCGAGATAGACGAAGTGCAGTTCATGAAACCGCCGTTGCCCGGCCAGGTTCCCCGCCCTTCGCGTTCCTTCGCCTTCCGCGCCGGCGAACCGATTTGGCAACTCGCCGCGCGCGAGCCGATTCCATTCACCGGTGACGAGAAGTTCTATTTCTTCGGTCGCAACTGCGCGGTCGGCGACGCTGTCACGATCACCTTCGTTATGCAGCCCGCGAAACTCGCCGATACGTTTCCGCTCACTCGCCTGCCCAAGACCGGCCGCGCGGGCTGGGGCATCGGCCTCACCTCCGCGGGCGATGTCATGTTCCGGATCGGCAGTCACGCCGAGCACCGCGATGTCGTCGCCGCCCGTGCCTACCGCCCGGCAGCTCCGGTGCGCCTCACCTGCGTCTACGACCACGGCATGGCGTCGATCTACGTCGACGGCAAAATGCGCCACCAAGCCAACGTTTCCGGCTTCGGCCCCACCGACACCTCCGCCCCGGGCCGACTAGGCGCCAACAGCGGACTCTACGACGCCATCGGCGACGTCACGCTCGCCGCAACGGAGGCGCCGGCCAAAGCCCGGCGATATCAAAACTACACAGGAACGCTCGGCGACGTCCGCATCTACAATCGCGCCCTCTCCGCGGCCGAGATCGCCGCGCTGGCGCCCGCGCCATGACCCTTCGCCCCGTCATCGCCAGCCTGGTCGCCCTCCTGCTTTCGTTTACCTCCGTAGTAGGTGCCGAGTCTACCACCCGGCCGCTCCGGATCATGTGCGTCGGCGATTCCATTACCGAAGGCGGCACGACCTTTGCGAACTACCGCACCCTGCTCGCGGCGCAACTGGCTGCCGCTGGCCGCGCCGCCGAGTTCGTCGGCTCCCGCACCTCGCCGTCGGACCTCGGCCCGCTTCGCCACGAAGGTTACGGCGGAAAAAATATCGAGTTTCTCGCCCAGACGGTCCCTGCCCATTTTGCCTCCACCCCGGCCGACATCGTGCTTCTTCACGCCGGCCACAACCACTTCGATACCGAACACCCCGTCCCTGGCATGATCGCCGCCACCGCCCAACTAATCGGCGCACTGCGGTCTGCGAATCCAAAGGTGACCGTCCTGCTCGCGCAGGTGATCACCGCCGGGAAACTCCCCAAATATTCCTACATCCCCGAGCTCAACGCCGAACTAGCCCGGCTCGCTGAAAAGATCTCAACCCCCGCGCAACCCGTTATTATCGTCGATCACGCTACGGGCTTCGACTGGCGCACCGATACCATCGCCGATCTAGTCCACCCCAACGCCGCCGGCGCCGCCAAGATGGCGCAACGCTGGTTCGTCGCACTGCAAGCCCTCCCTCGCTCACCATGAAACTCGGCCGCCCGCTCCTGCTTTCCTTGCTCGGTGTTTGCGTGTTCGGAGTCGCCGGACTCGCCGCCGCGGAGCCCACCTCGCCCTCGCTCAAAGTTAGCGCCGCCCGCGGCAGTTCCGTCGACGGTGCGTTCACCGCCGACCGGGCCATCGACGGCGTCATCAGCGAGGCCTCGCACTGGACCAGCACCGCGTCACCCAGCCCCGCGTGGCTTGAACTCGACCTCGGCTCCACCCAGACGCTCGCCGGGCTCCATCTCTATACCGGCCTCGACGCCGGCGGCGCCCTTCGCAGTTTCACCGTGCAGTTTTGGACCGAGGGCCGGTGGACCGACATTCCCTCTGCCACCGTCGTCGACAACCGCGCCACCGCCCTCGCCCTCGCCTTCGACGACACCGTCACCGTGCGCACCGATCGTCTGCGCCTCTGGATCACGTCCACTCCCGACGGCCGCGCCCGCGTCAACGAAGTCCTCGTCTGGCCCGCATCCGTGCGCACCCTCCCTCCGCTCGCGGCGCCGGCGGATTTTCACGGCCCAGCCGCGGCCTCCCCCGCCTCCGTCCCACTGATTTATCTCAATCAAAGCGGTTTCAATCTCGGCCACCCCAAGCGCTTCACCGCCCCCACGCTCGCCGACGGCACGCCGTTCCTCGTTCGTCCTGCGGCCGGG